>JANYBS010000165.1 GCA_025360715.1 Candidatus Eiseniibacteriota bacterium | reverse complement strand
CGACTGGCGGAGCCGGTCGGCGGTCTTGAGCGTTGATCAGCGAGAGCCGCGCCGTGCGGGCGACGCGGAGAGCTTGAGGTTCTTTGCGGCCGGTGCGGCAGCGGCGCGACTGCGCGAGGACGCCTTGGACGCGGGCTTCGCGGCCGGCCTGATCACGCTCCTGGGCGCGACCTTGGGCGTGCTCCTGGCCGGCTTGGCCATGCTGCGCACGACACCCGCCACTGGCTTACGGGCGGGCACTTTCTTCGTGACCGCCTTCGCGGCCGGCTTCGCCTTGGACACCTTCACGGCGGCCTCGGCGATCACATTGTCGCCTTCCATGGGCGCCATGTTCTTGAAGCGCGATTCCAATCCCAGCAGGAACTTCTTGCGCGGCAGTCCGCCGTTGTAGCCCACGAGCTTGCCGTCGGCGCCGATCACGCGATGACACGGGATCAGGATGGCGACAGGGTTCTGGTTGCACGCCAGGCCGGCCGCGCGCGCGCCCTTGGGCTGGCCGGCGGCGGTGGCGATCTGCGCATAGTTGCGCGTCTGGCCGTAAGGGATCTCGAGCAGCGCCTTCCACACGGCGATCTGGAAGGCGGATCCCACCGGATCGAGCGCAAAGCGCAGATCGCTCTCGGCGCCGCAGAAGTACTGCTCGAGCGCCTCGGCGAGCGGCCGCATCTCGCGCACGCTGGGCTCCCAGGTCGCGCCGGGGTTCTCGCTCGCGTGACCAGCGATCGTGCGCTTGAGGCTGCGCTTGTCCATGAATTCCACATAGCGCACGCCACGCTCGGTGGCTGCGATGAACAACAGGCCGAGTGGCTGCGGGGCCGACATCACATGGTAGACGATGCGCATGGGCGACACTCTAGTGCACAGCGGCCGCGACGGCCAGAGCGCCCCGGCAGAGCGCCCCGGCCGCGCCCGCGCATCAGCGCCCGCCGAACGCCCGCGGCCAGAGCGCGCCGGTGCGCGCGGCGTAAGCGCCCCATTGCGCGCCGAAATGCCGCGCGAGCAGCACCTCTTCGCGGCGCATGCGCGCGAGCTCCGCGCCCAGCATGATCGCGAAGAGCGGCAGCGCGAGCGCGGAGTCGAATGCGAGCGCCGAGCCCAAGCACCCGAGTAGTGCGCCCAGGTACCCGGGGTGGCGGATCGCGCCATAGAGCCCGCGCGTCTCCAGCGTGTGTTCGCGCTGCACCGCCACCAATGGCGAGAATCGCGTCCCAAGTTGCGACATGGCGGCGATGCGCAACGCGAAGCCGCAGGCCGCGAGCGCCACGCCGGCCCATCCCCACGCGGGCGCGCCGGGCAGCCGCCACAGATGGTGCTGCGCGCCGAGTGCCGCTACCAGTGGCGTGAGTAGTGGTGCGAAGAACAGGATCACCATGACGCCCGGGTCCTTCTCGACCGCCACCGTCTCGCCGCCGCGCACCGGTGCCTTGGCCGCGAGCGCCGCGCCGCCGATGCCCCACGCCGCGAGCAGCGCCAGCGCGCGCGGTTCGTGCAGCAGCGCGGCCAGCCCGCCCAGGCCCAACGCGAGCAACGCGGCGTCGAGCGCCAGCACCAAGAATGAACGCAGCACACGCGGCAGCACGAGAGGACGCATGCGCGCAATATAGGGGCGCGCGCGGGCGCGGCGCCACATCGGTGCGGCGTTCTACTCCACGGCGGTCTTTCCTGTTCGATGCGTTGGCGCCCGATCGCCCGCAGATCGTCACGCTCCAATCACAAGCAAGGCGTGCCCGAGCATGAGATCGACGAGCAACGGCGAGAGGGCCGCGTCAATCGCCTTCGAACACCAGCACCTGCTTGGCCCAGTCGAATGTGACGCGGCGGTTGCGGAACATCTCGGCACCCAGCAGGCCGTCGCGCCGCGCGCCGTAGCGCCAGAGCTCGCCTTGCGACATCACCCCGGACCAGCCATTCGCGCGGTCGCGCACGACGGCGCCCAGCGCGATCGTCGGCACCGGCACCGCGTCCCACGAACGGCCCTGCAGGAACGTGCCCGCGCCCTTGATGAGGTTGCCGACGCGGCTGGGCTTGAGGCTCAGTTCGTCGAACACCGACTCGGCCGAGCCCAGCGCCGCGCCCGGCAGGCCCGTGCCCAGCTGCAGCGCCATGCGACGGCCGCCGTTCACGCTGCCGTAGATCATGAGCTCGCTCTCACCCCAGCGCTCGAATGTCACGCGCTGGCCTTGCGGCGCATACGCCACGCCCGGACGGCGTAGCTCGAGTACTTGGGTCTTGAAGTCGATCGTCGCGCCGAAGCGTTCGAGTACGGCGAGGCCGATGATCCCGCCGATCGTGACGCCCTGCGGATTCACGTCCAAGCTGTAACGCCGCATCGGCAGCACGTCGGCCGGCACGTCGGTCATCGCCATGCCCGCGATCTCGAATCGCGGCACCCACGCGTGCTTGACGCCTGTGCGCGTGCCGTTCCACAGCACGCTCGACTCACCCGCGATCGGCAGCAGGTGCTGCAAGCGCATCACCGCGGGATCCACGATCAACCCCGGCACGCCGGGGTCGACCGCCATGAGCACGCTCAGGCCATTCACCTTGACCGGCACGAGCGGCACGGGCCACGCCCGCTCGAACAACACGCGCCCGCTCTCGCGGCCATCGCGCAGCTTGTAGGGCTCGCTACCGGCGAGCTTCTGCAGCAGCTCGCGGCGGCCGGCATCGTTCATCGCCTCGGCCTGGCCGGCGGCCGCCTTCCAGTCGCCGCGGCGGATCGCGGCGTCATAGCGATCGTCGGGTGCGCCTTCGGCGTCGCCAGCGGCAGCGAGCAGGCTGTCGGCCTCGGCCGTGCGGCCCTGCCAGAGCGCGATGCGCCCCAGCGTGGCAAACGCCGCGTGATCACGCGGCTGCGCGGCGACGGCGCGGCGCAGCACGGTGGCGGCATCGTTCAGGCGCGCGAGCCGGAAGTACGCTTGGCCGAGCGAGTCCAGCCGCGCCGAATCGTCGCCATGACCGGCCGTGTCGCGGATAGCGGCGCGCAGCAGGAACTGCGCGTCACGATAGGCGGCATCGGGCTCGGCATCGGAGCCTTGTGCACCTCCGGCGCACATGAACGTGAGCGTGGTGATCAGTGCGAAACGGGCGGTGTGCCGCCAGAGCAGGTGCATATCGAGCATGGGATTCCTCATGGCCTTAAGACGCCAGGTAGTTCAGCGCGGTGCGCAGCAGGATCTCGGCGCCGATGCGCAGGCTTTCTTCGTCCACATCGAAGCGCGGATGATGATGCTCATGGACCAGGCCCTTGTCCTCGTTGCGTGAACCCACGGCGATGAACACGCCGGGCACGCGCGCCAAGAAAGAAGAGAAGTCCTCGCCGCCCATGGTGCGCACGTCGTCGCGCAGGTTCGCAGCTCCGACCACCTCGGTGGCAGCGGTGCGGGCGAAGGCGCACATGGCCTTGTCGTTCACGGTGGGCATGTTGCCGCGTTCGTACAGGATATCCGCTTCGCAGCCGAAGGCGGCAGCAACGCCCTTGACCACGCGCTCGAACTGGCCCGGCACGCGCGTCCACAGCTCGCGGTCGAACAGGCGGATCGTGCCGTTGAACCAAGCGGTCTCGGGGATGATGTTGAACGCCGAGCCCGCGCGCAGCTGCGTCACGCTCACCACCAGCTGCTGGAACGGATCGGTGTTTCGGCTCACCAGGCTCTGCAGCGCCGTCACCATGTGCGCCGCGCACACGACCGGGTCGATGCTGCCCTGCGGCATCGCCGCGTGCGCGCCCTTGCCCTTGACCGTCACGGTGAACTCGTCCACCGCGGCCATCCACGGCCCTTCGGTCACGCCGACCACGCCCAGCGGCAGGTCCTGCCACACGTGCAGGCCGAACGCCGCATCGGGCTTCGGGTCCAGCGCGCCGTCCTGGATCATGGCCTCGGCGCCGCCCTTGGGGCCGCCGAGCTCCTCGGCGGGCTGGAAGCACAGCACCACGGTGCCCGCGAGGTCCTTCTGTTGTGCGACCAAGCGCTTCGCGATCGCGATCAGGATGCTCGTGTGGCAGTCGTGCCCGCACGCATGCATCTTGCCGGCGCTCTGCGAACGGTACGGCGTGTCGTTCTCTTCCTGGATGGGCAGCGCGTCCATGTCGGCGCGCAAGAGCACCGTGCGGCCCGGCTTGCCGCCGCGGATCGTGCACATCACGCCCGTGCGGCCCACTTCGGTGCGCGGCTCCAGGCCGAGCGCGCGCAGCTTCGTCGCGACGATGCCGGCGGTGCGCACTTCCTCGAACCCTAACTCGGGATGCTGGTGCAGGTCGCGGCGGACGGCGATCAGCTCGTCGACATCGGCGCCGGTGAAGTGCGGAGTGGCGATGGTCATGCATGCCTCGCTGGCGGAAGGAAGCGGGTGGTGTGGGATCGCGAGCATCCTAGCCCACACAGCGGGCAAAGCAACGCGGCCCGGAGCGTGCTGCCCCGGGCCGCGTGGTGTTGCGAGAAGCGCCTACTTCTGGAGCAGCTTGCGCTTCTCGACTTCCTTTTTGAGCACGTCCTTGTTGAGCACCACGAACTCGACGCGGCGGTTCTTCGCCATGTTCGCCGCACCCTTGTTCGGAGCGATCGGCCTGCTCTCGCCATAGCCCTTCGACGTGAGCTGGCTCGCGACGATGTCGGGGAACTTCTGCGTGAGGTAGTCCCGCACGGCCTTCGCACGCGCCTCGGAGAGCGCTTGGTTCTTGGCCTGCGTGCCGCGCGAGTCGGTGTGGCCACCGACCTCGATCTGCAACTGCGGCCACTTGCGCAGGATCGGACCGATGTCATCGAGGATCGGCTTGGATTCGGGAAGCAGGTCGCTCTTGCCCGTCTCGAAGTTCACGTTCTGCAGCCGGATCATGCCCGTGTCGAGCAGCTCCGTCTCCTTCTCCGTGACCACGATCGGGCAGCCGTCGGCATCGACCTTGGCGCCCTTGGGCGTGTCGGGGCACTTGTCGAGACCGTCGAAGACGCCGTCGCCGTCGGCGTCGGTGGGGCAACCGTCGGCATCGACCTTGGCGCCCTTGGGTGTATTCGGGCACTTGTCGAGACCGTCCCACACGCCGTCACCGTCGCTGTCGGTCGGGCAACCCTTTGCATCGACCATCGCGCCCTTGGGGGTGTTCCCGCACTGGTCGAGGCCGTCATACACGCCATCTCCGTCCGAATCCTTGGGGCAACCCGTCGCGTCGACGGTCGCGCCCTTAGGCGTGTCGGGGCACTTGTCGAGGCCATCCCACACGCCATCACCATCGGCGTCGGTCGGGCAGCCGGTCGCATCGACCTTGGCACCCGTGGGCGTGTTCGGGCACTTGTCCTTCTTGTCCGGCACGCCGTCGCCATCGGTATCCTTGGGCTTGCCGCCGAACACGAAGTCGAGGCCGGCCAGGAAGTGCAGGTCGCTCTTGTCGGAGCGCTCCCAGCGATGGTTCGCCATGTTGAGGCTGTTGCGCGCCTCGAGGCGGATGCCGGAGTGGTCATTCCACCACGAGCGCCAGCCGATCGCCTGCTCGAACGTGCCGGCATGAAGGTCGGTGAAGTCTTTCGCCTTGCGGCGCGAGTAGCCGGCGCCGGCGGCGAAGTACAGGTCGCCGGCCTTCCAGCGCGCCGGCGTGTACATGAGGTTCAGCGAACCGTTCATGTAGGTGACGTCGCGGTCGGGATACGCGGCTTCCTTCGTGGGCGAATACGCGCCGGCCAGCTCGAGCGCCCAGTTCTCCTGGAACGAACGGCCGATACGCAGCCCGAAGAGCGGCGCGTCCTTGAGGGAGTCCGCCGGATAGAGGAGGCGGTCGGAGAACTTCGCCCAGCCGACGACCGGCGTGACCCAGCGGTACGAGCCTTCGGGGGCGGCGTGCGCCGGAGCACTCGGGATGAGGAGTGCCGCGAACAGCAGGAACGGGGTAAGGGATCGCATGCGCATACGGGCCACCTCCTGTGGGCCATGGGAGCAGGACATCGGTGTCGTGCGAGGTGCGCGAAGCAGTGCCGGGACGATAGGACGAACGCGGCGGAGCGGCAACCGGGCGCGGACCCGGCACGGGCGCCGGCCCCCGCCAGCCGCCCACCATGACCGTTCGCCGCCCCGGAACGACCATTCGCCGCCTCGCTCTATCCGGCGCTGGCGCGAGCGGCGATTCTCTCTTGTGTCACGCGGCACAGGGCGATGGCCGCCCCCGCCGACCGGAGGGAATATGGCAGTCAGCATGGCAACGACCACCACACGACCCGCAGTCCTCGAGGTCCAGGATGCCCGCAAGACGTTCGGCGCTACGGCGGCGCTGCGCGGGCTCTCGTTCGACCTGCGCGAGGGCGAGATGCTCGCGCTGCTCGGGCCCAACGGCGCCGGCAAGACCACGCTCATCCGCGCGCTCGCCGGCCGCGTACGGCTCGATTCCGGCCGCATCAGCCTGTTCGGCAAGGTGCTGGTCCCCGGCGCCGTGCGCGAAGGGCTTGGCGTGGTGCCGCAGGAGTTGGCGCTCTATGGCCTGCTCACCGCGCGCGAGAACCTGGAGTTGTTCGGGCAGCTGCATGGCCTTTCGGGTAAGCGCCTGCGCGAGCGCACGGCGTGGGCGCTTGAATGGACCGGGCTCATCGACCGCGCCAAGGAGCCGGTCGCGGGCTACTCGGGCGGCATGAAGCGGCGGCTCAACCTGGCGTGCGGCGTGCTTCACGAGCCCAAGGTCGTGTTGCTCGATGAGCCGACCGTGGGCGTCGACCCGCAGAGCCGCGAGCGCATCCACGACATGCTCGGCGGCTTGCGCGCCCAAGGCTCGGCGCTGCTGCTGACCACGCACCAGTTGGAGGAAGCCGAGGGCCGCGCCGATCGCATCGTGGTGATCGACCACGGCGAGGCGATCGCCAGCGGCACGCTGCCCGAGATGATCCAGCGCGCCGGGCTTGCGGGACAGCGCGTGCGCGTGGACCTGGCGCAGGCCGCCAGTCGCGCGCCAGCGGGCTTCACGCTCGAGCCAGGCGGGCTCGCGCTCACGGCCACCGTGAACGATGTCACCGCTGAGCTGCCCGCGCTGCTCGCGGCGCTCCAACAGCAGAAGCTCGCCGTGCGCGACCTTGAAGTCCGCGGCGCCACCTTGCAGAGCGTGTTCCTGGCGCTCACCGGAAAGGACCTGCGCGAATGATCCTCCCTCTCATGCGAGCCTCCTGGACCCGCCTTCGCCGCGACCGCGCGGCGCAGGTGATGCTGTTCATCGTTCCCGTGGCGTTCTTCTCGATCTTCGCGGTGATCTTCGGCGGCCGCGCTGGCGACGGCGGTACCACGCGCGTCACGGTGTACGTGGTCGATGAGTCGCACACCGACGCGAGCCGCGCGCTCATCAAGACGCTGCAGAGCGAGAAGGGCCTGCGCGTGCACACCGGCGAGCGGCCTGCCGGCGCCGGCGACAAGGCGCCCGAGGTGCCGATCGATCGCGCGCGCGCCACGGCGCTCGTGCGCTCCGGCGAGACGTCGGTGGCGCTCGTGCTGCCGGCGGGCATCGATACGTCGCTCGGCCGTTTCGACGGGCGCGGAGTGCATACGATCATGCTCGCGGATCCCTCGGACCCCGTGGCGCCGCGCGTGATCGAAGGCGAGATGCAATACGCCGCGATCAGCATGGGCGACGAACTCGCCGCGCAGGCGGGGCTTGGTGTGGCGCCGCCGCAGGGCAGCCTGGCGGAGCGCGCCAAGAAGGTCATGCCCGCACCGATCGACGAGCAGCAGGTGGTCGGTGAGAAGCACGAGGGCGGTAACGGCATGGTGTCGTTCTACGCCGCCGGCATCGCGGTGATGTTCCTCATGTTCAGCGCCTCGGCGGCGGGCGGCGTGCTGATCGAAGAAACGGAATCGGGCACGCTCGAACGTGTCCTGTCGACCGGCGCCGGCATGAACACGCTGCTGCTCTCGAAGTGGCTCTACATCACGGGGCTCGGCGTGCTCGGCATCGTGGTCATGTTCCTATGGGCGGCCTTCGCGTTCCATCTGCCGCTCGCCACCCACCTGCCGGGATTCGCGGTCATGACCGTGGCGACCGCGCTGTGTTCGGCGGCGTTCGGCCTCACGCTGGCGACCGCGGCGCGCACGCGCCAGCAGCTGCAGGGCATGACGAACCTGATCGTGCTCAGCCTCTCGGCGCTGGGCGGCAGCATGTTCCCGCGCTTCCTCATGCCCGAGTGGATGCAGAAATGGTCGCTGGTGGGCTTCAACGCCTGGGCGCTCGATGGTTACTTGAAGGTCTTCTGGCGCGAGGCTCCCGTGTCCGCGCTCGCACCTCAGGTCGGTGCGTTGCTTGGCTTCACGGTGCTGTTCCTGTTCCTCGCGCGGCGCTTCGCCGTGCGCTGGGAGATCGCGTGAGGGCGCGGCGGGCCGTGGCGACTACGCCGCGGTGAGCAACAACGGCTGGCCGTTGCGCACGACGAGCGTGTGCTCGAAGTGCGCGGCCAGCGAGCCATCGGTGGACTTGATCGTCCAGCCATCGTCGGCTTCATAGCTATCGCCCGATCCCATCGTGATGATGGGCTCCACCGTGATCACCAGCCCATCGGTAAGCCAGCCGCGCGCGTTGGGGTCGGGCCAGTTCGGCATCATGGGCTCTTCGTGGATCGTGCGGCCGATGCCATGGCCCTGCAGCACGGGCACGACCGAGAAGCCCTGTTCGCGCACGAAGTCCTCGATCACGCGGCCCACCTCGAACGCGCGCTTGCCCGGGCGGACCTCGCGCATCGCGCGGTGGAACGCCTGCTCGGCACAATCGATGAGTTTCTGCGCGCGGGCCGGGATCACGCCCACGGGCACCGTTATGGCTGCGTCGGCCATGTAGCCGGCGAGTTCGGCGGTCACGTCGAGCTTCACGAGGTCGCCGTCCGCAAGCACCCGCTTGCGCGACGGGATGCCGTGCACGATCTCATCGTTCACGCTGATGCAGTTCGCGCCCGGGAAGTCGTACACGAGCTTCGGCGCCGAGCGCGCACCATGCAGGCGCAGCGCGGTCTCGCCGATGCGATCGAGCTCCGCCGTCGTGATGCCGCTGCGCACCGCGGCGCGCATGGCCTCGAGCGCCGCGCGCACCGCGCGCCCCGCCGCCAGCAGGCCCTGCAGATCCTCTTCACCATCGATCGACACGGGGCCATCCTTCGAGCTTGGTCGGGCGCGTGTTCCAGACGCGGCGCAGCCTGCCGCAGCGCGCGGGCGCAGGCAAGTGAACGGCCCGGGTCGGTGCGGTGCCGTGCTACAATCAAGGGATGGAATCTCCGCTACGGCCCGGCGTCACGGTGCGCCGCGTGAGGATGGGTGCAGAGGAGCAGCGTTCCGACCGTGAGTTCTGGTCGGCAGTGCCGCCCGCCGAGCGCGTCGAGACCGCTTGGCGCTTGAGCCTTGAACTTTGGCAGCTCAAAGGATGGCCGACAGGTGAACCCCGACTTCACCGATCTGTTGAGCGCGTTATCCGACGCTGATGCCCGGTTCCTGATCGTCGGGGCTTACGCGGTCACGTTTCACAGCCAACCCCGATCGACGGGGGATCTCGATCTGTGGGTCGATCCGTCACCCGAGAACGCATCGCGTGTCTGGCTCGCGCTGCAGCGATTCGGTGCGCCGCTGCAGGACCTCGCCGTCGAAGACCTTTCGACTCCCGGTGTCGTCTATCAGATCGGGATGCCGCCGCGCCGCGTCGACCTGTTGACCTCTCTTACCGGCCTGACTTTCGAGCAGGCCTGGGAAGCAAGGGTGCCGGGGAGATTCGGCGATGCGGACTGCGCATATATCGGGATCGCCGATCTGCGCACGAATAAGCGCGCCGTAGGCAGGCCGCGTGATCTCGCCGACCTCGAGGCGCTGGGCGAATAGCGCCTCGGCGCAGGCAAGCGAACGGCCCGGGTCGGTGCGTCGACCCGGGCCGTCCTGTTGCTGTGAGCGTCTGCCTACTTCTTGGTCGAATCCGCCGGCGCGCTCTCGGTCTTGAGCATCATGCGACGCTTCTCGACTTCCTTCTTGAGCACGTCCTTGTTCAGGATCACGAACTCGACGCGGCGGTTCTTGGCCATGTTCTCCGGCGTCGTGTTGGGCGCGATCGGCTTGGACTTGCCGTAGCCCTTGACCGTGTACTGAGTGGCGTCGAGCTGGCTGTACTTCTGCGTGATGTACGTCCTCACCGCGTCCGCGCGCATCTGCGAGAGCTTCTGGTTCTTCGCCACGCCGCCGCGCGAGTCGGTATGGCCGCCGATCTCCATCTTGAGCTGCGACCACTTCACCAGGAGCGCACCGACCGCGTCGAGCGTCGGGAACGATTCGGCCAGGATGTCGGACTTGTTGGTCTCGAAGTTGATGTCGTTCAGGCGGATGAGCCCGGTATCGAGCATCTCCGTCTCCTTCTCCATCATCACGATCGGGCAGCCGTCGGCATCGACCTTGAGGCCCTTGGGCGTATCGGGGCACTTGTCGAGGCCGTCGTAGACGCCGTCGCCATCGCTGTCGATCGGGCAGCCGTCCTTGTCGATTCTTGCGCCGGCCGGCGTGTTCGGGCACTTGTCGAGGCCGTCGAGGACGCCGTCGTTGTCGGAGTCCTTCGGGCAACCGGTCGCATCGACCGTGGCGCCCTTGGGCGTGTCCGCGCACTTGTCGATGCCGTCGTACACGCCATCACCGTCGGCGTCGCTGGGGCAACCCTTGGCGTCGACCGTGGCGCCCTTGGGCGTGTTCGGGCACTGGTCGAGGCCGTCGAGCACGCCGTCGCCGTCGGAGTCCTTGGGGCAGCCGGTCGCATCGACCGTGGCGCCCTTGGGCGTGTTCGGGCACTTGTCCTTCTTATCGGGCACGCCGTCGCCGTCGGTGTCGCGCGGCGTGGCGCCCAGCGCGAACGTGAGGCCGGCGCTCATGACCACATTGTGTTCGTTGCTCTGCGCACCGTAGTTGTTGAGCGGCTTGAACGAGATGTCGCGGGCTTCAAAGCGCAGGCCCACGGCGTCGGTCATCCACAGCTTCACGCCGCCGCCGAACTCGATCGTGCCGGTGTTGGTCTTCTCGCCGACCGACGGCTTGAGCGTGGTGGAGCCGCCACCGACGAACACATAGGGATTGCCCCAGCGGCCCTTTGCGGGAGACAGCACGAGGTTGCCCGAGTAGTGCGTGAAGTCGAAGTCGCGCGCGCCCGAGACGGCATCCTCGGCCGTGGGCGTGAAGCCCACCGCGCCTTCGAGGCCGACCCACGAGTTGGACTGCCAGCCGAAGCGGCCGCCGATGTAGAGGTCGTCGCGCACCGGGTGGTTGCTGCCCGGGAAGCGCAGCTGGGAGTCGAAGATGGTGTAGCCGCCCATGGGCGAGAGCTGCCAATGGGAGCCCAGGGGCTCGGCCACGGCCGCACCCGCCACGAACATCGCGGCAAGGGTCAGCGCGACGAACCGAAGACACGCACGCATAGGTTCTCCTCGAAGAAGACGCGAAAGCCCCGGTCGGTGGGACTTGGGAACGCCAAAGGTCAGGGCGCGAAGCGGGTAAGTTACGCGGCGCGCACGGCCTCTGGCAAGCCTGTCGGCGGCTGCGCGCACTGGCCACATGCGCCGGCCGACCCCCGCGGCGGGTCCGGGCGTTTGCTAGAGTCTTGAGGATGCCTGCTCCGCCGTCACCGCCATCCTTGGCCCCGTCGCGCTCCCGCCAGCTCCGCCTCGTGCTGCTCGCGGCGCTCGGCGTGGTCCTGGCCGTGGCCGCGGTCTCGGGTCTGCGTTTCGCCATTGCCGTCCGCGCCCTGGCAGCGCGCCGTGCGACCGGGCCGTCGTGGTCGTTCCCTTCGCGCGTCTATTCCGCCGGCCTGCCGCTGGTCGCCGGCGAACCCATGCCGGCGGCGTACCTGCAGGCGGAACTCGCGGCGCGCGGCTATCGGGAAGTCATCGGCGAGCTGGACGAGCCGGGCCAATGGCGCCAGCGCGCCGGCGGGCTCGAGCTGCTGCTGCGCGGCTTCGGCGGTGGCCCCGAGCGTGTGCGCGTGCGCCTGACCGGCGCGCGCGTGGGCGCGACCGAGCGCCTGGGCGGCCTGCGCGGATTCGCGCCGCCCGACACCTCGCGCCCGCCGGAGCTCGAGCCCGTCCTGCTCGCGGTCGCCACGGACTCCGCGCGCGTGTGGCGCGAGTGGGTGCCGCTCGCGCGGATCCCCAAAGCGCTTCAGCAGGCAGTGATCTCGTCCGAGGACCGGCGCTTCCGCCAGCACTGGGGACTCGACCTGCGCGGCAACGCGCGCGCACTGGCGGCCAACCTGCGCGCGGGCGGCGTGCGGCAGGGCGCGAGCACGATCACGCAACAGCTGGCACGCGGTCTCTTCTTAGGGAATGCGCGCAACTTCGGCCGCAAGCTCAATGAGATGGCGATCGCCGTCGGGCTCGAGGTGCTGCTCACCAAGGACCAGATCCTGGAGATGTACCTGAACAGCGTCTATTTCGGCCGCGACGCCGCCGGCGGTATCGCCGGCGTGGGCGTGGCCGCGCAGCGTTTCTTCGGTGTGCCGATCGATTCACTCTCGCTCGAACAGGCCGCGCTGCTCGTGGCGGTGATCCCCGCGCCCAACCTGTACTCGCCCTTCCGCCGTCCGGCGCAGGCGGTGCGACGCCGCGCCGCGGTGCTGCACGATATGCTCGAGACCGGCGCGATCGACTCCCTGCGCATGGCGACCGCCGCGGGCGCGCCGCTTGTACTCGCGCCGCAGCTGCCGCCGGCCGAGCGCTTCTCGTCGTTCCTGGGCGCGGTGCGCCAGTACGCTTCGCGCCACCTGCCCGATGGCGCGCTCGAGGGTTGGGGCTTGCGCGTGCGCACCACGGTGGACCCGGTCTGGCAGCAACAGGCCGAGGACTTGCTCACCGAAGCCGTGCGCAGCGAGGATCCCCGCCGCGGCGAGCCATTGGAAGGCGCCTTCGTGTTGCTCGATGCGCCCACGGCCGAGATCCGCGCGCTGGTCGGCAGCGTCGACGCGGGCCCTGGCGATTTCAACCGCGCGACCATGGCGCTGCGCCAGCCGGGCTCGGCGATCAAGCCGGTCGTCTATTCGGCGGCGCTCGATCCGCGTCGCGGTGCACCGGCGTTCACGCCCGGCGACACCATCCCCGACCTGCGGCGCGAGTTCGCCACGCCCGAGGGGCCGTGGAAGCCGAAGAACGACGAAGGCGACTACCACCCGACCGTGACGCTCGCCAAGGCACTGGCGAAGTCGCTCAACCTGGCGACCGCGAACCTGGTCGAACGTATCGGCGCGGCCAAGGTGGCCGAGTACGCCGAGCGCTTCGGGCTGGGCCGGCCTGCGGCGGTCGCGAGCATCGGCTTGGGCACGCACGAGGTGACGCCGCTCGCGCTGACCGGCGCCTACACGGTGTTCGCGAATGGCGGCTGGCGGCGCGAGCCCACGCCCGTGCAGGAGGTGCGCGATGCGCGCGGCGCGATCCTGCCGCTGCCGGAGCGCAAGCGCATCGACGTACTGCCCGAGGCGACCGCGGCGCTCGCGCGTGGCATGCTCGAGGACGTGGTGATCTTCGGCATCTCGTATCCGCTGCGCGCCGAATACGGATTCACGCGGCCCTGCGGCGCCAAGACCGGCACCACGAACGACTATCACGACGCGTGGTTCATGGGCTTCACGCCCGAGTGGGCCGCCGGCGTATGGGTGGGCTACGACACGCCGCGCAGCCTGGGCGCTGCTGCCGCGAAGGTCGCGCTGCCCGTGTGGGCGCATGTCATGACGCGGCTTCTGGATGGCTTCCCCGCGACGCCGTTCCCGGTGCGCACCGACGAGACGCTCGCGTGGATCGATCCCTGGACCGGTTCGCTGGCGCGCAGGGATTGTCCCTCACCGTTGCGTGTGCCGTTCCTCAAGGGCACCGACCCCAGAACGACGTGCACGCGAGACCACACCGCCGACTGGGAGCGCATCCGGGCGAGTGCGTTCGCCGACAGTCTGGAGGGCGCCGCGGCGGACTCGGCGGCGATCGTGGGGCCCCCGCTGCAGAAGTGACGGCAGCGGGAATTCGGCACTTTCTGAACGTGACAAGCGATTCTCGCCTGCGTATGCTCCGGCCTTGTACGCGCGTCATGACGATGCGTGATCCGCTCATTCGCCCTCCGGGGAGCAGCGCGATGACCACGATGGTCCGCATGCAGGCCTTCCTTGGCCTCATGGAATCGGTCAGCCGGGCACAGACCGCCTCGCAGGTGTACGAGGCGGCGCTCGACTGCGTATCGCAAGCGCTCGATGTGGAGCGTGCGGCCATCCTGCTCTTCGATCCCGACGGCGTCATGCGGTTCAAGGCGTGGCGCGGCCTGAGCGAGCGTTATCGCAACGCGGTCGAAGGCCATACGCCCTGGCGCCCCGAGACCCGCGACGCGAAACCCGTCGTGATCGTCGATATCGCCAACGATACCTCGCTCGGCAGCCTGCGCGACGTGGTGCTCGAAGAAGGCGTGCGTGCGCTCGCGTTCGTGCCGCTGCAATCGCAGGGCCGGTTGCTGGGCAAACTCATGCTGTACCACCCCGAGCCGCACGCCGACACCCCCGAGGCCCTGCGCGAGGCCATGGCGGTGGCCGACCAGATCGCTCTCGCGATCGACCGCCGCCGCGCCGCCGATGATGTGCGCGGGCTGGGCGAACTGCTCGGCAACCTCATGCGGGGCATCCTCGCCGGCGTGCTCTTCATGGATACGAGCGGCAAGGCCCGCTACGTGAACCCCAGCTTCACCGGCATCTTCGGACTCGATGCCGAGCGCGATGTCCTCGGCCGGGAGTGCCGCGAAGTCATTGACGCCGTTGGCGCCAAGGTGGCCGAGGGGGCCGAGGGGGCCGAGGGGGCCGAACATCTCCGTGCCGCCTCGGACGCGGTGCGCGCATCGGGCGGCGTTCAGGAGCTGGAGCTGAAACTTAAGGATGGCCGCGTTCTCGAGGTGACCTTCTCGAGCATGTCGGCTGCGAATGCAGCTGGCGGGTGCCTGGTGCAGGTCGTCGACGTCACACCGCGGCGCCGGCTCGAAGCCCAGCTGTTGCAGGCGCAGAAGATGGAGAGCATCGGCCGGCTCGCCGGCGGTGTCGCGCACGACTTCAACAACCTGCTCACGGCGGTGATCGGGTACGTGGACCTGGTCGCGAGCACGCTTCCCGACCGCTCCGAGGAGCAGGCGCAACTGCGCACGGCGCTCGATGCGGCCGAGCAGGCCTCGGCGCTCACGCGCCAGCTGCTCACGTTCGCACGCCGTCAGCCGGTGCAGCCCGCGGCTCAGGACCTGGGCGCCATCCTCGAGCGCCTCGCGCCGATGCTGCGGCACCTGTTGCCCGCGAACATCGTGTTGTTGCGGCCCGCGGCCAACGGACCAGCGTGGGTGTTCGCCGATCCGGGCCAGCTCGAGCAGTTGCTCGTGAACCTCGTGCTCAATGCGCGTGACGCCATGCCGGATGGCGGCACGCTCACGTTGGCCGTACATGGCGACCGGCTGCGCGATGTCGATGCCGTGCGGCTCGAGGTGCGCGACACCGGCGTGGGCATGGACCAGGACAACGTGCGTCACGCCTTCGAGCCCTTCTACACCACCAAGGGCATGGGCCGCGGTACGGGGCTGGGGCTCGCCACGGTGTATGGCATCGTCCAGCAGTGCGGCGGCGACATCACGATCGACAGCGCGCCCGGCAAGGGCACTGCGTTCCACGTGCTGCTGCCCCGCCACGAGGCACCCGAGCAGACGCGCACGCTGCTTCGCGGCGACCTGCCGGAAGGCCGCGAGACCGTGTTGCTGGTCGAGGATGACGAACCCGTGCGTTCGCTTGTGGCCATGATGTTGCGGCGGCTCGGCTACAAGGCGCTCACGGCGGAGAATGCCGACGCAGCACTGCGCCACGCCAAAGATCACCGGGGAGCGATCCACCTCTTGCTCACCGATATCGTCATGCCGGGCATGGGCGGCCACGAGTTGGCCGTGCGCATGCGCATGACCCATCCCGGCCTGCGGGTGCTGCTCATGTCAGGCTACACGCCGAGCACGTCGCAGGGCGGCGAGACCGGCGATGCCTTTCTGGCCAAGCCGTTCGCGATCGACCTGCTCGCGCGCCGCGTACGCGAGACGCTGGGCGCTCCCGCCGAGTCCGGCGCCGCGGCGCGTTAGGCTGCAGCGCCGGTACGGGCCTCACTTCGGCCAGCGCATGTCCCAGCGGTCCGGGTGCGGCTCCTCGCGCCGGCGCCAGGTGTCGTCGACGCCCATGCGAGAGCGCGTCGCGGCCAAGTCCCAGCCCGCAGCATCGGCCAACGTGAGCGCCTGAGCGCGGCGCCGTGCGGGCAGCGACGCCACGTAGCGCTTGCCCTGTTCGCAACCGCAATCGCCGCGCCACTCGGGGCGCAGGATCGCGCGCGCCTGCCACGGCCGCTGGTCCGCGGTCTCCTGCAGCATCAGGTCCTCCGGGAACGAGGCGCGGTCGTACTTCGCGTGTAGTCGCGTCACATACACGGTGCCGCCCGACGCGACATCGCTCACGCCCAGCCCGCGCAATTCCTGGAGCGTGAGCGTGCGGCCCGCGCAGGGGTCGCACGACGCGACGGGCCAGAAGTGCTCCGTGAACACCACGCCCAGGCCCTCGCGCTGCGCCGTGCGCGCGAACAGGTCGCGTTCGAAGCGCGCGAAGTCGTTGCGGACGAAGTCGGGCACCTCGAGGGCCTCGGGAAGCCGGGCATCGCGGTAGTTCGCCGCCTCCACCCGGCCCTTGTGAGACAGAGCGTAGACGACCAGTTCCTGCGGGCCGTCCGCGTTCACCATGCCGAGCCGCACCGGCAACATGAAGCGCGGCGAGTCGTAGGCCACTTGCAGCGGCCGCAGCCGGTGGAAGCCCAGGCGTGCTTGTTCACCCAGGTCGACGCGCGCGAGGAAGAAGTGCATGCCCTGGCGCATGTAGCCGCGCAGGATCGGCCCGGCGGCCTGCGGCACGTTGTAATGGTTCGCCCTCATCCACGCGAGCAGGGCGTGAGCATCGTCGGCCTGCAGGATCACGATGTCGTATTCGTCGACCTTGTACCGGGCTTCGATGCGAACGGGACCCGACCCACTCATCGACTCGATGCCTTCGAACTGGAACCGCACTTCGTTGGCCCGGCCGCCGCGAAAGTGCAGGCCTTGAGCCGCCGGCCGTGGACACGGATCCGCATCCGGATATTCCACCAGGCGCGGCGCCGACCATGCATCGAGCGCGTCGATCGCCGCCGCATCGGCCACGCGTACCTGCTCGCGCGTGAGCACGACCGGCACCGGCACCACGAGCGCGAACTGCCGCGGGTCGCCGCGGTAGTCACTCGCCATCGTGAGTACGGTGTGTTCGCCGTCGCGCATGAGCACGACCTGCGCGGCGTGATTGAAGAGCTTCGCGTCGCCTGTGGCCACGTAGAACCCGCAGAAGCTAGCTGCGGGCGCGGCGCAGGCCAGCAGGCAGAGGCAGACGAAGTGCCAGCGGTTCAGCATGTGTTCCTCCGCGCGAGAACGCACTTGGAGCGGGCGCGTTCCACTGGTAGCGGCTTCCCGGAAGCCATTGGTCGATCAGGGGGACCGCCAACGTGCACACGGACAGGCTCCACAGCAGGCCGTTCGTGCGATAGAGGAGGAACTGGACCGCGCCGGCGCCCAGGGCGACAAGCGCCGCGAAGACGATGCGGCCCGCGCGCGAGTCCGGCGTGGTACGCGGGTCCGAGATCATGAAGAACGCGAACAACATGGTCGCGCCATTGGCGAGTTGGTGTTGCGGCGCGATCCATGGCTGCCCGAGCCACGCGGCGCGGCCGAAGAGCACCGCGCTCCACGCGGCGAGGAACGCGAGCGTCACGTCGGCGCGCGCGGCACGCGTGACCACGATGAGTCCGGCGCCCGCGACGATCATCGCCAGCAATGCGGTCTGGCCCCACTGGCCGGCTGACACCCACACCGGCGCGCCAAACGCGAGCAGGATCACGATGGCGCCATTGGTGGGATTGAGCACGTGCTTGTGGCCCGCGCGCACCAAAAACTTGCTGCCGATCGCGACGATCGCCGCGAGCGCGTTCCACTGTGGCGCCGCGGTGCGCAGCAGCAGGCATAGCGATAGCGCCGAGATGAGCGCCGAGCGCGGCTCGAACGGGAGAGCCATCCCCCATACGGGCGCCGCGGGCGCGGGCAGCCGCGTCACCCGGCTGGCGAGAGCCTGGGTGAGCAGCGCCGCGCCCAGCGTCGCCGCGATACAAGACGGAGGGACCGCGAACCCCAGCTGACCTTGCCCCCATGCAAGCAGTGAGGCGAGCGCAACGATCTGCAGGTCGCGCGGGTCCAGTGCGCGCGTTGCAGGGCTGCGGCTCATGGTGTGTGCCACGGGTCCCTCCTCGTCAGACAACGGCACCTCCGGCGCCGTGTGCCTGCGTCGCGTTGGCGCTTCTTCTGCTGCGCAACGGTGCTGCTGGCGCCGTGTGCGGTTGCTGCGTTCGAATGCTCTCTGCAATCCGCGGGCCAAGCGCGCGGCCGCGCGCCAGGGTGACAACTGCACGCCATTCGCGCGTTCGAGCGCGCCCTCTGCGCTTACGGGCGCGGCAGGCGTGTCACCGGGTGACGCCATCGTGGTGACAAGGTGACGCTCCTGTTCGCGTGCATCGCGCCCGCTGCGCGCTGCGCTCAGCGTGTCCACAGGCCGTCCCACCACGCGGTGCGTTCACCCGGCAGCGCGAAGTCCGGACCCACTGCCATGTGCTGGCGGATGTCCGCGAGCGACCAGCCCGTGAGAGCGGCCAGCGTGTGCGCCTGAAGAGCGCGGCGCGTCTTGAGCTGGGCGCGATAGGCGCGCGCCGCGGCGCAATCCATGCTGCCCTTCCATTCGTGACGCACGATGAAGCGGCCTTGGAAGTTCGTGCGATCCGCGGTGGTCTGCAGCATCAGGTCCTCGGGGAACGAGGCGCGGTCATAGCGCGCATGCAGTCGCGTGAGGAACACCGGCGTCGGGCCGTTCTCCTGCACCCACCACACGCCCAGTTGGCGTAGCTCATCGGCGCTCAGCGGCGGCGCGGCGCACGGGTCGCACCACGTCATGTCCCAGGCGTATTCCGTGAAGACCACGCCCATGCCCTGCAGCGCCGTCTGGTGCGTGAAGAGGTCGCGGTAGAAGTGCGCGAAGCCCTGCTGCACGAACTCGGGCACCTCGGCATCGGCCGGCATACGCACGTTGCGGTAGTTCGTGGGCTCGACGCGGCCCTGCTTGGTGACCGCGTACACGAACAACTCCTGAGGCCCATCGGCGTTCGCCATGCCGAGCCGCACGGGCAGCATGAACTTGGGCGACTCATAGGCGATCTGCAGCGGACGAAGGTACGAGAAGCCCAGGCGCGCCTGCTCGCCCAGATTCACTTTCGCGACGAAGAACTTCATGCCTTGCTTGAGATAGATCGACAGCACGCGCGCAGCGCCGGCGGGTACCTGGTAGCCATGTTCGCGCAGCCACGTGGTCAGGCCCTGCGATTGCGTCGCCGACAGGATCAGGATGTCGTACTCGCCGACGGTGTAGCGCGCCTCGATCGTGACGCCGCGGCTCTTTTCACTGACCCGGTCCATGGCCGCGCCCATGGCTGCTTCCTTGCGCATCATGAGCCGGCCTGCCGCCAGCGGCAGGTTCTGCGCACACGGATCGGGATCGGTGTACTCGACCAAGCGCGGCGCCGAGAACGCGTCCAGGTGCTCGAGCACGCCGCGTTCGGCGACGTGGATCTGCCCGCGCTGCAATACCGTGGGCACCGGCACCACGAGCGCGAAGGCGCTGGGGGAGCCTTTGAAGTCACTCGCCATCGTGAGCACCGTGCGGTCTTCATCGCGTACGAGCGCCACCTGCGAGGCGTGGTTGAAGAGCTTGGCGTCACCGCTTGCGACGTAGAATCCGCAGAACGCGTGTGCCGATGTGGCGAACAGCGAGCACAGCGTGAGCATGACAGCGGGAAGCAGGCGCATCGATCCACCTCGCGTGGGCGCTCGCGCACGAGCGCGCTCCGGGGAGTCGTTCGCGCGGGCGGAGCTCCTCCGGCGCGACGCGGCAGGGGTGCCGGGGCCGGTGCCGGATCGGCGCGGGTCCCTGAGCCATTACGCCGTGGCCGCGCGGTTATTCCACGCGCGGGCGCCGTGAGGTCACCGGAAACGCAACGGGCCCCGGCGGGGGGGTTCCACCGGGGCCCGTGATGAAGCGTCTTTGAGAATGTCTAGACGGCGCTGCCGCAGAACTTGCAGCGCTTCGCGGCAACCGGGACAGCTTCCGTGCACTCCGGGCAATTCTTCGTCGCCGGTGCCGGGGCTGCGGGTGCGGGCTTCATCACGTTCTTCGTGACCATGTACACGACGAACGCGATGATGACGAAGTCCACGATCGCGCCGCCGAAACTTCCGAGGGCGATCGCCTTGTCGATCGATCCGTCTGCTTTGTGAGTGAGAGCGATCTTCGCTTCACGCCAGTCGCCGGCCGGCAGCGCCAGAGAGATGAGCGGCATGAGGATGTCACCTGCGAGCGAGCTGACGACCTTGCCGACAGCACCACCGATGATCACACCGATGGCGAGCGCGAGCGCGTTCGTCTGTTTGAGGAAGTCCATGAAACCCTTCATGGCGATTCCTTTCTGCGAGGGGGATCTTGCGGCCTTCTTTGCTGCACTTCAGAACGTGGTCTGCAGGGACAGGAACCCCTTGTCGTGATGAAAAGTCACGGGGTAGGGCTCGGCATCGAGTTCGATACCTTCGATGCCTTGTACCTGCACACGTCCGAATCGTGCCTGCAGGCCGATCCAGGCACGGGATTCCTTACGGGCGCCGTAGGTGAAGTACTGCTGGCGCCCGTCGAGGTCGATCGCGATCCGGTTATAGAGCGCACCGACGCGCCAGACCATATCGGGTTTCATGGTCCAGTCCAGTTCGAGCGCGGGCATGCGGTCGTAGGCGCGGAAGCTCGCTGGGCCGGCTGGAGGCTGCCAATCTTGGGAGCGATCCTGATACAGCCAGCGTGCCTCGGCGAACAGCGCCGGCGTCAGGTGGCGGCGCACGGCGACTTCGCCCGTCCAGCGGCGGCGGAACACGCGGCCACTACCGGGCGTTCCGGCGAACTCGGTGGCGCTCAGTACCTGCTCGTTTGCTCCGCGGAGTTCGCCTTCCCAGTCTCCGAACGCCTGCACGCCCAGCAGAGTCGCGCGTGATCCCCATAGCGAGAACTGGCCATCGGCGTCCGTGAGCGGATCGAACACCTTCTTGCGCGAGGGCGTGAGCCAGGCGCTCTCGAACTCCACGCGATGTCGCGCGCCACGGGACACCACGTGAATCCCCGGCTCGAACGGATGTGCGCGATAGGGTTCTGCATGCCCGCCGACGACGGTCTGGCGGAACGCCCAGAGCTTGTTGAACATGTCGCGCACGGTGAAGGACGCCTGCACTTGTAGCGGGGACGCGCCATCGCCGTAGTCCCACAGCGCCGCAAAGTCCTGCTGGCTCTTGTCGTAGCTCGGGCGGAAGCGCACACCGAATACACCATGCGCGTGTGTGGGGAAGCGGAAGTCGAGCTGCAGATATTCGTACGCGCGCTCATCGTCGGTGCGCTGCTGCCACGCCAGATCCAGATACGGGTGTGCGCCCAAGGGCGCGCGGGCCTTGAAGTCGTTCTGCTGATACCAGATCCCCGCGGTCAGGCAGCCCTGTTCGATGCGCAGGCCGCCGGTGCTGTGTTCCCACGTGTCGCGCCACTGCACCGGCGCGCGCGAGAGGTAGTGGTCCAGGAAGTTCTCATCGTCTTCCTCCTCGACCGCCACGTTCACGCTGCTCCATTCGCGCGTATCGGCGCGCGCGGAGTGGGGCCGCGCACCGGCGAACAACGTGATGGTGAGCGCCATGAGGAGCGCGGCCCGCCATCGGCGCGCCGTCATGCGCCGGGGCCCGGCGATGCGTAAGGCGCAACGCGCGCGACGAAGGCCCTCGCTCGTGCTTCGATGGCCGCGAAGTCGCCAGCCAGCGCGAGCTTGGGATCCGCGAGAGCGGCGCCCAGGCCGATCGCCTGCGCGCCAGCGTCGAGGAACGCCGTGCAGTTCTCCAGGTTCGTGCCGCCTGCCGCGAGCATGGGCACGTTCGGAAGCGGGTCGCGGATCACCTGGATGTACGCGGGGCCGCCCGCGACGCCGACCGGATACACCTTCACGATATGCGCACCGGCATCCATGGCGGCGATGATCTCGGTGGTCGTGTATGCGCCGGGGCAATAGAGCACGCCGCGCTCGCGCGCGACCTGCGCCACCGCCGGACTGCAATTGGGCGCGATCAAGAACCGCGCGCCCGCATCAAGCGCCGCATGCGCTTCGGCGGCGGTGAGCACCGTGCCCGCGCCCACGATGCCACCCACGCTGCCACCCACGCTGCTATCCGCAACGCCACCCATCTCGGCGCCGTAGTCGCGCAGCCGCGCCATGACACTGGGCGCGTCGGGCACCGAATACGTGATCTCGACAAATGGGATGCCGCCGCGGATCACCGCGAGCGCGGCGCCATAGGCGGCGTCGGGGGTGGCGGCGCGGATCACGGAGACGAGCCGGTGCTGCCTCAGCAGCGCGAGGGTCGCAGATGCGGGAGGGGTCATAGGGCGGCGACTCTACGCAGGCCACGGGGCTTCGTCCACAACCCGCTCGCATGGGGCCGGGCGGCGCGCCCTTATGGCATGATGCAGCCAAACTCCCCAGCTCCCGGAACGTGCCGCCCTCGGAGGCCGCTCATGGCCACAGTATCAAACGTCACTTCGCGTCGGCTGCCGGTCTGGGCCTGGCTGATTGCGGTCCCCGCGCTCCTCATCGCCGTGGCCTGGGCCGCACTCGCGCTCATCTTCCCGCCCGCGAAGCTGCGCGCGTCGATCGACGAACAGTTGCATCACGTCATGCGCCGCGACGTGCGCTACGTCGACGCGTCGCTGCGGCTGTGGCCACCGGTGCGCCTGGCGGTGACGCGGCTCGAGTTGGCGGAGCCGGGCGGGTTCGCGCATGGCAGCGCCTTTCGCGCCGACGCGCTGGACCTGGACCTGGATGTGTTCGCGCTCTTCTCTCACCAGCTCAAGGTGCAGCAGTTGCTCATCGAACAGCCCGCCTTGCACGTGCTGCAGCGCGCCGACGGCACCACGAACCTGGATGACATCATGCAGCCGCAGCCGCCGGCGGCCGCCAACGCGCCGGCGCCTGCGCTGGACCTGGACATCCGGCGCTTCCGCATCACGGGCGGCCGCGTGCTGCTCGACAACGCTCGTGCGGACTCGCGCACGGCGTTCGCGATCAAGGCCGACATGAGCCTCGCCACGCAGCAAGGCGGCAAACGCATCCAGACGCATGGCAGCACCGAGGTCAGCGACCTCGCTTGGGGTTCCATGAGCGCGGCGCGCGCAAGCGACCTGCAGCAAGGCCTTGCCAAGCTCGTGTTCCATCTGGAGCACGACGGCGTGTACGACGCGCCCACGCAGCGGCTGGCGCTCGAGAAGCTGGCGCTGCAGCTGGGTAAGACGTCGCTGAAACTTTCTGGCCGCATCGATGCCGTGACCACGCATCCGCGCTACGACCTGCGTGCGACCGGCTCGCAAGTGGATCTGGCCGACGTGCTGAGCTGGGTCGCGGTGGCCGATGCGCCGGCGGTGAAGGGCATCGGCGGGCGCGGCAAACTGGCATTCGATCTTGGGCTGCGCGGTGCGGCCCCGGCCGCGGGCGCCCCGGCTGCCATGCCCAGCATTCGCGGCTGGCTCACGCTGGCCGATGCGGGCTTCCGCTACGCCGGCGCGCCGGCCGAGGTCAAGGACCTCTCCCTGCGCGCGGACTTCGCGCCCGATACCGTGAACGTGCATGACGTGCGTGCGAGCGTGGCGGGCCAGCCGCTCACGGCGCGCATGCTCGCGACGCATCTGGGCGATCCGCTGATCGCGTTCGCGCTCACCGGCGACCTGGACCTTGCCGCCGTCGGTCCCATGGTGCCCGGCGGCACGCAGGGCGCCACACTCAGCGGCCACACGCGCGTCGACGTGCAGGGCCGCGGCCGCGCTGCGGACCCCAACTCCTTCCTGATGGATGGCACCGCGGTCCTGCGCGAGGTGAGCGTGACCAAAGCCGACCTGCCCAGCAAGATCACCGGCATCAATGGCACCGTCGTGTTCGCGCAGACGTCTGCCTCGGCCAAGCAGCTCACCGCCACGGCCGGCAAGAGTTCCTTCACGCTCGATGCGCGCATCACGCACCCGCTCGCCCTCATGGGCAAGCCGGGCGCCGTGGCGCCGGCGGGCGTGACGTTCGACTTCCGCAGCCCGTATCTGGATCTGGCCGAGCTCCTGCCCACCACGCCGGGCGCGCCGTTCCTGCCGAACGCGGCAGGCGGCGGCAAGGTCGCGATCGGCCGGCTGCGCCAAGGCAAGCTCGATGTGTCGAATGTGGTGGCCGACGTGACGTTGGCGCCCGCGCGGCTCGACTCGCCGCGCTTCTCGTTGTCGGGCTACGGCGGTACGATCGCGGGCAGCGCCAAGTTCGACCTGTCCGATACGCGCAAGCCGGCCTATGCGCTCAAGACGCTCGTGCAGAACGTCCAGGCGAATGCGCTGCTGTCGGCCTGGACCCCGGCCAAGGATCTGGTGCAGGGCACGCTGAGCACCAACCTGGACTTCTCGGGCGCAGGCAACGAGCCCAAGGATCTTGTGCGCACGCTCACGCTCGTGGGCCTCGCCTCTTTGAGCGAAGGCCAGCTGGGCCCAGGCCCCGCGCTCGAGGCGCTCGCGAGCTTCGTCAAGGTGCCGGCGCTCAAGCAGGTGCGCTTCCGGGACCTGAAGCTGCCGCTGCGCGTGGAGCAGGGCCGCGTGATCACGGATCCGGTGAACCTGAACGGCTCTGCGGGCGAATGGAAGCTCGCGGGCGCTGTGGGCTTTGACGGTGCGCTCGATTACGCGGTGAGCGTGACGCTCCCGCCCGACGCGGTCGCGGCGCTGAACGCGAAGTCGGCGCTCGCCGTGGGCGCACTGGCCGACGATGCGGGGCGCGTGCTGCTCGACCTTCGGGTGACGGGCAATGCGAAGTCGCCGCACATCGCCTGGGATACGGGCGCGATGCGCGATCGCCTCGCGGGGCGCGCTTCGGCGGCGCTCACGGCGCAGCGCGACAAGCTTGCTGCGGACACGCGGGCGGCGGCGCAGCAGGCGCTCGCCGAGAAGTTGGGCATGGGCGGCGCGGACAGCACGCACAAGGCGCCGAACGTGCAGGCGGTGAAGGACAGCCTCAAGAAGGCGGCGGGCGGATTGCTCGACGGCTTCTTCGGCCGCAAGAAGCCCGCGCCTGCGCCTGCGCCCGTTCCGCCCGACACGACGAAGCATTAGCGGGCGCCGCCCCGCACCAGCGGGGCGGCCGCTCAGGCCATTGCCGCCAGCATCCGGTCCCAGTCGGCGAGTGTCGCGAAACACCGCACGCCTCGTGAGGGCTTCGGGGCGCCGCCGCCGCCGACCCACAGCGCGGTACTCCTCGGCAGCAAGGCGCGCAGCTTCGTGACGCCACTCGCTGCGCGCCGCGGCGCGACGGCGGACGACACGCTCAGCGCGACGGCATCGGCGCTACGCTCACGAGCCGCTGCCGCAAGCTGTTCGATGGGGATGTCGGTACCCAGATTGAGCACACGGCAGCCCCGGACGGCCAGGAGGACGCTCGACATGAGCACGCCGCCTTCGTGGATATCACCGGGCAGCATGGCGGTGATCACCAGTGCGCCTCGCGCCTGCCGGTCGAACGGTTCCCGGACCTCGCGCAGGAAGCCCGCCAGGCAGGCCGTGGCGAAGTGTTCGTGGCGGATCTCGAACGATCCGGCCCGCCACGCGGCCCCGATCTCGATCATCAGGCGGCCGGCACATTCTTCGAGGAATTCCAGCGGACCGAGCCGGGTCCAGCGCTCCCTCAGCAGGGCGAGCAGTGAAGCGCGGTCGAGTTGCTGGGCTGCGCGCATCAATTCGTCCACGCCGGAGTCGCCCGGAGCAAGACCCGCGGGCGCGGTGCGGTTCGCGCGCGCGGACTCTGTGGCACCCTCGGGTGCGAGTGCCAGCAGGGGATCGAGCTCGCTGGAGGTGAGCATCAGGACCTCGCCGGGCCGATGCCCGCGCTCGAGCAGGGTGACGACCTTGCGCAACCGCGTGACCAGGCTCACCGGGTAGAGGCGGTGCCCCGACGGCTTTCGTGTCGCCTCGAGCGCTCCGTAGCGCCGTTCCCACGTGCGCAGGGTCTGCGCGGGGATCCCGGTTGCAGTGGCAAGCGCCCCGATCGACAACAACCCCGGGCCCGGCGCGTCGCTGCTCGGTCTGCGCGGCATCCCGGTATCTCCCTCCAAGTTGTTGCGCCAAGGCGGCATTCGAAAGCGGCAACAACTCGTGTGCCGGGCCGCGGAGGATCCTGTGACCTACCCAAACTATCGCAGGCTTCGATGTGCGAGAAGGCAGCCGGTTGCGCGCGTCTTCATCCGACTGTTCGTCAATGCTTCGTAATCTATTCAATAACGCTTCAAATATCGAATCAGTTCGGGCCGCGTGTTCATCCAAACGCCCGATGCTGCACCCACCCTGTCTGGTTCGTTCATCGAAAGCAGGCATTCGATCAGCGAGCCGGGCGCCGATCCACGCGGAGGACAACATGGTCCGAATCGTCCGTTTCTCGATGGTCACCCTGGCGATGGTCGCCGCTCTCGCGCTCGTGAGCTGCGACAGCAAGAAGAGCAACCCGGTCGCTCCGGTGCTCCAGGCCAAAGTCATGGTCGTGCACGCCTCGCCCGATGCCCCGGGTGTCGATCTGCTCGTCGACAACACCGTCGCCGGCACCAACCTGGCCTTCCCGGGCAATACCGCCTATCTCGGCGTCACGAGCGGTACGCGCAACATCAAGGTGAACGTGACGGGCACGAGCTCCACGGTCATCAATGCCGACCTTCCCTTCACGGGCGGATCGAACTACAGCGTCTTCGCGTGTGATTCGGTCTCGAAGATCGGCGCGATCGTGCTGACCGACGACCTCACCGCGCCGGCTTCCGGGAAGGCGCATGTGCGATTCGTGCACCTCTCGCCGAACGCGCCCGCGGTCGACGTGGCGGTCACCTCCGGTCCGGTGCTGTTCGCGAACAAGACGTTCAAGGGTTACTCGGCCTTCACGCCGGTCGACGCCGGCACGTACAACCTGGAAGTGCGCCTGGCGGGCACGAGCACGGTGGTCCTGCCGCTTCCGGGTGTCGTGCTGACCGCAGGCAAGATCTACACCGTCTTCGCCAAGGGCTTCGTCGGCGGTGCCGGCGGCCAGGCGCTCGGCGCCAAGATCATCGCCAACAACTAGGGGCGCGCGTGGATCACTGACGCGTCTGCCCGGGTGGGCACTTCAGACGAAACGCCGCGGGAGCCGTTCGGCTTCCGCGGCGTTCGTCATCGGGAAGGCTTGCGCTCCCAGTGTTGCCGCACCGGGGGCCTGCTTTGCAGAGGGTACGAGCCCCGAGCGGGTTCCTCGTTGTGCGCCCATGCGCAGAACCTGCTCGGCGGCAAATACGTGCATATCGCGTGCCCGTGGCGCGGGGGGCGATGGGGATGCGGCGCGAAGGTGGTGCAACTGACGTTCGGGCAAGTGTATGGCGGTGGGTGCGGGAGTTCGGCGGGATCGATGTGGAGCGGGTGCTGGTTTCGAATTCGCACGCATTCTGTCACCCGGTGTGCCTAAAGTGGCACCCCTTGGGCCGGGAAGTCACACTAGGGTGACAGTGATCCGGGCGTCGAGGGTCTGCTGGATGCGGCTCAGGAGCTCGCTCGCGGTGAATGGCTTGGCGAGATAGGGCGTCTCGGGGCCCAGGGATTCCGCGCCGAAGATCGCGTGGTCGGCGTACCCCGACATGAAGAGCACGCGCAGGCCAGGGCGCAAGGCGCGCAGGCGGTCGGCGACCTCGCGGCCGTTCAGGCCCGGCATCACGATGTCGGTGAGTAACAGATCGATCGTCTCAGCGGACTTCGCGAGCTGGAGTGCGCTCATGCCGTCGGCTGCTTCGATCACCTGGTACCCCGCGCGGCGCAGCGTGGCGAGCACGACGCCGCGCACCATGGCTTCGTCCTCGACCAGCAACACGGTGCCGCGTCCGCCCGGCGCCGTGGTCGCGACCTGCGGCGCCACGCGCTCGCGCAGCGGCGCGGACTCCTTGAGGTAAACCGAGACCGTCGTGCCGCGGCCGACCGCGCTCGCGACCATGATCTCCCCGCCGGCCTGATGGATGATGCCGTAGACGATCGACAGGCCCAGACCCGAGCCTTGTTCGGGGCCCTTGGTGGTGAAGAACGGCTCGAACGCGCGTGACAGCGTGGCCTCGTCCATGCCCTGCCCTTCGTCGATCACGCGCAGCCGCACCCAGGTGCCGGCGCTCAGACGCGGCGGGGCGTTCCAGTGATCGGGGTCCACCACCTCGGCGTCCAGCTGCAGGCGCAGTGTGCCGCCAGCGGGCATGGCGTCACGCGCGTTCACGACCAGGTTCACGATCACCTGCTCGACCTGCGCTTGGTCGCCGGTCACCCAGTGCTCGCGGCCGCCGGTGTCGATCGCGAGCGAGATGCGCTCGGTCGCCAGGCGCCGCAGCATGTCGCCCATATCCTCGACCAGCGCCGACATGTCGAAGGGCCGCACACTCACCACCTGGCGGCGGCTCAGCGTGAGCAGCCGGCGAGTGACCGTCGAGGCGCGCTCGATGGCCTTGAGCAGTTCCGCCGACCAGCCTTGCGCGGCACGGTCGTGCGCGGTCGAATCGCTGAGCAGGTCGGCATAGCCGCGGATGGCCGTGAGCATGTTGTTGAAGTCGTGCGCCACGCCGCCGGCGAGGCGGCCGACCGCCTCCATCTTCTGGGATTGCTGCAGACGCTCATGCAAGCGGTGTTGTTCGGTCAGGTCGCGCACGATGATCAGCACGGCGCCGTCAGGCAGCGGCGCGTGCCGGGCCTCGTGATGACGCGCCTCGCCGAACTCCTCGCTCGTGTACTCGATCGACACGACCTCGCCCGTGCGCCGCGCCCGCTCGCATGCTTCGCGAACGGCCCCCGAGATCTCGGGCTGCAGGACCTGGCTCACGCTCAGGCCGTCTGGTGGCAGCGGCTGGTCGGCGCCGGCTTGCATGCGCCGGCGCACCATCCCGCGCTCCACGTCGACCCACAGGTAACGGTCGGGCACCGACTGCACGACGGCATGGAGGTCCGCTGCCGCGGCGCGCAATTCGCGTTCGCGTTCGCGCAACGATGCTGCGGCCGTCTCTCGCTCGGCGATGACGGCCGCGAGCGTGAGGCCCGTCAGGCATAGCACGGCGAGATAACTCTGCAGCACGAGCATGCTGGCGACCGCGCTGCCGATCACGAAGGGGCCGAAGCCCAGTAGCGTCGCGGTCACGGCGGCCAGCGTGATGAGCGCGTTGGTGAGTGCGGTGCCCAGCGGGCCGAAGCGCAGTGCCACCCAGACGATCCCGGGGAAGAACAGGAAGGCCAGCGGGTATGGCACGCCGCCGCTGTTGGCGCTGCGCAGGCACATGAGCACGCTGGCGGTGGCGAACAGCACGATCAGTGCGAAGATCTCGAGGGCCCGCGACAGCCGGTCCACGCGCGGCTCGTAGCGGGCGGCCAGCAACACGAGCGGCGCAGCCACGAGGGCGCCCATGAAGTCGCCCACCCACCACACGCGCATCGCCTGGGCGACCTGCGGGTCGTGGACCATGCCGGCGGCGTGCATGCTCGTCACGCCTGCCGCCGCGCTCACGAAGCCGGCGACGATCGAGACCGCGATCAACGCGATCACATCGTTCACGCGCGCGAAGTCGCCGCGAAAGCCCGTGGCCCGCAGCAGCCACAACGCAACCAGCGTTTCGAGGCCGGTGCCGAGCGCGGTGCCGAAGAGGAAGGCCGAAGGCCCGTGGTCGAACCAGCCGACGACGAATGCCCCGAGCGCTGCGCCCATCCAGAGGGCGTCTCCCCAGATCCAGACCGCAGCGATCGCGAGCCCCGTGGCCGGCCACATGGGCGAGGCCTGGCCACTCATGAACGGCATGAGCAAGCCGAGTTTCGCGAGCACGATCCAACCCACGAAGAGCGCGAGCAACCCAGGGAGTTGTCGCGGCGTGGGGATGAGGCGCAAGAGGGCTCGCGGCATCGGCGTCTCCAACGGTGTCGTCAGCGGGCGGTGAGCGACGTTGCCTTGCTCGGGTGGTCGCGGCAAGCGCGAATCATCCCTGCGACCTTCAGCTCGCGGTGACGAGCGCGGCGTCGGAGCGGCTCACGTCCTCGATCCACACGCGCAGGATCTCGGCGGAAGCGAGCACGGGCCGCACGCGCGTATTGCCGGTTCCCGGCAGGCGCTCCTGCTCGGCGATGCGGCGCTCGAGCGACTCGAAGCGCTCGCGCACGCGCGTCTCCGCGTGCGCAGAACGCTCGTGCGCACGCAGCAGGCCCGAAGCCCACGGCCCCAGCCATTCGTGCATCTGGCGCGGGTCCGCGTCGTGCGCGAACAACTCGGCCTCGATCGTGTCGACCAAGCGTTGCGCTTTGCGGGGCTCCAGCAGAGACGGCGCCATGCGCGCGGCATAGAGCTGTTCGGGCGTGATCCCGCGCACCGGGCCCTGCGAGGTGAGTGCGACATACAACGAACCCGCCTGTTCGTCCCAGAAGCGTTCGCTGAAGTGGCGCTGCAGCTCGTGCGCCCAAGCGATGTAGAACGCGGCGTTCTCGCGGCGGCCGAGCTGCTTGCCCAGCTGTGCCATGCCGATGAGCGCACGGTACCAAAGTGCGTTGAGCCCGGCCTTGGCGCACGCGGCATCGCCTTCACCGCACCACAGCAGGCCGTCGCGATCGCAGCGCACGCCGTGGCGCGAGCCTTGGCGCAGGTGCTGGAGCACGCCCTCGAGCGCAGGCCACGCGGTATCGCGAAGAAACGCGTCCTCGGCGGCCACACCCTGGCGGCGCGCGAGCAGGTCGACCAGGTAGACGAGCCACAGCGAGGGCTCGGGGTCTCCATAGATCGGCGTGCCGTCGATGGGATCGAACGTCTGCGGCGCCAAACCTTCGTCCAGGTATTCGATGTAGCCCCGCGCGATCGCCCGCGCCGGCTCGAAGGCGCGCAAGGTGACCAGCGCGCACGCGGCGCGCAAGGCCGCACTGCCGCGCTCCAGGCCCTCGGGCCACGCGGCGACCGCGGTCACCCGGCCATGCCGGCGCACGAGGCCGTCCAGCAGGTCGGCCGAGAGCGCGCGCGTGAGCACGTCGTGTTCGGGCACCAAGGGTTCGCTGCGGCGCGCGAGCGACTCATCGGCGCCGCCGTGAGCGGCAGCGGCCTGGCGCGCGGTGAGATCGGCGCCCGCCAGCGCCCGCCGGCGCCATGCACTGTGGCGCTCGCGCGTGTTGCGCTCGAGCGCCGCGGTGCAATCGGCCAGCGTCTGCGCGGGCGGTGTGCCCAGGCGGCCTTCGGTGGCCAGCGCGCGGAACAGCGATTCCTCGGGCGAGAGCACCACGTGCAGCGCCTGACCCGGCGCCGAGAGCAACGCCTGCACCCAGCCGGGCAGGTAGGCGTCTTCGCTTGGCGTGGCCATGTTGGCTTCGCCACCGTCCATGCCGCCTCGCTCGAGCGGATAGGCCAAGCCCTTGGCCCAGCCGCGCGCGGGCAGGAACGCGCCGTTGTGCCAGAGCGTCACGGAGTCGTCGCCGAACGTGGTGATGCGCACGCGGCCCGGGATGCCATGCGCAGCGCCGCGGAAATCGTTCGTCTCGCGCAGCAGCGCGAAGGGCGCGCGCGAGGTGAGCAGCGGGGCGACGCTGATGCGCGCCTCGGAGCCTTCGAGCAACCGCCACGTGGCGATGTGCGCTTGGTGGCCCTCGATCAGGCGGAAGCTGCGCTCGATACGCGTGTCACCGAAGCGCCAGCGCCAGACCGGGAATGGCTCCACCGTGAAGCTCTCGAGATCGGCCAGCGCACCGGCGCGGCTCTGAAGCGGCGCGCCCGGACGTGTGGTGAATGCTGCCGACAGGTCGTGCGTGACGCCGTTCACGACCAACTTCTCTTCGAAGCGCATGAGCAGCGACGTCAGCGCGCCGTGCGGGCCCGCGGCCGCGAGCAATGCGTGCGTGCGGCGCGTGGGCGCGCCCGAGGCCGTGCCAGCCGCGTAGCCACCCGCGCCATCGGTGATCAACCACTCGCGGCGACTCGCGAGTTCAAGATCGAGAGGGACTCCCTGTCCGTTTTCCATGGGCGCGCAACATAACACGAGCGCGCGTTCGCGCCAGTGTTGGAATGCTCAATGCTCGCTCGGGTGATGGATCAGGCTCGAGAGCGGCACGAGCTGGGCGCCTTGCAGACCCTGCTCGGTCACGGCGCCCTGCAGCCACTTGGCGCTCATCGGCGTCACGCGCACCACGACGATCGCATGGCCGCGCCGCCCGGCGTAGGAAAGAACCTGCTTCCACGTCTTCTCGATCGCGTCGCTCTTCTTAAGGCGCGCTTCGGCGTCGAGCGCGAACTCCGGCTCGTCATACGCCACGCCCAGTTGCGAAGCGAGCGGCTTGCAGACCGAGCGCGCGACCGGGTGCAGGTGCAGGAACGGTAGGCCCGCATCCTTGAGCACGCTGTAGAAAGCGGTGATGAACGGTTCGTCCTGGGTGGCGAAGCTGCCGTAGAGATTGGAGGCCGCCACCAGCTCGCCGCCGCCGCGGATGAACTTTCGTGCCTCGTTCACGATCCTGTCCCGGTGCATGCTCACAAGCAATGTGCCCGTGCCGGGATTCACCTTCGGGTAGTTCTCGGGCTCCATGGGGACCGCGAGCACGATCTCGTGGTGCTGGCTGCGCGCCTGGCGCATGAGTGCTTCGTGGCCATCGCCGATCGCTGGCGCGATCACCGCGGTGGGCGCGGCGATCGCCAGCGCGATCCGTGTGGCTTCGGCGTCGTCGCCCAGGCCTTCGAGCACGAGGGCGATCCGCGCCTCGCGCTTGGCCTCATCTTCGCGCGGGCGACCCGGGCGGCTGATGAGCACCTCATGCGTGGGAAGGTTCGGCAATCCAACGAGCAGCCGCACGGTGAGCGCGCCGGCCTCGCCGACCTGCTCGTGCCCCGAGATCACCTCGGCGCCGGCCTGCGCCAGTTCGCGGGTGATCGCGTAGTTCACCTGCATGGGCGCGCCATCACGGGGCAGCGTCAGGCGCCAGCGGACTTGTGCGCCTTGGGCGGCGCCGGGCTCTTCGGTCAGCGCGCCGGCAGGCACGCGCGCGGCGGCCAGCGCGCCGTGCAGGTACTTGCCGACGATGCGGGTGATCTGCGCCCGCTCTCCCAGGTGCAGGTGGCGGTACAGGCGTAGCCGCCCGGTGTCGGAGTCCAGGAACGCGAAGAGCTCGCCCCCGAGGAACACGATCAGGGCGAGAGCGGCCAGCGCGCCTAAGATGAGAGGCGTGCGACCGGATCGGGAAGCTGCGCGGCGCTTGGGCATGGCGGAGGGGCCACAGTATCCCACTCCATTCATGAACCGCTAGCCGGGAGCTTTTGCACTTCATTGACACGGGTCGGTAACACCAATGACACGCTTCTTGTCCCTGTTGCCGATGCTATGCTCATGAACGGTGCTGCCCTACTCCAGGGCGACACGAACCACCTTTCCGGGAGGTTGGTGATGAAGCAGCTTCGACTCCTCGCCCTTGCTCTTGCTGCCACCGCCTTCGCCGCATCCCTCGCCTTGGCTTGTCCCGACGACAAGACGGCGGCTGCGGCATCTCACGCCGACTGTTGTGGGGCCGGCAAGACGACTGCCACTTCGGCCTCCACCGCCGGCATGAACAAGGCCTGCTCGGCCGCCATGGCTGCGCAGTGCACCGCCGCGATGAAGGTGCAGTGTGCCAAGGGCGCCACCGCCGCCTCGGCCGCCAACTGCCCGATGCACGCCGGCATGAAGACGACCGCGACCGCGGCCAACGCCGGTTGCGCGATGCACGGCACGACGGCCTCGGCCGCGTCTGCCACGAAGGCCGCCACGAAGGCTACCAAGGAGAAGGAAGACGGCTGCTGCATGGGCAATGCCTCGGCGACTGCTTCCTCCAAGCCCGGCGCCTCCTGCGCGATGCATGGTAGCGCCACGGCGATGGCGGCCGGCGCCAAGTGCGATGCGCACCAGATGGCGAACCACGCGGACTGCGGTGCCTGCGTCGACATCGCGAGCTGCGAAGACGACGTGCGCGCGACGGGTGCGCATCAGCAGGTCGTCTCGCTCAAGAATGGCGCGATGCTGGTCTACACGGCCGACAACTCCGAGGCGATCCGCTCGCTTCAGCAGGCCGTCGCCCGTCACAACGAGAAGATCATGGCGGCGCTCAGCGGCGACGGGAAGCTCTGCTCCGACTGCAAGCAGCTGCGCGGCGCGCTCGCGAGCGGCAAGATGACCCGCGAGATCGTGAACATCAACAGCGGCTGCCAGGTGCTCATGACCTCGTCAGACCGCAACATCGTCTCGAAGATCCACACGATGACCGCGGGCCAGATGGCCGCCCGCGTGAAGAGCTGAACTTCGCTCGCGAGCTGCAAGCTCGCGAACCGGGCCGGTCTGTGAAAACAGGCCGGCCCGTCGCAATTCCAGCCACCCCTTGTGTAGGCTCATGAACGTGACCCTGTTCGAACGCCTCGCCACCCTCACCAAGTCGCGCCAGCGCAAGTTGGGGCTGCTGGTCGGCGCCGTCGCCGTGCCGGCGCTCATCCTGGCCGCGTTCGCGACGCTGCTCACGTTGCGCGTGGCGCGCGAGGTGCAGGCTGAGAACACGCGCTACTGCGGCTATGTCGAAGGCAAGATCACCGAGGCCTTCGAACAGGAGCTGATCGCGCAGCTCCGCGACGCCGTCGTGCCCGCCGAGGGCGTCGCGCACGAGGGCGGCGATCGCCCGGCGCTGTTGGCGGCACTCGCGTCGCGCTCGCGGCAGTTCGAGGCGCCGCACTACGTGCCGGTCGAAGACATGGCCGGCCTCTCGGTGATCATGGTCGAGTCGAACATGCTGCTCTACGGCGACGATCCCACCGGCCGTCACCAGCATCCCTTCGCCGCCGTGGTGTTGCGAGGGCCCGATGGCGAAGTCACCGGCGCCGGCGGCTGGTGGTTCAACCCGCGCGCGTTCATCGCCACGCGGCTCGCAACGGTCGTGCGCGACCGCCTGAGCAGCAGCCCACGCATGTATGGCGGCATCGAATCCACACGCTATCTGTGCGTGCAGGTCTACGACACGCAGGGCAACGAGGTGGGCCGCGTGCGCGATCCCGCGCGCGCGCCGGTCACGCGCGGTGCCGAGATGACCGGACCATTCGAGGGTTATCGCGTGCACGTGACGCCCACTGCGCAGGCGCCGGTCTCACTCGCCGGCCGGTTCGTCATCGTCGAGGTCTCGCTCATCGCGTTGCTCACGTTGGTGATGCTCGCGTCGACGGCGATCGGCGTGCGCTACATCCTGCGGCAGATCGAGCTCGTGCAGGTGAAGTCGAGCTTCGTCTCGAACGTCACGCACGAACTCAAGACCCCGGTAGCAGTGATCAAATTGGCGGTCGAGACGCTCGAGATGCGGCGCTACCGAACCCCCGAGGAGGGGGATAAATACCTGCGCACCATCCTTCGCGAGAGCGACCGCCTGGCACAGTTGGTCGACAACATCCTCGACTTCTCCCGCCTGGAATCCGGCCAGAAGACCCTGCGGCTCACGTCCGTGAGCGTGCCGGACGTGGTGTCGATGGCCATGGAGAGCTTCCGCCTGCGGCTGGAGGACGGTGGGTTCGTCTATAGCGTGGACGTGCCCGAGGCCCTGCCCCGGGTGAAGGCGGACCCCATCGCCATCCAGCACTGCCTGCTCAATCTATTGGACAATGCCATGAAGTATTCCAAGGAACGTAAAGAAGTGCGGCTTTGGGCCAGTGAGAGGGACGGAATGGTCGGCATCTCCGTAAGTGATAGAGGCATCGGAATCGACGCAGAAGACCAGAAACGCATCTTCGATAAGTTCGCCCGTGTCGAGACCGGATTGGTGCATACGGTGAAGGGCGCCGGATTGGGCCTTTCCCTTGTGGAGCAACTCATCCGGGCGCATCATGGACGTGTGGAAGTCGCAAGTACGCCGGGCGAAGGCAGCATCTTCACGCTGTTGATCCCGATCTGGACCGAACCGAATGGCTCCCCGAGAGCCTGAAGCCCACCGGGCATCATGGGGCCGCAGCCCCGGGAGAATGCAGATGAAGAGGATCCTGATCGTCGAGGATGAAGAAGGCCTGCTCGACGGCCTAGCGCATAACTTCCGCTATGAGGGCTACGACGTCCTGACCGCCAAGAATGGTCAGGAAGGCCTCAAGCTCGCGCTCAAGCAGAAGCCCGACGCGGTGTTGCTCGACATCATGCTGCCCGAGAAGGACGGCTTCACCGTTCTCAAGGAGCTGCGCCAGCGTCACCGCGACATCCCGGTGCTCGTCATGACCGCACGCAACTTCGAAGCCGATGTGCTCAAGGGCTTCGACATGGGCGCGGACGACTACGTGACGAAGCCGTTCAGCATCAAGGAACTCATGGCGCGCGTGAAGCGCCTGGTCGCGCGCGGGCCGATGAACACCGGCACGCCGGCCACGACCACGTTCACGTTCGGCGATGTCGAAGTGCGCTTCGAGCCACGCGAGGTCTACAAGACGGGCAATCAGGTCGCGCTCTCGTTCAAGGAGTTCGAACTGCTCAAGTACCTGATCGAACATCGCGGCCGCACCGTGAGCCGCGAGGAATTGCTCGAAGAGATCTGGGGCGTCGACGAGGAACTGGGAGTCACCACCCGCACGGTCGACACGCACGTGTCGAACCTGCGCAGCAAGCTCGGCGACGGCTTCGAGAAGCCGTTCATCGTCGCGGTGCACAAGGTGGGCTACAAGTTCGTCGAGCCTGCCGCCGGCGCCTGACGAAGGTATTCGCAGACAGGCCGCGAGCGCTGATGCTCGCGGCCTGTTTGCTTTCGGTCGTGACGATCGGCGGCTCCTAGCCCGGGCTAGTCCGCAGGACCCGTCAGGCCGCGGCTGTCCGCGGCTCTTGCGAGGCGCGCGAAGTCGTCGAGCGTGAGCGTCTCGCCGCGGCGGCGCAGGTCGAGGTTCGCCTGGCGGCCGATGCTCTCGGTGAGTTCGCGGTCGGTGCCGAGCGCGCCGGCGAGCGTGTTGGCCAGCTGCTTGCGGCGCATCTGGAACGCGGCGCGGATGATGCGAAAGAGCAGCGCCTCGGGTGCGTCCACCGGCGGGCTCTCGCGCAGGTGCACGCGGATCAACATGCTGTCCACGTCGGGCTTGGGCCAGAAGTTCGCGGCCTTCAGCGTCATCAAGGGCTCGAGGTGTGAGTGGTAGCGCGCGAACAGCGTGAGCGCGCCATACTCGGGCGTGTCGGCGGCGGCGGCCAGGCGCTGCGCGTATTCCTTCTGCACCAGCAGCACCGCGCTGCGCACGACCGCTCGCGCGTCGAAGAGCCGCTCCAGGATCGGCGTGGTCACGTTGTAGGGGATGTTGCCCACGACCACGAGCTTCTCAGCGCCCGCGGCTGCGGCTGCCGCTGCGAGATCGAACTCCAGGAAGTCGGCGGCGACGATGTCGATGTTGCGGAACTCGCTCAGGTCTTCCTTGAGGAACTCGACCAGGCCTAAGTCCTTCTCGACCGCGATCAGGTGCCGCACGCGGCGGGCGATACGCGGCGTCAGTGCGCCGGCGCCCGGGCCGATCTCGAGCGCCACGTCGTCGTCGTGCAGGTGGGCGTACTCGACGATGCGCTCGCAGAGGTCTTCGCGAATGAGGAAGTTCTGGCCAAAGCGCTTGCGCGGGCTCAATCCGCGCGCGGCCAGCGCGTCCTTCACGCGCCGCAACTCGCTGCCCTCGGAGGACGCGCGTTCGCGGATATAACTCGATGCGTGCGGACGCATGCCTTTGGGATCTCGGGGGCCTGACATGCGCGCAGTGTAGGGGTGCGGGCGCTGGGAACAAAGCGCGGTGAAGTGTTGGGGCCGGCCAGAGGCCGAGCTTCTCCTACGCGCTCTGCCGCTGCGTCGCGTGGTCCAGCGCCTCACGCGCCATCTCGCGTGCATACGCGTCGGGCGAGCGCACGATCAGCTCGCAGAGCGCATCGCGGCCATCGGCGCCGATCGTGGCCAACGCGTACGCGGCGTGATGGCGCACCCACCACGAGCGGTCCGAGACGCGCTCGAGCAGCGGCTCGATCGCCGGCGTGGCCTGCAGGCGTCCGAGCGCCTGCGCGGCCTGCGCGCGCACGGCCCAGGCCTGATCGGTCAGCGATAGCATGAGGCCGGGGATCGATTCCCCCATGCCCAGACGTCCGACTGCACGCGTGGCGGCGACGCGGACTTCCACGTGCGGGCTGCGCAGGCGCGTTTCGATCGCGCCGCGCGCAGAGCAACAGCGCGTCACGCCGAGCGCGTCGATCATCGCGCATTCGAAGCGCGGCACGGCCACGCCATGCTCGAGGCCGGCCAGTAGCAGCGCACGGCCGCCGGGGCCGAACGAACGAAAGAGTCCCGAGAGCGCGGGGATCGGTCGCGAGGCCAGCAACTCCGGGCGATGCAGGAGCCAGCCCAGCGACGCCAGGTCGCGGTGCGCGGCGAGCGAACGGGCGGCGGTGAAGCGCACGGACTCCGGACCCTTCACGAGCGCGCGGCGCAGGGCCTGCCGCGACTTCTGCGAGGGCAGTAGTCCCAGGCGCCGCGCGGCCTGTTCGCGGCGCGCGGGGTCGTCGTCGTGGCGCAGCGTGAAACGCGCGGCGAGCGCGTGCGGGTTGCGCGTGAGCGAGCGTGCAAGCTCGCGGCGCTCGCGGTGGCGCAGTGTGGACGTGATGGCTTCGATCGCCGCCCAGTAACTCTCGGCTTGAGCATCTCGCACGGCACCTAGGAGCTCGCCCGCCGGCACATGGCCCGCCATGCGACCCAGGAGCAGCTGGAAGAGCCCCGCGGCGCGGCGCTGATGGCCCTGGCGCTCCGAGCGGCGAACCGCGCGTGCGAGAAGCGCCGTGAGCAAGAGCACGCTCGACAGCACAGATGCCGCGAAGAATGCCGTCGCGCTAGGAGCGATGGGGGGGATGGTCATGGCTTCTCTAGCATCGGCCGGAGAGGGGCCACCTTGAGCGCGCGAGGTGATTCTCTGCCCCGCGTATATGACGGCGAATGCGCGCGTTGCAGGACGCACGCATCGGGCACATGCGACGTGCGGGACGCACGATGGCGGGGCATCCGCCCCCGCCGCCTACCAAGCCGCGCGGAAGAGATCCTTCGCGTTGGCGGTGGTGATCGCGATCGCCTGCTCGGGTGTCCAGTCGCGTAACTCACACAGGCGCCGGATGACGCGCGGCAGCAGCGACGGCTCGTTGCGGCGCAGCGAGCGTGGTTCGGGCTCCAGATAGGGCGCGTCGGTCTCGAGCACCAGCATGTGCTCGGGCGCTTCGCGCACGGCGACGTCGAGCGCTTCATGGCCATAGGTGAGCACGCCGCCTAGGCCCAACTTGAAGCCGATCGCATCGGCGCGGCGCATGGTCGCCACGTCTTGGTCGAAGCAGTGCAGCACGCCGCCCGCCGCGGGCCGCGCGGCCTCCAGGATGCTCATCACGTCTTCGAGCGCGCTGCGCTGATGGATCACCACCGGCAGGCCGACCTCGTCGGCAAGCGCCAACTGGGCGCGGAACCACGCCTCTTGCGCTTCGCGCGGCGCATAGTCGCGGTAGAAGTCCATGCCGGTCTCGCCGATCGCCACCACGCGCGGATGCCGGGCGTGATCGCGCAGCTCGCCCAGATATTCCAGCGGCACGCGGCCGGATTCGCTCGGGTGGATGCCCACGCACAGCGAGATCGTGGGGTGCTCGGCCTGCAACGCGAAGGCGCGCGTGATGATCTCGGGCGCGTACGCGATCTCGATGAAGCGCTTCACGCCCACCTGGTGGGCGCGGTCGATCACGAGCTCGCGGTCCTTGTCGAAACGCTTGTCACTCAGATGGACGTGCGTGTCGATCAAGCCTTGGCCTCACCCGCCAGCGCTTTCAGGTCGATGCGCGGGAACAGGATCTTCGTCTCGCCGATCGCGCGCTCCGCAGTGGGTCCGTAGGCGGGCACGGAACCGCCCTCGCCCGGCGCCGCCGGCGAGCCTTCGAGCCCCAGTGTGGTCCATAGCGCTTCGCACTTCTTGGGCATGGCCGGCCACGCCCAGATCGCCACGAGCCGCAGCGTCTCGAGCAACGCCGAGAGCGTGGTGGCGAGCTCTGCGCGGCGCGCGGGATCTTTCGCCAACTCCCAGGGCTTCGTACGGTCGACGAACTCGTTCGCGCGCTCGACCACGAGCCACGTCTGTTCGAGCGCCTCATTGATGCGCAGCTCCGCCCAAGCCTTGGGCACCTCGGTCGCGGCGCTGGCCGCTGCGGCGAGCACGGCATCGAGCCCTTCGCGCGCACCGGCATCGGTGAACGCATCGGGTGCCCATTCGCTGGGCGCCTGGCCAGCGAAGTTCTTGTGCACGAGCGTGGTCGTGCGGCTGGCAAGATTGCCGAGCTTGTTCGCCAGATGCGTATTGCAGTGCTCCACGAACTGTTCGAGCGTGAACTCGCCATCCTTGCCCGTGGGGAACGAGTCGAGCAGGTAGAACCGCACCGCATCGGCGCCGAAGTTGCTCGTCAGCTCGACCGGATCGACGATGTTGCCGAGCGTCTTCGAGAGGCGCTCGCCGCGCGCATAGATGAAGCCGTGGATATACACCTGCCTCGGCAACGGGATGCCCGCCGCCAGCAGCAGCGCGGGCCACAGCACGCAGTGGAAGCGGCTGATGTCCTTGCCGATCAGGTGGAACGCGTTCGTGTACTGCGGATCGCGCGTACCGGCCCATGCGGCGCCGGGCTTGCCCTGACCATCGAGCCGCTCGAACTCATCGGCGCGCGCGCCCGCGGGGCCGCCGGTCTCATTCGGCTTCGCCAGCCACCACAGCGAGTACTTGCGCTCCGGCCAGCCGATAGCGCTCAGGTAATTGAGCAGCGCATCCGCCCACACATAGGCGGTGTGGCCCGCACTGCCTTCGATCTCGTCCGGCAGTGCGATGCCCCACGGCACGTTGGGCCGCGTCACCGACACATCCTGCAGGCCGCCCTTGATCACGTTCATGACCTCGGTGCGGCGGTAGTCGGGCTGGATGAACTCGGGGTGCGCCTCGAGGTGCTTGAGCAGCGCCTCGTCGTATTCCGAGAGCCGGAAGAAGAAGTTGCTTTCTTGTACCTGCTTCGGTTTCGTGTGATGGATCGGGCACTCGCCGTTCTCGTCGAGGTCTTTCTCGGTCTTGAACGCCTCGCAGCCTTCGCAGTACAGGCCCTCGTACGACTCCTCGTAGAGCACCGGCTGACCGGTCTTGGGACTCAGCGCATCGTTCAACCGCCGGAACAGCTCCTGCACGGCCAGTTCGTGACGCTTGTCGGTCGTGCGGAAGAACTGGTCATACGACACGTCGAGCGCGGCCCATGCCTTCACGAAGGTCTGCGAGACCTGGTCGACGAACGCCTTGGGCTCGAGCCCCAGCGACGCCGCGGTGCGCGCGACCTTCTGGCCGTGTTCATCGGTGCCGGTCAGGTAGTACGTGGCATGGCCCTGCTGGCGGTGCCAGCGCGCGAGGGCGTCGGCCAGCACCTTCTCGTAGGCGTGGCCCAGGTGCGGGCTGCCGTTCACGTAGTCGATGGCGGTGGTGATATAGAAACGAGGCACGATGGTCTCCCAAGAGAGTGACGGCCGCGGAGTATAGCGGAAATGGCAGGCGGCGCTGGCGGGCGGGGACAATAGATCGTTCCCGGCCTCTGAACGCTCGGGGCCTGGAGCGCCCATGTGATACGTCGCGGGCGGCCGCGTATAGTCCGTCACGATGGCCATCGGCGACGCGATGATCGGCAGGCTGTGGGCGCTGGATCCGGCCCGCGACGGGGACTGGGACGAGCTGTACGCGGACCAGTTGCCCCGGGTGTCGAACTTCTTCCGTTACCGCGTGGGCGACCACGCGCTGGCAGAAGACCTGACCTCCCGCACCTTCGAGAAGGCGTGGGTGGCGCGCCACCGCTACCGCAGGGATCTGGCAGCGTTCAGCACCTGGCTGCTGGTGATCGCCCGCAACGTGGCGACCGACCACTTCCGCCGGCACCGCCCCATGGCGCCGCTGGAAGAGGCAGAAGGAGTGTCTGCAGGCGAGACGCCGGCGGAGTTCACCGAGCGCCGTGACGATGCGCAGCGGCTCGCTCGGATGCTGGCGGGCTTGCCTGACCGCGAACGCGAACTGATCGCGCTCAAGTACGGCTCGGAGCTGAACAACCGGCAGATCGCACGGATCACCGGACTGAGTGAATCCAACGTCGGCACCATCCTGCACCGCACGGTGCAGGCTCTGCGCGCCGGCTGGCCGCAGTAGACTGGCCGCATACAGGAGGTTGTCGTGGACGAGAAATTCCTCAAGAGCCTGCAGGAGCAGCCGCGCCCCGGTTACGCCCGCGCGCTGCGCGAGCGGTTGCGGCAGCTGGAAGCCGAAAAAGCGCCGGCGCGCGCCACATGGTGGCAGCCCGCACTGGCCGGCGTGGCTGCGGTCGCTGCGGTCGTTGCGCTGCTGTCGCTACCTTCCGTGCGCGCCTCGGCGCAGCAGGTGCTCGACATGTTCCGCGTGCGCACGTTCGCGGTGGTGCAGGTGAACGCGGCGCAGCTCGAGCGGCTGGAGAAGCAGAAGCTCGACCCCGAAGCGCTGCTGGGCGGCAAGGTCGAGAAGCTGGTCGATGGCGGCAAGCCACAGACGTTCACCGACCTGCATGCGGCCGGCGCCGCGGCCGGCTTCACTCCACTCGTGCCGCGCGCGCTGCCCGCGGGCTTTGCGGCCGATACCATGGTGGTGATGGGCGCCAGCGAGTCGCGCGTGACGGTCGACACCAAGAACCTGCGCGACCTGCTGCAGACCATGGCGATCACCGATGTGCACGTGCCCGACGGCCTGGATGGCCAGCGTGTGACGCTGCGCACGCAGACGGCGCTCGGCCAGCGCTTCGTCTCCGGGGAACGCCACCTGTTCTTCCTGCAGTCGGCGAGCCCCGAGATCGCGCTGCCGGCCGGCGTCGACCTGGCGCGCCTCGGCGAAGTGGGTCTGCGCCTGTTGGGCCTCGAGAGCGGCGAAGCACATCGCATGGCGCAGCACATCGACTGGCACAGCACGATGCTGGTGCCGCTGCAGCCCGATGCCACCAGCTTCCGCGAGGTCACGGTGCACGGCCAGCGCGCGTTGCTGATGGAAAGCCAGCCGGATGCGCCGCCCAGCACCGGGAACACCGGAGGCCACAGCGAACGCCGCCGTCACGGCCGCACCGTGCTTTGGACCGAGCAGGGCCGCGTCTACGCGCTCATGGGCGACGTGAACGAGGTGGACCTCATGCAGGCGGCGGAGTCGGTGCGGTAGCCTGTTCGCTCCCATGAGCTCTTACCTGCTCGAGACCCACGGACTGCGCAAGCGGTTCGGCGACAAGCTGGCCGTCGCGGATCTCTCCCTGGCACTTCGCCCGGGGGAGGTCTTTGGATTTCTCGGGCCCAACGGCGCGGGCAAGACGACATCGCTCAAGATGATCCTCGGGCTGCTTGAACCCAGCGGTGGTCACGGGCTGCTTCTGGGCAAGCCGCTGGGCGATCAGGGCGCACGGGCCAAGGTGGGATTCCTGCCCGAGCACTTTCGCTTTCCCGATTGGCTCACGGGCCGCGAACTGCTGCACTTTCACGGTCGGCTCTATGGTCTGGGAGGCTCACTGTTGCGTGAACGCAGCGAGGCCCTTCTCGCCCGCGTCGACCTGCTCGATGCCGCGCACCGTCCGCTCAAGGGCTACAGCAAAGGCATGCTGCAGCGCGCGGGGCTCGCGGCGGCGCTCTTGAATGAGCCGCAGCTCGTGTTCCTCGACGAGCCCACGTCGGGCCTGGATCCGCTCGGGCGGTTGCTGGTGCGTGACTTGATCCGCGACCTGCGTGCCCAGGGCACCAGCGTGTTCCTGAACTCTCACCTGCTCGGCGAGGTCGAGGCCACCTGCGACCGCGTGGTATTCGTGAAACAGGGCCGCGTCGTGCACGAACACGTGCTGGGAGCGCACGAGGCCCACCGCGACGTACGCATCCGCGCGCACGGCATGAGCGACGCGCTGTGTGTGACGCTCGCGTCGCTGGGCGAAGGGTTCGTACGCGACGGCGATCGCGCGAGCCTGCGCGTGGACGGCGATTCGCGTTTGCCGCAGATCGCGGCGGCGATCGTGAACTCCGGCGCCGCGTTGTTCGAGCTCGACGCCGCGCCGGCGTCGCTCGAACAACTCTTCCTTGCCGTCATGGGCACCGAACAGAGGCCGGGCTGATATGACGACGAGTGCGATCCTCACGATCGTGGAGATGACGCTGCACGAGGCCGCGCGCCGCCGCATCCTGCTGGCGTCGCTCGTGTGCGGTTGCGCGTTCCTGCTGCTTTTTGGGATCGGCCAGCACTTCGTGCTCGCCGACATCGAGCATCAAGGCGCCAAGGGCATGTTGCGGCGCGGATTCATATTGAACTTCTTCACCCTGGCCGGGCTCTATTCGGTGAACTTCCTCACCGTGATGAGCGCAGTGCTGCTGCCTGTCGACACGCTCTCGGGCGAGATCGCCTCGGGCGTGCTGCAGACGGTGGCCAGCAAGCCCATCGCACGGCGCGACATCGTGCTCGGCAAGTGGCTCGCGTATGTACTGGTGGTCGGTTCATATCTCATGTTGCTCGCGGGCGGCGTGCTGCTCGAGGCGCGGCTGCTGGCCGACTTCCAGCTCCCGGGCGTGGGCCGGGGACTGGCGCTCATGTTCCTCGAGAGTATCGTGCTGGTCACGCTCAGCATCTCGGGCGGCACACGTCTGAGCACGGTCACGAATGGCGTCGTGGCATTCGGGCTCTACGGCCTGGCGTTCATCGGCAGCTGGGTCGAGCAGGTGGGCGGCTTCACGGGCAACGTGGGCGCTCGCGACGTGGGCACCGTGGCCAGCTTGATCATGCCCAGCGAGTCGCTCTGGCAACTGGCCGCACACCACATGCAGCCGCCGGTCATGTCGCAGTTGAATCTCACGCCCTTCTCACCGCTCTCGGTGCCGAGCATCGCGATGGTGTACTGGGCCGTGGGCTACATCGTGGTGCTGTTGCTGGTGGCCTTGCGCGGCTTCTCCAAACGCCCGTTGTAGTGCGCCCTCAGCGCGTCTGGCGCACGGCGTCGGGCGCGTTCCACGCCTTGAGGACCGCGCCCGCCACGCTGGCGATCGTGCGTTCGGCGCCGGCGATGGGGCCGTGCACGTCGCGGACCAGCACCGCGATGACGACGGTGCCGCCGCTGCCGGGAAGCCGGATGATCCCCACGTCGTTCACGCTCGGCGTGCGGTCCCGCCATGTGGCGCAGGTGCCGGTCTTGTCGTACACGCGCGTGCCGGGCGGCAGGCCCGCGCGCAGGCGCGCATCGCCGGTGTGATTGCGCTGCATGATCGCAAGCAGCGTGTCGGTCGATGCACTCGAGAGCAGCTCGTGGCGCCACAGCCGCGCCAGCAGCTGCGCAAAGGCCTCGGCGCTGCCGGTGTCACGTGGGTCGTGCAGGAACGCCTCGGCGGCGGTCGTGCGTTCCGTGGGCGCCACCGCGTCACGCTGCTTGGCGATGGCTTCGAGAGTGCGTTGCTCGTAGGGCAGCGACATGACGACGCCGTACATGTCGTCGCCCAGTTCGAGCTCGGTCCGCTCGACACGCAAGCCCGCCACGTGCAGGCGTGACAGCGTGCGGCGCACGCTCGTCGTGCCACCCGCCTCGCGCAGGAGCGCATCGCAGGCCGTGTTGTCGCTCCTCGTGAGCATGAGATCGAGCAGGTCGTGGATCGTGAGCGTGATCCCGCCGTGCGGGGACTGGTCGGAGAGCCCGCCGCTGCCGGGAATGATGTCGTGTGCGGTCAGCGCCACGCGCTTCGTGAGGGAGGTGCGCCCATGATCCGCAGCGTCGAGTATCGTCACCGCCACGGCGAGCTTGAACGTGCTTGCCATGGGGATGCGCTCGACGGCATGTACCCGCGCGACGCGCCCGGACTCGAGATGCCGCGCCACGATGCCGCAGTAGCCCGGCGCGCTCGCGGCGATACGCGAGAGCGCCGTCTGCAGCGCAGGATCGCTCACGTCGCGCAGGATCGCCGCAGCGGGCGGCTGCGCGGCAGGATATCCGGGCGACTTCGCCGCGCCCAGCGCGCCCAGCACCAGCAGGAGTACGAAGGCCGCGCGCATCGCGATGCCGCGCATCATGCGTCTGCCCCGCCTTCGGGCTTCTGCTTGGCTCCGCAGTTGCAGTCGCCGCACTTGTGGTACGGGCCCGGCGGCAGGTCTTCGTAGGCGATGCGATGCTCGCCGCCCTCGTCATCGCGCACCCACACGGCGCCCTGCGACGCATCGGTACGCAGTACCGTGCAGATCCCCTTGCCGGTCTTGAGCTGCGCGCCCACGGGCGGCATCTTGGCGGTGCTATCGCGGTATTGCGCCAGTTCGTACGACAGGCAGCACATGAGCCTCCCGCACGCGCCCGAGATCTTGCCGGGGTTGAGCGACAGGCTCTGCTCGCGCGCCATCTTGAGCGTGACCGGGTGGAAGCCCTTGAGCCACGTCGAGCAGCAGAACGCGCGGCCGCACGGACCGCAGCCGTCCAAGCGCTTGGCTTGGTCACGCACGCCGATCTGCCGCAGCTCGATGCGCGTCTGGAATCGAGCCGCCAGGTCCTTGACCAGATCGCGGAAGTCCACGCGATGCTCGGCCGTGAAGAAGAACGTGAGGCGGTTGCGGCGAAAGGCGAGTTCGACTTCGGAGAGCTCCATCTTGAGCTCGCGAACTTCGATCCGCTTGCGGCAGTACTCGAACGCCTCGGACTCCATCTCTCGATTGTGGTCGTCCTGGTCCAGGTCCTCTTCTTCGGCGCGGCGGATGATCTCTCGCGTCACGTTGCCAGGGCGCTTGAGCGCGATCAGCGTGGGGTCCTTGAGATGGACCGTGCCCAATGCTTCGCCGTGTTCGCCTTGCACGATCACGCGATCACGCATCTGCAGCCAGATGCTGCGCGAGTTCAGGAAGAACTCTCGGCGCGCTCCGCGCAGGGAGATCTGGATGATGTCCGGCATGAGCGTCCTCTATGGCGGACGGATGGAGGTCCGCACTTGCACGCCGCTCGCGGTGTGGCCGAGCAGGCGCGGAGAATTTCGATTTCGGGAAACAGGGCGTCCACGCGTGAATCGCGGTGAGCGCCGCTTGTATGACGGCAAGGCCGGTGGGGGCCTGAGGCTATCCATACTACGCCAGCGCGAGGAGTGCCGTCAGCGTGCCGGGGCCGGCTCGTCGGCGAGCGCTTGCCGGACCGCGGCCAGCAGTTCCGTGCGGTCATACGGCTTTTGCAGGAAACCAGCGGCGCTGCCCATCTCGGGCAGCGACTCGGGCGCATAGCCGGTCGAAAGCACCACGCGCACCGCCGGGTCCCGGGCGCGCAAGGCCTGCAGGTGGCGGGCCTCATCCAACGCCCGCTCGCTGCGCTCCACGGTGGCCGCCATTCGGTCGAAGGCTTCGCCGGCCAGCCCCAGGTCATGCGCGCCGCTCAGACCGGTGCGCGCGGAGCGGTCACCGGCGGTGATGCGTTCGGCTGTCTCGATCAGTCTTCGTGCGGGTGCGTGTAGCCAGCGATCGAGCACGAGCGCCAGGCCGCCCACCAGCACGAGCAATACCAACGCCGCTGGCAGCGTCTGTTCGGCGGCGTCGCGTTCGGCGCGGCCCAGCCGCTCGTGGACGTCTTGTGCGAGCGCGATGCGCAGCCCATCGGCGCGCGGTCGCGGGCCCATGGGGCCGATGCCGAACAGGAGGCTGCTGCCGACCATCTTGGAATGCAAGCCCTCGACACGGCGCTCGATCTCGGCCGGTGCGTCGGGGTCTGCGCCGAGCACTCTTGCCAGCGAGCGCCCGCGCAGCGAGTCCGGGCTCGCGTCCACGATGCGGCCCTGCGCATCGACGATCGCCGCGAAGCGTACGAACTTCGGCGTCGCGAGTCGGACGAGCTGGCGGTGCTTCTCGGCTGCGTCCGAGTAGAGCGGCGAGTCGAAGAGCGCGCCGGTTTCCATGACCGCGGCGTTGCTGTGCGCCAGCATCGTGCCGGCGATGTCGCGCTGGCGTTCGGCCACGCCCAGACGGTGGTCCACGAACAGGAACAGGCCGCCCGCGCAGAGCAGCAGAAGTGGGATCCGCAGCCGAAGCCACAACCCCGCGCGCATGGCCTAGTAGTCCCAGCGCCCGGCGGTGTGCGCGGGCCACGCGCCTTCGCCGAGCCGCCGTCCGCCAACGCGGGCGAGCGCGGAGAAGAGGGTGAGGTCCGCGGTGATATTGCCGTCGATCGATCGCAGCGCCTCTTCCAGCACCGTGAGTCGGCGGCGGATCTCGCGGGCGTCCACGCGGGCGGCCAGCTCACGGATCGCGTAGACCTTGTCGAAGTTCACGAACGTCTCTTCGGGCGCGCCGTAGCGCGCGCGCAGCACGTCGCGCAGCCAGAGTTCGTGGTACTCGATCATGCGCCGCAGCGCTTCGCGGCCCGTGCGGCCGAAGTTCATCGTCGCGCGGCAGGCCTCCCACAGCGTGGCGGCATCGCCCTTGAGCGCCGGCCCGAGCAGCGCGAGCGCCGCATCGCGCTGCTTGCGCGGATCTTCGTCGCGCGTGGCGATCGCCCTTGCGAGCGAGCCGCCCGATAGCGCTGCGACCATGCGCGCTTCGTCGGGCTCCACGTGGGCGTCCTCGATGAGCGTGTCGCGAATCAGCGCTTCGGACAGTGGCGAGAAGCGCACGCGCTGGCAGCGCGAGCGGATCGTGGCGGGCACCCGCGACAGCCGCGAGGTCGTGAGCACCCATACGGTGCGGGCGCCCGGTTCTTCAATGGACTTGAGCAGCGTCGAGAACTGGTCTTCGCGCATGCGGTCACAATCGCGCACCACCACCAGCCGCCGCGACGCCTCGTAGGTCCGGTATGCAAGCGACTTGGTGAGTTCGCGCGTCTGCGAGATGCGGATCGAGGCGGCTTTGTCGTACTGGAAATAGTGAAGCGGATCCTCGCGCAGGGACTGCAGCGTCTCGTGGTAGGCGCTGTCCGCGCTCTCCATCTGCTTCTCCTCGCCCGAGAACGGGAAAAGGAAATGCATATCGGGGTGCATGAGGCCGGCGACCTTCAGGCAGGCCGGACACGCGCCGCAGGCGTCATCGCCGGGCGGATCAAGCGGCGATTTGGATGCCGGCGAAGGGACGGCGACCGCATCGCCGAAGAGCGACGGACTCGCTTCGAGCGTGCGCGTGGTCACCGGCGCCGCGCCGGGCACGTGATCGCACAGCGCCGCGCGCGCGAACGCCAATGCAGCGGTGCCCTTGCCGACGCCTGACGGGCCGTGGAAGAGGTAGGCGTTGCCGTAGCGGCCGCTGGCGACGATGCGTCTCAGGTAGACGGAGACGTCGTCCTGACCGAGGAGTCCTGCAAGGGTGCGAGCGGGCATGATGCGCCCAAAATACCACTTCGTTCGCGCTTCAGCGCAGCCAGTTCTTGGGGTCGAGCGGAGAGGATCCCTTGCGGACCTCGAAGTGCACGATCGGGCCTTTGAGCGAGCCCGCGTCACCCGAGCGCCCGATCACCGCGCCGGGCTGTACCTCTTGCGCGTTGTGAACGAGCACGTCGGACAGGTGGCCGTAGAGCGTGTAGTAGCCATCGCCGTGGTTGATCACGACCATGCCGCCCATGCCTTCGAAATCATCGTTCGCCACGTCCACGCGGCCCTTGGCCACAGCGCGCACGTTGGTTCCGACGGGCACAGCGATGTCGAGCCCGTCGTTATGGATCTGGGTGCCGAAGCGCGGGTGCGTCTCCAGACCGAAGCGCCCGACGACTTCGCCGCGAACGGGCCAGTCGAGCTGGCCTTGGCCCTTGGCGAAGTCGCCGGCGTAGGGCTGGGGATTGCGGCCTTCACCCTTGGCCTTGTCGTTCTCGTCGCGGCGGCGGCGCTCGAGCTGCGCGAGCAGCGACTGGATGCGCCGCGCGGTGCGCTCGAGCTCGGCGGC
>JANYBS010000012.1 GCA_025360715.1 Candidatus Eiseniibacteriota bacterium | reverse complement strand
AGGATGGCCGGAGAAGCGTGAAGTGGGTTGGTTCATGGTGCGAAGCGCTCGAAGTGCCCGTTGTGCCGAGGCACGGCGGCTGGAGAAGTTGAACAAGCAAGGTGGCTGCAGCGGGGTGGTCGGAGCATCGCGGAGCGTGACCGAGCAGGAAAGCTCTGCGCCTTCTCTCGCCCTTGTGGAGTCGGACCGGGTGGCGGACTCGGTCGCGGAATCGGTCGCGGAATCGTCGGTGCGATCAGCGGTGGCTCGACTGCCGGTGGCACTCGCGGTCGGTCGCTTCGCGGGTCGTCCTCCGTCGGGTCGTGTTCCCCTGGGTGAGGCTGCCGGTGGCTCTTCGACTGCTCCGGCCGGTGGCCCTTTTGGATCGCTCGCCAGGACGCTCACGATGGCCGGAGAAGCGTGAAGTGGGTTGGTTCATGGTGCGAAGCATTCGCAGTACCCGTTGTGCCGAGGCACGGCAGCTGGAGAAGTTGAACAAGCAAGGTGGCGGCAGCGGGGTGGTCGGAGCATCGCGGAGCGTGACGGAGCAGGAAGGCTCTGCGCCTTCTCTCGCCCTTGTGGAGTTGGACCGGGTAGCGGAGTCGGTCGCGGAATCGTCGGTGCGTTCGGCGGTGGCTCGACTGCCGGTGGCACTCGCGGTCGCTCGCTTCGCGGGTGGTCCTCCGTCGGGTGGTGTTCCTCTGCGTGGCGCTCCCGGTGGCTCCTCGGCGCTTCCGCCCGGTAGCTCGTTTGGATCGCTCGCCAGGACGGAAGATGTCGCGGCACTGCTGCGCGTGCATCCCAAGACCGTCGAGCGCATGCGCAAGCGCGACGGTTTGCCTTGCCTGCGAATTGGTGGCTCCGTACGCCACGACCTCAGCGATGTCCTTCGATGGGCTTCGGCGCGAAGGGAGGGCGTCTGATGCCGAAGCTGCCGAAGGGGATGTTCCGCCGGGGCCGTTCGTACTACGCGCGGCTGCGGGTGGATGGTCGGGATGTCTGGAGGAGTCTCGGCTCGGAGTACGGTGGGGCCGCTCGCAGGCTGCGTGAGCTGCGAGGCTCAAGCACACCGCTCGGGGATCGCACCACGGTCGCCGAGGCTGCACAGCAGTGGCTACAGCACTACGTCGAGACCGCTCGCAGTCCCAAGAATCGCAAGCAGTCGGCGGCTCGCGTGGCGAAGTATCTGAAGCCGTTCTTCGAGTTCGTACCGGTCGTCAAGGTCGGTCCCGATTCGCTTCGTCGCTACCGATTGTGGCTGGAAGGTCGCGCGCTCTCACCGACCACGGTGATGCACATCCTGTCGGATGCGAGGTGCTTCCTGCGGTGGTGCGAGGAGACGGGGCTCGTCGCCAAGACACCGTTCCCGCGCCGGGTCATGCCCCGGTTGCAGGAACGCTCGCCGGATCGGCTGGGCGATGATGACGTCGCCAAGCTGCTCGAAGTCCGGGAGCCGTTCGGGTTCGTGGTTCGGTTGGCCCTGGGCACGGGCCTGCGGTGGGGTGAGCTCACACGCTCGCAGGCATCGCATGTCGAGGGTGGCTGGCTGGTGGTGAGCCAGACCAAGTCGGGTCGTGTGCGGCGAGTGCCGCTCGCGCCCGAGCTGTTGCGGGAGGTCCGTTCGCGGGTCGGTCGTCTGGTCCCGTTCGCGGAGTGCTCACCGGGGTCGTTCGCGAAACTCATCCGCCGGGAGACCGGCATCGAGGGCTTCCACGTGCACCAGATGCGTCACACGTTCGCATGTCGCTGGGTCGAGCAGGGCGGGAATCTCGCCGCGCTGCAACAGATCCTCGGCCACGCGAGCATCGTCACCACCCAGCGCTACGCCAGGCTGAGCGATGACGCGGTGCGGCGGGAAGCGGAGCGGTTGGTGGCACGGGCGGGAGGCTTCGCATGAGAGTGCTGGTTGCGGTGTTCACGGTGGGGTTCCTCCTCGTGCTCGGCATCGAGTCGGGATCGGGGTCGGAACTGGTCGCGGTCGAGGTGCTGCAGCCGATCGACATCGAGAATGTCGTCGTCCTCAGTGCCGTCACTTACGTCGGCTATTTCGGGAGCCCGTACAACAACGCGTTCACGTCCGTTAGGATGACCTGCGATTCCAACGACGTGTTGCCACCTTACGCGCCCAGCAATCGCAACAGGGCGTTCAAGGCCGGATTCGGCGTACGGGTCGTCGCAGACGATGACTCCGAGCGTCCGTTGTTCGGTGACACGATGAGGGTCGTGCTGACGGTGCCGGGTCATGCTGCAGCAGCCAAGAAGGGCTGGCCGGACACGATGCTGGTGGCCGCTACGACTCAGTGCATCCTGGTCAACGCGGCGCAGGACACGGCGGTGCGTTTCGTCGATCTGCGTGTGGAGGGCAGGACCGGCTACGCGCGGTTCAACCACGTGTATTCCACCAGTCGCTACCGCCACGGTCCGGTCAAGCGGGTATATCCTGAGTGATTGCCCGCGAAGTTGTAGCACCCGTTGTAGCTTGCGCCCTCGGCGGCTCGTCGCTGCGTCCCGAGGAAACTTGCGTAACCTGATGCAATCGCACACAGTCGCTCGCGCTTGGCCCCGTAGCTCAGACGGATAGAGCAGCGGTTTCCTAACGCGGTCGGGCCTAAATTCAACATTTCGAAGCCATGCGCTGCATCAGGCGTCGCGAGAACGCATTACGAAGCGCCTCAACGGGTTGATGACGTTGGGGCCCTCGTCGTCTATGGTCTACGTTGGACGCTGCTGGACCTGAATGGACGCTGAGACCGTAGCCAGACGTAGCCGCGGAAGAGCAGCTTCCTATTCGACCGAATGGATTTCTGGGTGGTCTGCACCGAAGGGATGCGCAAAATGCAGAGGTGCTCTTGCGACACATGGGACGCAACGATCCCTGCGGGTGTGGGTCTGGCTTGAAGTTCAAGCGGTGTCACGGCAAACCAGCCCCACCGTGGCGGACCCCCAGAATTGTGCTGCTTGAACGCCGAATGAACGAATTCATGAAGGCAATGCAGCCGACACGGCTGTCAGCATGGCCGATGGAGTTCACGCCTCAAGGATCGGAAAAGGGAATGGTAGTTGGGAATGAGCTGTTCCTCTTCCCGGTGGAGCAGACGTTTCATGGCTGCATGGCTGACTACCTCCGATTTCGCCTGAGACAGTCTTGGCTCGAGCGACAGAGCAAGCTTCCCGAACCTGAGCAGCACGCCGTAGTTAGGTGGTTTTCTTCGCTGAGTCAGGAGATTCGCGAGGCAGATCTCAGCGATCCGGCGAACCCGGATATTGTCGAACGGATGCCGAGCGGAACCACACGTGCTCTCGTCCTTCTCGCGGACGATCTTCTCCAGCTAGCTCACGTTCAGCGCCTGCCGGAGCCGATGATGAGGCGCTTGCGGAGCACGACTACGTTTCAGGGCGCTCGCTACGAGGTCTTTGCGGCCGCGATGTGTTGTAGGGCCGGCCTATCCATCGAGTGGATTCATGCAGATGCCAGTTCGAAGTCGCCAGAATTTTTGGCCCGCTTCGAACAAACGGGAGAGGAGTTCGTGGTGGAGACGAAGAGCATGCACAGAGTTGGCGTGCTGCACAGCACCACTGGCTCCGGGACCGACGACCCTGAGCGTGGTACACGCGCAGGGCGACTATTCGAAGAGGCGCTAGGCCAGGGCGCCAATTGGGGCAAGCCCCTACTGATCTTCCTTGACGTGAATCTTCCGGCGGCGCAGTGGCGCGGACCCAAGGAGGAGCAGTACGGTGAGAGCATCCGTGCGAAGTGGGCGGAAAGAGTTCGATTGGGGATCGAGCGAGCCGACAGCGCATCTGTCCTCATGACGAACATTGGCTGGTATTTTCACGGCCGCGAGGAGGCGCCTCCCGGGGGCACGACTAGCCTCATCTTACCCGCTGCGCGGGGGCAGATCTCCGAAGCGCTAATGACACGCTTGATGAGATCTGCGCAAGAGAGCGGGACGGTCCCCGACGAGGAGGCACGGCGTGCGCAGGTGCGAAAAGCCTACCCAGAATTTCGCTAGTCGCTAGGTCGAGAGGGCGGAGATCGGGCAGGTCTGGGAGCACAATGTGGTTTCGGATTGTAGCCCCGTAGGCCCCTGGCCAGGCGATTGAGGTGCCTAAGGTCAGCCCCCTCCGCCGTGAAGGCGAACAGCATATTGGTAGCTCGCACTTCGTAAGGTTCCGGCTAGCAGGTCCGGGTGGTAGGCTTGGTATCGGCTTCAGGCCGAGCCAAGCGTGAAGTCACGGCGAACACTGGCCGCACGTCAACTGAGTGAGGGACTCATGCGATATTTGTCGAGAGCGATCATGCTCGCCACGTTGGCTCTAAGCGCTTTAGCAGGCTGCGGCAAACGCAGTCCGACCTCGCCAGTGGTTTCGGCCGACGGGGGCGCCGCCGATTTCTATCGGGTCTGGGATACTTCGTTTGTCAGTGGCGCTTATTTCTTCTCGACGGGCGGTGATCCCCAGAATCAGCTCGTGAGCATGGACGTCGACGGGTCGAAGATGGTCGCGGCGCTCTTCTACGATGGCACGCGCTACGTCGATGCGGGCACGGTCAAGTTCGACCAGTGGCCGCTAATTGCCTCGGGAGTAGATACGCTGGCGCGTCGCTCAGTCCCTGTTCACGGGACACCTTGGTACCTCTACACATCAGTGCCTAATATTCCGGCCCTAGATGCAACCTTTGACGGTGTGGCTCGACACCGCTTCCGGGTTGCCGGCTCCGCAAGCATCGGTGCGTTTGAGGATAGTGTTCTCTCGGTGATGTGCCCCATCATCGCCGCTCCAATAATCGGGGCGACGGTGCCTCGCAATCAGAATCTCGATGTTAGCTGGTCTGACGCGGGCACAGATACGAGTGTACGGGTGTTCGGATTCGTCGTGTCAGACGTGGACTCAAGTATCGGTCCTGGCATTGGCGACGCGCGCGACCCAGACGGACACGCCACGGTTGCATTCGAGTATTCTCCTCTCCCGGCAGGGAGCGCGCGATTGACGCTGATCCGCTATCGTATCGTCCATCGTGCCGTCGGGGCTACTGGCGTGATTCTGAAATCCGAGGGTGTCACGCACCGAGCATTGACGCTTCAATGAGATGCTCCGGCCCTTGGCTCTACGTCACTGAACAGAGATTCCGCGAGATGAGTGTGAAGGTCGGTGAAGTTCTCACAGTAGCACTGCTCATCGGCTTGACCGTGGGAGCCTGCAAGCATTCCTCGACCGCCGCTGCTGCCCCGAGAAATCATTCGCCCATGATCTCATCGGTGACACTTTTCCCCTCGTCAATCGGCGTGTCTGATTCGGCAATGGTTCAGCTTACGGCGTCGGACGTCGACGGTGACACGCTGGTGTATGACTGGATAGGGGATGGCAAGGTCAGGCTCAAGGATGCTCCCCGTGTCGGCTATATCTTTAGTTCGCCACGCAACTTCCAAACGTTTTATTATGCAGGTGCGCGAGCCCCGCTCGACACATCATGGATCCAATGCTACGTGCGCGATCAACGGGGCGGGCAGGATGGACGCTTAGTGGCACTGGTCATCCACTCATAGAGTCGCAGGTGCCGACGCAAGCCAATCGTAAGCAGGCTGTTCATGAGGGCTCGGTTGATTCAAAAGCTTGCTCTTGGCATAAGTACGCATAACTCAAAACCAGTGGACAGGAGTGGACGGTGGGAAAGTCAGGTCGGGTTGTAGGTACTTCTGCGTGCGCGCTGCTCGCCACGATTGCCTGCTTCCTGGTCATGCTCTGCTGCGTGAGCCCTGCGCTCTCCCTCGATCTCAAGTACGGGGACAACGTTCTGCGCGGCAAAATGCGCGCGGGGCAAGAGGTCGTCGTAAATGTTGAGGTTGACTCTCTCTCGGCTGCCTCGCCGATCGTCAACAAAGTCTGGGGCAGTTCGGGCATGGCTCCTGCCGAGAATCACGTCGGCGCGCTCAGGGTCCAAGTTGGTGGCGGGGAGCTGATCATTCGATTGTCCGCTTACGCCGATCTTGGGGAGCCCTACAGTGCGGGCTTCGAACCCTCGGTGCGTGGCGTGGTCCTGGTGCTGCTTGGCGGTGCTGGCGATGGGTACTCGGAGTATCGCGCACGCTTCTACATCGAGCCCGACGTATTGCGGCG
>JANYBS010000159.1 GCA_025360715.1 Candidatus Eiseniibacteriota bacterium | reverse complement strand
CCAAGCGAACGCGCGCATGAAGGCCGCGCGCGAGCAGGCGCTCATCCGGCTCGAAGCGTTGCCTGTGGCGCCCGCGCCCGGCGTGGCCGGCCTGCGCGCGTACGACGACGCGCAGCGCCTGCATGAGCGCGTGCGCGAGATGGTCCAGGACGCCGCGCGCAAGGGCGAGCGGCTTTCGGCAGCCGGCGAACGCGCTTCACGCGCGGCGGAGCGGTTGTCGCGCCGTGTCGATGAAGGCGCGGTCGATGCGGAAGCGTTGGTGGTACGGCTCGCGCCCGTGGGTGCGGCCGAGGCACCCGTGCCAACGAAGCCTTCGAGCGGACTGCATCTGCTGGCGAGCGAGCCGAGCGCACGCACGCAATCCCATGACACCGCCGACGCGCATGGCGCTGATGTGGCAGACGATTCGCAAGGGCGGCCCTCGTGAGCGTGCGTGACCCCCTGAACGCGGGCAGTCGCGAGATCGCTCTGGGCCTCACGCAGGCCCTGCGTCCTGCGCTCGTGCCCGGCGCGGCGCCGGTCAAACGCATGGCCGCGCGTGAGGTCGCGCAGTTGCTCGGTCTGCCGGGGCTGGATGCGGCGCTCGCCCTATTGGAGCGATTCACCGGTTCGGCGTGGCCTGTGGACGTGACGCATCTGGCAGACCGCATCACTCGCATCGCGGCCGGTGCCGAAGCCGATGCCGCGGTGACCGCGTTCTATGCCGCCGACAGCGAGTTGGCAGCGTATGCGGCGCATCTGCAGGCGCAGGACTGGAGCGATGGCTCACAGACGGATGAGCCCGCGACGGCCACGTTGTCACTGTCCGAGCAGCTCGGCGACCTCACGATCGACCGTCCGGCCTTGCTCGAGCACGAGCGCATCACGCTGGCGGTTGCGGCTTCCCTGCGCGCGGCGCTCGATTGGCTGGGTGCCGGTGAACGCAGCGCGATCGAGGCACACGTCCAGGACACTGCACTCACGCTTACCACGGTGGTGGCTCACGAGGGCGGTATCGCGCCGGCCGCCGCTGTGCTCGCGAGCGTCGAGGGCAGCCTGCTGCCCGAGGCGAACCGCTGGACGCTGCGCGTGCCGCTGCATGCGACGCGCGGCAGCTACCTGCTCGTGCGGCAGGGACACCTGTCGCTCGCGCTGCCGTGGCATTCGGTGGCGCGGTTGCGCATGGCTTCCGAAGAGGAGCGCGCGAACCTGAACGAACCGGTCCTGGCACCCTTCGTGCCTGGTATCGCCTTCGCGGGCGAGCGCCCGGCGGCGCTGCTCGCGCTGGGCCTGCACCGCGCGTGGTGCGTGGTCGATCGTATCGTGTGGCGAATCGTCGCCGAGCCCGACCGCGATGATGGTGGTCCGTTCGCGTCGGCCACGCGTTCGGTGAGATTGGACGATGGCGAGCGGTTCTGGGTGCTGCCGCCTGCGTGGTGCCTGCGCGACGTCACGCCCTTGCAGGCGCCGCCGCCCGCGCCGCGTCCGCGCACGATCACTGCGCCGGCGCGGGTCGAGACGCATGAGGCGATTGAGGTGAATGAGGCGAATGAGGCTTACACGCCCGCGCCGATGTTCGAACTGCTGCGCTCGCAGGAGCCTGAGCCGATCGCCGCAGAGACGCTTGCGCAACTGCGTGCCCAGGTGGAGGAGGCGCTTGGGCGTCTTGAGCCAGCGCCGCCAGCGCCGCCAGCGCCGCCAGTGTCGCCAGCGCCGCCAGCGTCAGCGCTTTCGGCGCCGGATCCCGCGCGCGTGAGGAGTCCCGAGGCGCAAGCGCCCCATGCGCCCGGAGCGGAGTCGAGCGTGATCTCTGCGTGGGACGCGCTCGATCAACTGACGTTCGAGTCACCGGCATCCGCACCGGAAACCCGACTCGCGCCGGCGGCCGAAGGCATGCCGGAACCCGCACCTGTCGCGCCGGCGCCCGTCGACGATGCGCCCGCACCGAGCGGTTCGCGCATCTTCTCGGCGCGGCTCGAAGTGCTGCGCCCGGAGTCGGTGCAGCGACTCGATGCGCCAGTCGTCGCGCCGACCACACCGACCACACCGGCCACACCGCCTACGCTCGTCGTGTCGTCCGCGCCGCCCGCGCCCGTCGCAAATGCGCCTGCGCCGCAGCGTGCGCTACTCGTGGACGATTCGCTCGTCGCGCGCGTCTTTCTCACGCGGCTCCTGGAGCGCCGCGGCTTCATCGTGGAGCAGGCTGCCGACGCTGCCGAGTGCTGGGCGCTGTTGCCCGAGCAGGAGTGGGCCGTCCTCATGATCGACGTGGCGCTACCCGACGCGCGCGGCCGGCAGCACATGGCGGATATCGTCGCCTTCGCGACCCAGGCGGGCGGCGTTCCCGTGGTGGCGCTCACGCGCGACGCCGCTGAAGAGCGCGAGGCGCTCATGGCGGGCGCCGCCGCCAGCTTGCGCAAACCCTTTGAATCCACCGCTGTCGATGACCTGTTGCATCTGCTGCCGATGAAGCATGCCCCCACGCCGGAGAGTCCTCGTTGAACGCGTTCGCGCCCTTTCGTTCTACGCCGCCGACCACGCCCGCGCCACTCGTGCTGCTCGTGGAAGACGATCCGAGCGTGCTGCAGGTGCTGCACATCGCGCTCACGCAGCAGCACTATCGCGTCGTGACTGCGATCGACGGCGACGAAGCGCTGCGCCGCGCCAGCGCCGAGCGCCCCGATGTCGTTGTGTGCGATGTGAGGCTGCCACGCCGCAGCGGCCTCGAAGTGTGCGACCACCTGCGTCACGATCCGGAAGACCCGCAGGTGCCGATCCTGTTGCTCTCGGCGAGTGGTGACACCGACGCGCGGCTTGAAGGCCTCGCGCGCGGCGCCGATGACTATCTGGCCAAACCCTTCAGTCCCAAGGAACTCATCGCCCGCATCCAGCGCCTGCTCGTGCGCTCCGGCGAGGCGCGCCAATTGCGCCGCCGCGCGGCGGAGTTGGAACGCGAGTTGGGCCGCGCACAGACCGACGCGCGCCGCGCCCAAGGCGATGCGCGCCGCGAGTCGCGTCTGCGTGAGTTGGCAGTGGCGGCGGGCCGCGAGCTGCACCGCACGCTCGATCCCGATGAGCTGCAGAGCCTGCTCCTGCGCCAGGCGCAGCAGCAGCTGGGCTGCGAGGCCGTGATGTTGCTCTTGCCCGAGTACACCGGTGAGGAGCGTCGCTTCGTGGCAGCAGCGGGACGTGGCGCGGCCGCCGAGGTGTTCTCGCGAGCGTCATTCCCAGCGACCGGCGAACTGGCCGCATTGCTCTCCGGGCTGGGCCGCCCGGTCTCGCGCGCCGAGCTCGAACGTTTCGCCGAGCTGCGCGAGGAGTTGGCGCCGTTCGTGGCCGCGGGCGCCGGCTGGTTCGCGCCCCTGCGCGGTGCGCGGGGACTCGAAGGCGTGCTGGTCGCGGGCGAACGCGTTGACACGCGCCCGCTCGAGACCGCCGACCGCGAAGCGCTCGCCATGCTCTGCGAGTTCGCCGCGGCGGCGCTGGCTAATGCCATGCGCTACACGCTCTCGCAGGACCGCAGCTTGGAGTTGCTGGCGGAACACCCGTGCGCGCGCGAGGACGTGCGCGATGCCACGCACGAGGCGCTGCGCGTGAGCGAAGCGGCCGCGCATGCGCTGGCGCTGCCGGCGGGATCGCGACATCTGCTGCGGCATGCCGTGCGCTTCGGGGCCTGGGGGTGGAGCGACGAGTGCGCCCGGCAGTTGCAAAGAATCGAGTCGCGCGACGCCACGCAGCGCATCTCGCGGCTGCGCGCGCTCATGCGCCGCGGTGAAGCGCTCGAGGCTGGCGAGGAGCTCGATCGCGCCACGCGTCACACCACGCTCGTGCTGGCGGTGAGTGTGCGCTACCTGGTGGCGCGCGTGGGTGGCCGCAGCATCGCCGAGAGCGTCGAGACCGCGCTCGTGTGGGCGGGGCCGCATCTGGACGCCGAAGCGCGCGCGGCGGTAGAGCGGGCCTTTGCCTCCGCTACGCCGGAGTTCGCGCGCAGCGCGTAGCGCAGACGAACAGAACGAAGAAGCGGCCCGCACCGGGACTCGGTGCGGGCCGCTTTCGTTTCTGCGAGTCGCGTGTACGTCAGTGCGCCGCGGGCGCGGGCGTCCCCGGCGCCGCAGCGCCGCCGGTGGGCTGGCGCAGCGAGCCGAAGTCCACCTTGGGTACGGCCTTCGACGCGTCGGGCACCGGATAGTACGGCGCCTTCTCGTAGTGGAAGAATCCCGCGAAGAGGTTCATGGGAAAGCTCTGCACGAGCACGTTGTATTCCTTGGCCTGGTCGTTGTAGCGCATGCGCTCGGTGGCCAAGCGGTTCTCGGTGCCCGCGATCTCGTCCATGAGTTGCGTGAACGCTTCGGCACTCTTGAGCTGCGGGTAGTTCTCGATCACCACGAGCAGTCGGCCGATCGCGCCGTCCATGCCCTGCGCGGCGGAGATGCCGGCCTGCGGCGTCTTCGCGCCCGCCATCGCGGCGCGTGCGCTGGCGATCTCGCCGAATACGGCCTGCTCCTGGCCTGCGACACCCTTCACGGACTCCACCAGATTGCCGATCAGGTCACCGCGGCGCTGGAGTTGGTTGTCGACCTGCGCCCACTTGTTGTCCACCTCGGCCTTTGCGCGCACGAGTTGGTTGAAGTTGCCCGCCACGCAGCCGCCCAGCGCGAGTAGCGCGACGGCCACCACGACGATCGCGATCAGTCCACCTCTCATGTCTACCGCTCCTTTCAGTGATCAGGGCCGCAGGGGAACGGCCCGGGGTTCACCAGCTTGCGCCACCACCACCACCACCACTGCTTCCGCCGCCGAAACCGCCGAACGAACTGCCACCGCTGTCGCCGCCGCCGCCGCCGCCGAAGCCACCGCCCCAGCCACCGAAGCCGCCACCGTAGAAGCCGCCGCCGCCGCGGTAGTACCGTCCGCCGCGCAGTGCGCGCAGGATCGACGAGACGATCAGGAACAGCACCATCGCCACCAGCCACGCCGGCAGGCGCTTGCTCGCGTGCTCATCGCCCTCGGGGTCGTAGCGCAGTTCGGCGCCGTCCCAGGTGAGCGTGACCTGCTTGTCGGCGGCGATGCGCTTCGAGGCGGCGAGCACGGCCGATGTCACGGCGTCGGCGGGTTGCCCCGCGCGCATGCGCGGCACGGCGACGTCGCGCAGCATGCGCGCCTGCCAGCCGTCGGGCAGCGTGCCTTCCAGGCCATAACCGGTCTCGAAGACGATGCGGTGCTCCTGCATGGCCACGAGCAACAGCAGGCCGTCGTCGCGATCGGAATTGCCGATGCCCCATTTCTTGAACACGCGCACCTTGTAGGCGTCGGGGTCCTCACCGTTCGTGGTCGGCACGGTGAGCACCGCGAACTGCACGCCCGTCTTCTTCATGACCTGATCGAGGAAGGCCTCGAGTTGCGCGTGCCGCGCGTCGTCGAAGACCTTGGCCTCGTCGTTCACGAAACCCGCGACCGGCGGGATCGGCGCCTCTCCGGTCTGCGCGAACAGCGGCAGCGCCAGCACCAGGCCGATGCCGAGCACCACCGCGAGAAACGCGGCGCGCAGACGCGCAGGGCGGCCGAAGGAACGCAGGACGGGCCTCATGAAAGGGATCGGCGCCGAGTTCACGGACGCGCCGCGACGGGCATCTGGTCGATGGCCATCACGAGGCGTTCGATCTCGACGAGGAATGCGCGATAGCGCTCGCGTGCCTCGCGGTCTGTGTAATTGCGCTCGGCGTAGCGAAGTTCGTGCGCGCCGCGCAGCGCCTTGGCGTCGAGTTGGAACGCCGCGGCGACGCGTTCGATCGCCTCGCCATGACTGGCCGGCGCGGATTCGCCGCGCAGGCGCAGCAGCGCGCGGAAGATCGCGTGGTAGCCGCTGGCGCCCGCCACGAGCGAGCGGCGCAGTTCCGTCGGGCGCTGCGTGTGGGCGAGCCACTGCATGCGCAGGCGCAGGTGCTTGCCGCGCAGGTCGTGCTCGATCTGCAGTCGCAGTTTCTCGCGCGGCACCACGAGAGTGGCGAACACATCTTCGCCTTCGAGCAGCAGGTAACGCTCGGTCACGTCGAGCCACTCGATGGGGAACACGTCGAGCGAGCCCTCGAGTTCGGCGCGCGTGATGAAGAGCGGATCGAAGAAAGGCGCGCGCATCTGTTTGGGGCTGGCCGCCGCCAGACCCTCGAGCGTCGCGGGGTTCAGTGCGCGCGCGAGCACGAGCACGTTCACGTGCGAGTGCTTGGGGTCGTAACCGCTCGTGAGCACGCTGCCGGTCAGGCAGGCGGCGACGAAGTCCGAACCGAGCGAGGCGCGGACGGGCGACAGCCAACGGCGCGCCGCTTCGAGAAGTGCAGCGTCGGGCTCGTGACGCGAATCGGGAGGTGCCATGGCCGCGAGGGTAAAGGAACGGCCCCAGCGGTCAAGCGGACCGGGCCATCCCGCGCCCACGCACGGGTTCCGGCGTCCGGCTGCGCACAACCCTGCCGGAAAGCGGTGGGGAGTGCGCCCCGCACCCGCATGCGCGGACTTGACCCCCCTCCGGAGCGGCCCTTACCGTCGCGACCGACACACACCTTTTCCTCGCGGAGGCGCTTGTGCACGAAGTACTCATCATCGGTGGCGGCCCGGCGGGCCTGACCGCCGGGATGTACTGCCGGATGCGCAAGATGAGCGTCCTCATCGTGGATGCCGGCCGCATCGGCGGGCAATTAGTGTCGCTCTACGGCGACAAGCCCGTGCACGATTGGCCGGGCTACCACCACGTGATCGCCAGCGAACTCGCCGACACGCTCATCGAGCACGCGCGCGAACTTGGTGCCGAGACGCTCGATCAGACCAAGGTGCTCGATCTGCTGCGGCGCGACGACGGGACGTTCGCGCTTCACACGCTGCACGCCGTGACCCGCGAATCGCGCACGATCGAGGCGCAGTCGGTCATCATCGCGATCGGCGGCGGCGCGTTCGAGCCGCGCAAGCTCAAGGTCGCCGGCGAGGACGCCCTCGAGGAGGACCAGCTCACCTATCGCTTGGCCGAGAAGACCAAGGTCGCGGGCAAGACCGTGGTCGTGATCGGCGGCGGCGATTCAGGCCTGGAGAGCGCGCAGGCAGCCGTCCAAGCCGGCGCGAGCGTGACCATCGTCCAGGTTCTCGAACGCCTCACGGGCATGGAAACGAACATCGACGAGGTCGACATACTCAAGATCCCTCGCATGCTCAATACGCGCGTGAAGGAGTTGGTGCTCGAGCAGGGCCGGCTGGCCGGAGTCCTCGTGCAGACCAAGGGCGTCGAAGCGCCGGTCACCGTGCCGTGCGACTATCTGGTGGTGAACATCGGGGCGTCGGTGAACCTGGACGCGGTCAAGCGCTGGGGCATCGCGGTGGAAGGCAACGTGATCCCGGTCGACAACCACATGAAGACGAATATCGATGGCGTGTTCGCCTGTGGCGACATCGTCACCTATGAAGGCAAATACAAACTGCTGCTCACGGCATCCAAAGAGGGTGCAGTGGCCGCGAATTCCGCCTACGTGTACGTGCGCAAGCCTTCGCGCGTGACGATGGGCGATCTCTATACCTGAGCCGAAGGAGCGGGGCGAAGGCCCCGGGACGCCTGTGAATCCGGTCCAACACGACCCAAAGATCAATGATCTGAATATCCACGTCGCCACGGTGAATGGCTCCGGCAGCCAGACGGCGAACAGCGTGCTGCTCCGCGCCATCTTCCAGATGGGCATCCCGGTGAGCGGCAAGAACCTGTTCCCCTCGAACATCGCCGGCCTGCCGACGTGGTTCACCATCCGCGTGAGCGAGGCCGGCTACGTGGCTCGGCGCGTGGGCAACGACGTGCTCGTGGTCATGAATCCCGAGACCGCCGTCGCGGACGTCGCCGAGATGGGTCCGGGCTCGCTGATCGTGGCCAATGAGACCATCGCGCTCGGTGATGTGCCGGCCGATCGCATCGTGGTCAAGGTGCCCATGGCCAAGCTCATGGAGCCGATCACGACCGACGTGAAGTTGCGCCGGCTCGTGGTGAACATGATCTACGTGGGCGTCGCCGGGCAGGTGCTCGGGATCGAAGAAGCCGAGATCGAACGCGCGCTGCAGGCGCAGCTCGGCCGCAAGCCCAAGGCGCTCGCGCTCAACATGGCCGCGGTCCGCACGGGCTGGGAGTTCGCGGCCGCGAACGTCACCACGCGCCCGGCGTTCCAGGTGCAGCGCCGCAACCTCACCGCCGGCAAGATCCTCATCGACGGCAATGCCGCCGCCGGACTGGGCGCGGTGTTCGCGGGCGTCACTGTCGTGAGCTGGTATCCGATCACGCCATCGTCGTCGCTGATTGAGGCCACGATCGGCTATCTCGAGCGTTTCCGCCGCGACGCCGACGGCCGCGCCACGTTCGGCGTGGTGCAGGCCGAGGACGAGATCGCCGCGATCGGCATGGTGCTGGGCGCCGGTTGGGCGGGCGCGCGAGCGATGACCGCCACCAGCGGCCCGGGCATCTCGCTCATGGCCGAGTTCGCGGGCTACGGCTATTACACCGAGATCCCCGGCGTGATCTGGGACGTGCAGCGCGTGGGTCCCTCCACCGGCCTGCCCACGCGCACGGCGCAGTCGGACCTGTCGTTCGTCTACGGGATCTCGCACGGCGACACCGCGTTCCCGGTTCTCCTCCCGGCCAGCGTCAAGGAGTGCTTCGAATTCGCCGGCGTGGCGTTCGACATGGCCGAGCGGCTGCAGTCGCCGCTCTTCGTGCTGAGCGACCTCGACATCGGCATGAACAATTGGATGAGTGAACCGTTCGACTACCCGGAGAAGGCGTGGGACCGCGGCAAGGTGCTCGACGACGAGGCGCTCGCCAAGGTCGCCAAGTTCGAACGCTACCGCGATACCGACGGCGACGGCATCCCGTACCGCACGTTGCCGGGCACCAAGGACTGGAAAGGCACCTACTTCACACGCGGCTCCGGCCACGATGAAGCGGCGCGCTATACCGAGAGCCCCGAGGTGTACGCGCGCAACATGGACCGCCTGCGCCGCAAGATGGACACGGCGCGCACGCTCCTGCCGCAGCCCGTGCTGCGCGAGAGCGAAGGCGCCGAGGTCGGCATCATCGCGTACGGCTCGTCGGACTTCGCCGTGCTTGAGGCGCTGGATCAACTCGCCGCGCAGGGCGTGAAGGCGAGCTACCTGCGCGTGCGCAGCCTGCCGCTCAGCCCCGAGGTGCATGCGTTCGTGCGCCGGCACCCGCGCGTGTATGTGGTCGAGCAGAATCGCGACGGCCAACTGGCCGAACGCGTGCGGCTCGAGACGCCGGAGCGCGCGGCGCATATCCATAGCGTGCTGCACTACACCGGCCTGCCGATCGACGCGCAGTCCGTCACCCATGGGCTGCTTGCGCAGGAGCGCGCCCCCGTCACCGAAGGAGCCGGCCGATGAGCGCGACCAACACGCCGCCCGCGGGTGGGAACACGAACCGCGTCGGACTCACGCGCGCCGACTATGACGGCGCCAAGACCACGCTCTGCCCCGGTTGCGGCCACAACGCGATCACCGGCGGCATCATCCAGGCGGCGTACGAAGCCGGCTTGGAGCCGCACCGCGTGGCCAAGCTGTCCGGCATCGGCTGTTCGAGCAAGACGCCGGCGTACTTCCTGGGCCATTCGCACGGCTTCAATGCGGTGCATGGCCGAATGCCGAGCGTGGCTACCGGCGTGAGCGTGGCCAACCGCCAGTTGTTGCTGATCGGTGTCTCGGGCGATGGCGACACGGCGAGCATCGGTCTGGGCCAGTTCTGCCACCTGGTGCGACGCAATGTGCCAGCCGTTTACATCGTGGAGAACAACGGCGTCTATGGCCTCACCAAGGGCCAGTTCTCCGCCACCGCCGACGTGGGCAGTACCGCCAAGGGCGGTAAGGCGAACACGCTCATGCCGATCGATCTGTGCGCGCTGGCCATCGAGTTGGGCTGCGGGTTCGTGGCGCGCTCGTTCTCGGGCGACCAGAAGCAGCTGCGGCCGCTGCTCAAGGCAGCGTTCGCGCATCGCGGCACGGCCGTGATCGACGTGATCAGTCCGTGCGTCACGTTCGCCGATCACGAGGGTTCGACCAAATCGTATGCCGCGGTCAAAGAGCATGACTCGCCGCTGCATGACATCGAGTACGTGCCGTACTTCGAAGACATCCACGTGGACTACGAGCCGGGGACGACGCGCGAGGTCCGGATGCCCGATGGCTCGCACATCGTGCTCAAGAAGCTTGCGTCGGACTACGATCCGACGAATGCCGAGCACGCGTTCGCGATGCTGCGAGAGGCGCGCAAGGACCTCAAGTTGCTAACGGGCTTGCTCTATGTGGATCCGGCCACGACAGGCTTCGATGAAGAGCTCCGGCTGGTCGACGAGCCGCTGGCGACACTGCCATTGGAGCGCGTGCGACCCTCGCGCGCGGCGTTCGAAGAAGTCATGCGCGCGCATGCCGAAGGCAGCATCGGCGCGCCCTCGGGCGGCGGTTGATCGCTCCGATGCGCGTTCGGGTCTCTTGCGCGGTGCTCGCGGGGTTTCTCCTGGTGAGCGCCGCGTCCGCATCTGCGCCCCCCGCGGGGCGGTTCGTCTCGCACGTGCAGACGCTCGAGCGGCGTGTCGCGCTCACATTTGATGACGGCCCGAACCCTGCGTATGCGGATTCGCTCCTGAGTGAACTGGCCTTGCGCCACATCCATGCCACGTTCTTCGTGGTGGGCGAGGAGACCGCGTGGCATCCCGAAGTGATCGTCAAGCTCGTGGCTGCCGGGCACGAGGTCGAGAACCACACATGGTCGCATCCGCAGCTCGATACGGTGAGCGCGGTGCGCATCGCGTGGGAGCTGGCCAAGTGCGACACGCTGCTGGATTCGCTGGGCGTGAAGCTCTCGCGAGTCATGCGGCCACCCTACGGCGTGACTGCTGGGGCGCTGCAAGGCGTCCTGCGCCGCACCCACCGCGCGGGTGTGCTGTGGGATGTGGATCCCGATGATGATCCGTATCCGGTGGCAAGTATCGGCGATGAGTTGAAGACGCTCATGGCGCAGGTGCATCCGGGCGCGATCGTGCTGCTGCATCCGTGGTACGACGACAACGTCGTGACGCGCGCCGCGCTGCCCGCACTGCTCGACAGCCTGTCGCTACGCGGCTATCGCGTGGGCACTCTCGCCGAGCTCTCGCACGCGCGCCGGGCGCGCTGGAGGGACTGGGTGCCATGGTGAACGACACACCGCGCGCCGCGGCGCTGCTCGCGCGTAAGCGTGAGTTCGGCGAACGCGCGCGCGCCTACGGCATGCGCGAGGAGTTCCTCAAGGGCGACACGCGCGACCGTGTGCTCGAACACCTGGAGCCCGTCACCGACGAGATCGCGCTCGACCTGGGCGCCGGCCCCGGTGCCATGAGTGTCTCACTCGCCCCGTTCGTGCACCGCGTGATCGCGCTCGACCTGGCGCCCGAGATGCTGCGCGCCGGCCAGCTCGCCGCGCGCCGCGTGGGCCGCATGCCCGCGCTGCCGGTGGCCGGCGACGCTGCGCGGCTTCCGCTGCGCGATGCGAGCGTGCAGGTGGTCGCGTGCCGGCACGCGGTGCGGCTCTTCGGCGACCCGGAGCCCGTGGCGCGCGAACTCGCGCGCGTGCTGTCGCTGGGCGGGCGCGTGGTGATCGTCGACACCATGGCCTCGGGCGATCCGCAGGTCGACAGCGTACTCGCATCGCTCGAAACGCTGCACGCGGGCGGCGATGTGGCACTGCGCGCTGGGGATCAGTGGCGCGAGATCCTCATGGCCGCAGGGCTGCGTGTGGACTGGCTGGATCACTCGCTCTACGAACTGCAGGCAGGGCGTTCGTTGCTGGAGTGGTTCTCCGCGAGCGGCGCTTCCACAGACGTCTTCGTGCGCGCGCGGCAGATGCTCGCCGATGCGCCGCGCGCCGTGCGCGATCACCTGCGCGTGCTCATGCACGGCGAAGACATCCAGTTCCACCCGCCGCTCGGCATCATCGCGGCGCGGCGCGTGGGCTAGTCCTGGCCCGCGCGACCTCGCGCTACTCCACGCGGAAGCGCGCCGCTAGGATCGCGCGCGCCTGCGGGAAGAAGCGTTCCTTCACCAGAAGGTAGTCGGTGTCGTACGTCGATAGCACGAACACCGGCACGCCTTCGGCCGCCAGCGGCGCGGTGAGGCCGGCGATCACGCCTGTGGTGGTGAACGGCACGGGGCCGACGAGTTCGAAGATGCGCCAGGGCTTCTCGGCCTGCTCGACCGACGGCGGCAGGTCGGCTTCGGGGCACACCACCGAGAGTTCGTGCGGTGTGCGCATGATGCACCACAGATCGGCGCTGGCATGGAACACCCACGCGGGCAGCGGCGCGTCGGCCGCAAAGCGGCACACCGCCATCCGGTGCGGCATCACGCGCAGTGTGGGCACGAACGACATGGGCGTCGTGAACTCGCCGGCGCGGGGCACGTCACTCACGGATAGATCTCGTCGCCGTCATCGTTCATGAGCACGATCGCCGCGCACGGGCAGGCTTCTGCTGCCTCGCGCACCTTCTCGGGGGTGTCCGCCTCGGGGTCGAGCACCATGCACCGGTTGCGCACGTCAAGTGTGAACACATCGGGTGCGATCAGGTTGCACTCGCCGTGGCCACAGCATTCGTTGTGAAGGATACGGATCTGCATAGTCGCTCTTGGGGCAGGGGCGAAGGGCTGGGAGATGGAGCAGGCATCGTCGCTCACTCCGCACGCCAGAGGCAAGCGGCGGGCGTGGCAGCTGCGGGCGTGGCAGCAGAAGAAGCCGGCGCTGGCACCTGTCGCGTGCGCGCGTTAACCTGAGTCGTCTTTTGTCCCCTCACCATCTCTCAAGGGATCGGAACCGCACCATGGACACATTGACGCAATACCTCGAGCAGAATCAGGAGCGCTTCCT
>JANYBS010000152.1 GCA_025360715.1 Candidatus Eiseniibacteriota bacterium | reverse complement strand
TTCGAGACGTCTTCTCAGGCCAGTTCCAAGGCCAGCACCCCACTTCGCGCGCAGAGGCCAGTCATGAGCCCCCGATCATTCTCCCGTCTCTTGCTGCTCGTCCTCGCCACGCTCGGCGCTGGCCCGACCCTTGGCGCAACGGTGAACGTGGGCCTCGGCAGCTACAGCACCACCCTGCCGCCAGGTGCCGTGGGGCCGCAGAACTCGTCCGGCCAGAACGCGTCTCCGAAGATCGCCGCGACGTTCTCGCAGCCGGTGCAGACGACCGACTTCTGGAGCAGCCTGATCTACCCCTTCTATGGCAACGCCTATTCCAACGTGCTCTATGCCCATCCGTTGATGGTCAAGGCCGTCGCGGCGGGGCTGCAGATCGGCCACACGGCGACTCCGACGTTCGCCGCCAGCGACTACCTTTACCCCTACTCTTTCCAGATGACCGTGGGCGTCGCGGGACTGGCGGCATCGCAGACGCAGACGCTCGGCTACGGTGATTGGACCGCGACCGCGCAGTGGTCCGACCCCACGAGAGCGATGCAGGCCACCTTCGGCCACGGGCTTCCGTTCGTCTTCTTCAAGGTGACCGGCGGCAATGCTGTGGTCACGCCCGAGGGCGCGTTCACGACCTGGTACAACCAGAGTGGAACGCTCGGGGTCACGATCCAGGGGCGGAACTACGGCATCTTCGCGCCGACCGGCTCGACCTGGACTGGCACCGGCCCGCTGCAGAGCTCATTGAATGGTCACGATTACCTGTCGATCGCGCTGCTTCCCGACGCCCAGCCGGCGACGCTCCAACTTTTCCGGAAGCACGCCTACGCCTTCGTGACCGACAGCCGCGTGCAGTGGCAGTACGACGAGGCCGCCGCGACGGTGCACACCACGTATTCGTATGTGACCGAATTGAAAGAAAGCAACGGCACCAGCGTCAACGAGACGATGACCGCGCTCTATCGCCACCAGTGGCTCAACACCACCGACGCGCTTACGAGCTATTCGTACCCGTCCCCCAACGGACAGATGAAGCTGCGCGAGGGCAGCACGTTCACGACCGCGCTTCCGTTCTCGGGTGTTCTGCCGGCCCTTCCGGACCGCGGCGACTACAACCGCGCCGAGCTGCTCGCACAGGTGCAGGCGGTGGCGGCCGAAGTGCTGCCCGTCGGCCCGACCTACGAGAACGGCAAGGCCATCGCTCGCTTCGCTCATCTGGTCCACATCGCGGACCAGCTCGGCGCGACCACTGAGCGCGATCACTTCCTGGCCGAGATCAAGGCGCGGCTGGAGGACTGGTTCACCGTCGGCGGCGCGCAGCAGTATGTGTACAACGGCACCTGGGATGTCCTGACCGGCTACCCATCGGGCTATGGGGCGGACAACCAGATCAACGATCACCACTTTCATGCAGCCTATGCGATCCTGGGCGCGGCCACGGTGGCGCAATACGACAGCGTCTGGGCCTCGCAGGACCACTGGGGCGGGATGGTCAACCTGTTGATCCGCGACGCCAACAACTGGGACCGTTCCGACACGCGGTTCCCGTTCCTGCGTGCGCACGACGCATACGCCGGGCACTCGTGGGCGGCGGGGCACGGAGATTTCGGCGACGGCAACAATCAGGAATCGAGCTCGGAGTCCATGAACTTCGCCACCGCCGCCATCTTGTGGGGCGAGGCGACCCGGCAGACGGACATCCGCGATCTCGGCGTGTTCCTGCACGCCACCGAGAAGACCGCCGTCGAGCAGTACTGGTTCGACGTGGACAACGCGGTCTTCCCTTCGACCTATCCGCACGTCGCCATCGGCATGGTCTGGGGCGGCAAGGGTGTGCACTCGACCTGGTTCGGGGCCGATCCGGAGTTCATCCACGGCATCAACATCCTGCCCGTCAACGGCGGCTCGCTGTATCTGGGCCACCACCCCGATCATGTCCTGGCTAACTACGCCGAGATCGTGTCCGAGCGCGGCGGACAGCCGATCGAATGGCAGGACCTGCTGTGGGAATACCTCTCGCTCGCGGACCCGAATCTGGCGCTGTCTCAATACTTCGCCAACAGCAACTACACTCCGTTCGATGGCGAATCCCGGGCCCACACGATGCATTGGCTGTTCAACCTGAAGAAGATGGGCCGCGTGGAAACAACGATCCACGCTGACATTGCCACGTATGCGGTATTCCGCGACGCGTCCGGTTACCTCACCTACGTCGCCTACAACGCCGGGCCGGCGGATCGGCTGGTCACGTTCACGGACGGGTTCTCGTTCACCGTGGGCCCGCGCCAGACGGCTTCGCACAGCACCTCGCCCGCGAATCCGCAGGCGCCCGTCGTGCTTCTGCTCACGAACAAGACGTCGGGCAAGTCGCCACTCACAATCCAGTGCAAGGGCAGCCAGAGCTTCGATCCGAATGGGCATCCGCTCAGCTTTGCGTGGTCCTTCGCGGGCGCGGGCGCGAGCACCGCTGCCGACACGACCGTGTCTTTCAATACCGTCGGCACTCACTGGATCCGCCTGACCGTGACCAACTCCCTCGCCCTCGCCTCGCGCGATAGCGTCCTAGTGACCGTGCTGCCCAATGGCACGCCGTACCTTGGCACCCCGGCGCCGATGCCTGGGCGGATCGAAGCCGAGAACTACGACCTCGGCGGCGAAGGCCGTGCCTATCACGACGTGAACGCCAACAACATCGGCCTCGCCTACCGGCCAACAGAGGGCGTCGACCTTGAAGGCGCCGCAGGCGGCGGCTACGACGTGTACTGGATCGTTGCGGGCGAGTGGCTCGAGTACACGTTCTCGGTAGCGCAGGCCGGGTACTACGACATCATCCCCTACGTCGCGACGGTCCCGGGCTTCGGCAACTTCAACATGTCGGTCGACAATGTGAATGTGAGCGGGAAGCAAGCCGTCACATCGACGGGCGGCTGGCAGTTCTGGTCGCCGAAGCGCATCCCGAACGTACTACTCACAGCCGGCACCCATGTGTTGCATTTCGACTTCGACTCCGACACGGACAAGACGGGCTGGCTGTTCAGCCTGAACTACATCGACATGCAGTTCGTGGCGCTGGCCGGCGTCGCGGATGGTTCCACACCCCGCGCTTTCGGCCTGATGCGAAGCTACCCCAATCCATTCCACCCGCGGACCACGATCGAATACGTGATGCCCGCAGAGGGACCGGCGCGGCTGGCCGTCTTTGATGCGAGCGGTAGGCAGGTCCGTCTCCTCGCCAACAAGCGCTTGCCGGCCGGCACACACGTGGCCGCCTGGGATGGACGCGATGACGGCGGGAAGCTGCTGGCCGGCGGTGTCTACTTCTTGCGCATCGAGACGGCGGGGGTGGCACAGGTCGGGAAGCTGGTGCTCTTCAAGTGATCTGAAGCGGCCCAGCTTCGATCTCGATACTGGCATGGGGCGTGCAGACGTTGGCGTTCGTGGTTCAACCGAGAAGAGGTCGCCATGAGCACTGCGAAAGTGGGACGTCCCAAGCGAACGTCGAGTCCAGAGCGAAAATGGATCGCCAACGCCACTGAAAACAAGGGTTCGCTGCACCGCAAACTCCACGTGCCCGCGGACGAGCCCAGGCAGGCCCGTCTGGCGATCACGCTGTCGAAGTTACAAAATGGGAAGACAGCGAAGAGAGCCTGATCTGTCACGAGCGCCACACGTGGTCGCTCGCCGACCGAGGAATCCGCTCATGATGTTTCGTCTCAACCTCTCAGCGGCCGTCCTGGCGGTTCTCGTGATCGCCGGCGGCTGTGCCTTAAGAGAGTCACCCACCGGACCGAGGTCGCGGGGCGGTGCCGAGGCTGCCGGAGTGGGTCCCGACTCGGTCGTGCTGCTGGAGGACTTCTCGAATCGGCAGATCCTTCCACTCGACAACTGGTGGAACCTGAGCGTGACCACGGCGCCGGTGGATCCGCAGTCGTCCGCCCTGATCGGCTGGATCAGTGGCCGCGTCGGCGGCAACACCACTGCGGTCCGGAGGCTCCATCCCGACTTTGGCCCACCGCCGTACGGCATTCCTTACGCCGGCGTCGGCGGGACCCAGGCCCTCGTGCCGATGACGTTCACGCTCTATGGAAATCAGAGCGACGTGGGAGCGCCGGGAAGACCGCCCGGGTATCCGATCCCCGACGTCGCGCGGACGCAAGCGGGCTTCATCGAAGGGGGCGTCCCCGGCGGTGGATCGAGTGGCGACCGCCACCTGATCCTCGTCGATCGCGATCACTGGTTGTTGTTCGAGACATGGGCAACGCAATGGAACGCCGCCGCGGGGCGCTGGGAAGCCGGTTCCGGCGCGACGTTCGACCTCGCGAGCAATGCGCGTCGCACGGCGGGCTGGACCTCGGCCGATGCGGCCGGGCTCGCGATCTTCCCCGGCCTCGTGCGCCACGACGAGGTCGCAGCGCCTGGACCCATCACCCACGCGTTTCGCTTCACCGTCCGCGCGAGCAACGGCCACGTGTGGCCAGCGAGTCACGACGCGGGAACTACCGCGGGCGCCCCGCCAATGGGCGCGCGCTTGCGCCTCAAGGCTTCGGTCGATCTCTCGGCGTATCCCGCCGACGTCCGGAAGATCTTCCAAGCGATGAAGACCTATGGCCTGATCGTCGCGGACAACGGCACCGACATGTACATCTCGGGCACGATGGACCCGGTATGGGACAACTCCGTCCTCAACCCGGCGTTCGCGAGCCTCACCGCCGACGATTTCGACGTGATACAGCTCGGCTGGAATGGTGCGACTGCCGGCGTGCCCTGAGCTCGATGGCGTGCGTCGATCCCGCGGGTAGCGCGTGCGATCGAGAAGGTGGTGGCCCCGACTGGAGTCGAACCAGTGGCACGCGATTTTAGGAAACCGCTGCTCTATCCGTCTGAGCTACGGGGCCACGGCGGGCGACTCTAGTGCATCCCTTGAACTTGCGCGAGGCACCTCTGGCACTCCTTCAAGTGCTCGCGAATGGCCTGGCTACGGTCTTGGCTACGGTTTCGAGTTACTTGCCCAGCACGGGCGGCCAACTAGCGTCCTCAAATCTCTCGGGGCCGAGCTTGTCATCTTCGACGCGCCAGTGGATCAGTCGGCCGTCCTTCACGTACCACGTGGCGGTATATGCGCCGCCGGACCCCGAGCCGCGCATGAGCACCCACGCACTGCCGAGGCCCGTACCGTCAACGCGCAGCTCATGTGCTTCGCTCAACCTACCGAAACCGGACCAAGGGACTCGCACGCTGTCACTGCCGAAGTAGATCGTGAGGCCCGCAACCACCGTCGACGGTCGGCTGGATCCTGCCCCCCAATATTCGGGGAGTACTACCTGTTCATGCTTCACCTTTTCGACGCGAAGCGTTGCGGCAGAAACGGTGCTATCCAGTCCCTTCGTTTCGACGTGAGTAGCCCCGACCTCCACTCGCTTCCACTCTCCGCCCACCTCAGGGGCGTACATCGCTTTGCGAGCTTGGACCTCGTGCCAGCCCGAGGCCGCCACGAACAACAGTGAGGCCAGCATTACCATGCGGACCTTCATACCGCCTCCAGTGCTCTTGCCAATCTCCCCGCCTCCCGCATCACCGCTTCATCCGTGAGCCTCGCGTACCGCTGCGTGGTCACGATGCTCGCGTGTCCGAGGATCTGTTGCAGGGCGGCAAACGAGCCGCCTCGCTCCAGCCACTGACATGCGAACGTGTGGCGCATCTTGTGAACGTGAAAGTCCTCGATGCCCGTGAGCTTGCGCACCGCCGTGGCGAACGACCCCGGCGAGAGCGTTGCGTATGCGACCAGCCGCCCGAGCTTCTGGCGGATCTCCCTCACCAGTTCCGGCGAGAGAGGCACGCGCCGCACGCGCTTGCTCTTGGTGTTGGCGACTTCCACGAACCACTGATCGGCTTGCTCGCCCTGGCCTCGGAAGCGCTTCACGTCCGATGCTTGGGCCCTTGTCAGCTCTCCCCACCGAAGTCCGGTGCCGAGTGCCAGACGGCAGACGAACCCGTGTGGGTCTTGTAGCGCGGCGATCTGCGCCGCTTCTTCATCGGTCAACCGTTTGGGCGGCTGCTCCTGCAACCTGGGCATGACGCGCCTTGGGAACGGACTCGACTCCAACCGTTCGGTGTCGGCGCACCAGTGCAACAGGCAACGCAGGTCCGACAGCACATGCCCCACCGTGCTCGCGCTGAGCGTCGTGGTGCCTTGAAGCCACAACCGGAAGCCCCGCACGTCTTCTTTATTGACCCGTTCGAGGTCCATGCCCCCGAGATACGGATCGAAGTAGTCGCGCACCCGCTGGGCCACGAGCGCCTGGCCCTTGGGATCGCGCTGCGTGCGGATGTACGAAT
>JANYBS010000149.1 GCA_025360715.1 Candidatus Eiseniibacteriota bacterium | reverse complement strand
ACGGCGCCGGTAAGCAGCACGGCGAATGTCTGGCCGGTGATCGGCACCGGCGTCCACGGCAGGTTGATGGCGACCTGCGCCGCGGCAGCCGTGACGAGCGAGGCGGCGACCACGAGCAGGACATTGCCCAGCGCACCCGTGTGCGGCAGGGCGATATCGGCGAGCGTCATCGGACGGGTGGCGACGGACATGGGGATCCTCATAAGGGACGGCGAGTCACGCCGCGGGCTAGGGGGGCCACGCGGACAGAGGGTCACTGGTATGCCAGAAGGGAAGATAGCCGACGGCGAGGGGGGCGGCAATGACCCGTGCGGGGGCTCGGGCGTCCGCCCGGACGACTCGATCAGGCCGCGCGCGGCGAAGGTGCGACCTGCGGTCCTGCGATGTCATCGCGCGACATGCCGCTGCGGCGCTTTCGCGCATACATGCGTTGATCGGCCTCGCCCAGCAGTTGCTCCAGGCGCGTGTCCGCAGCCGGCGCGAGGCGGATCCAGCCGAAGCTGGCACGCAGGCGCCACGGCTTGCCCAGCTGCGCATCGCGTGCGGCGATGCGGGACGCGAGGCGGTCCAGTGACTGCTCGGCGCCCTTGTGCTCGTTCTCCAGGGCGAAGACCACGAACTCATCGCCGCCCAGGCGCGCGATCACGTCGGTGCTACGGAAGCTGTCGTGCAGCGCGGCGGCAAGTTCCACGATCGCGCGGTCGCCTTCGGCGTGACCGTATGTGTCGTTGATCGCCTTGAGACCGTCCAGGTCCACCGAGACGAGCACTACGTCGCGTCTTTCGCGTGCCGCGAGCTTGAGCTGCTGGTTGGCGAGCGCGCGAAAACCGCGGCGGTTGCGCAGCCCGGTCAGGTCGTCTTCGTGCGACTCGGCTTCGACCGCCTGCTGCCACCGGCGGCGATCGGTGATGTCGCGGACCGTGAGCGCGAAGAGTCCGGCCGCCTCCGGGTCGCGGATGGGTGCCACGCTGACCTCGGCCGGGAACGTGCTGCCATCGGCGCGATGCGCGTCGCTCTCGAAGCGGCCCGCCGAAGGCACGCCCGCGGCGTCGGTGAATCCCATGCGCGGGATGTCGACCAGCGCCGAGACCGCATGCGACGTGAATGGGTGCACCAGCCCGAAGATCGCGCGCGCAGCGCGGTTGCACTCGACCAGGCGCCCGGCCGCGTCGACGATCACGATCGCATCCAGCGAGGCCTCGAGAACGGCGCGCTTGCGCGCCTCGCTCAGGCGCAGCCGGTCCTCCGCCTGCTCGCGGATGGCGCGCTGGCGCTGGAGCGAATAGGCCATACGGTCGAAATCCCGCGAGAGCTCGCTCAGCTCGCCGCGGCCATACGGAAGTCCGGTGCGCGCGCCGAGATCGCCGTGGCGCAAGCGTGCCGTCGCCACGAGCAGCGCCTGCACGCGGCGCAGGACCACGACTTCGACACCGCGCCACGCGACCACCGCGATGAGCAACGTCACGAAGAGCAGGATCGCCAGGTCGCGCGTGAACGTGCGCGAGGCGGCCGCGAGTACGGCATCCCGGCGCACGCCCACGCCCACGAACAGCATGCGATCGCGCACACCTTCAAGCGGCCAGAACGCCACCAGACGCACCGCGCCGTCGCCGCCGCGCACGAACGTGTGACCCTCGCGGAACGCGGCCGCCTGGAAGCCCGCGATCACCGAGTCAGCGCGGCCCGAGGAGGGCTGCTGGGCGATCACGGCACCATTGTGGTCGATCACCAGTAATGACGTCTCGATCGGCAGGCGCGCTCGCAGCGCGGCGCGGCGCATCCATTCGGCGTCGAGCGTGGCGCACACGACTGCGCGGATTTGGCCATCACGGTCGATCACGGGTGCGGCGCAGCGCAGCCACGCGCGGCCTTCGCTGCTGCGCGCGGGTTCATCCTCCACAACGAAGCCCCGGCGCTCGATCGCGCGCTGGAACCATGTCGCCTCGCCCGTCTCCGACTCGTGCGGACCGATCTCGGTCGCGCTGAACATGCGCCCGCGCGGAGTGAAGCCCGCCAGCGATGCAAGCGCCGGCGAATCCGCGAGCCTGGCCAGGAGCGCGCGCCGTGTGGGCGACGGGTGACGAGGATCGATCGTTCGTCCTTCCGCGAGCTCTCCCAGGATGCGGCGCGCATCCGCGAGCGCGCGTTCCTCGTGCGCGGCGGCGAGACGCGCAAGCAGCGACGCTTCGGCGCCGGCGGCGCCCAGGGCGGCGCGGCGTTCGCGCAACGCACCGGCGAAGACAAGCAGCATCGAAGCGCCCACCGTGAACGCGATCAGGAGCATCAGTCGCTGGCGCAGGCCACTGGGAAGGATCCGTCGCATGCAGGTGTCTTCGGCGTGCAGATTGCACGACTTGAGCCCGGACATCGTGCAGGCTGCGTGATGGCAAGCGTTTGACGTATGCCGCCCCCCGGGCGCCCGTGGCCATCCCGGCGTTGACCCTTGCCGGGCCGACGGTTAGCGTCGCCGCCAAAGCTGCCACCCGCCTGTGGCCCCGCCACAGCAGGCTCCACCTGTCGGCGCGCCCGCGGGCGCCCACCTACGCAAGAGGCTCTCATGGCCGAGATGATCCGCATCGCGAACGCCGGTGGTTACTGGGGCGATGACCTGAACCAGTTCCGCCGCCAGGTCGAGCTGGGGCCCATCGACTACGTCACGCTCGACTTCCTGGCCGAGATCACGATGTCGATCATGCAGAAGCAGCGCGCGCGCGACCCGCAGGCTGGCTATGCGCGTGACTTCATCGCTCAGGTGCAGGAGACGCTTGACCTGCTCATCGACCGCAACGTGCGCGTGATCACGAACGCCGGCGGCGTGAACCCGCTCGCGTGCCGCGAGGCGCTGGTGGCGATGGCGGCCAAGCATGGAAAAGACCTCGCGGTCGCCGCGGTGGTGGGCGACGACCTGCTCGCGCGGCTCGAGGAACTCAACAACGCCGGTGCGTCGCTCGATAACATGGAAGACGGCGCGAAGTTCGCCGCCGTGCGCGAGCGCGTCTCGAGCGCCAACGCGTACTACGGCGCGTGGCCGGTGGTCGAAGCGCTCGCGAGTGGCGCGCGCGTCGTGGTCACGGGTCGCTGCACCGACACCGGCATCACGCTCGCGCCCATGATTCACGAATTCGGCTGGGCGGCCGACGACTGGGATCGCCTCGCGGCCGGCATCGTGGCCGGGCACATCATCGAGTGCGGCGCGCAGAGCACCGGCGGCAACTTCACCGACTGGCGCACGGTCAAGGACTTCGCCGGCATCGGCTATCCGATCGTGGAGATGCACGCCGACGGCTCGTTCGTCGTGACCAAGCACAAGGGCACGGGCGGCGCGGTCACGGTGCGCACGGTGAAGGAGCAGCTCGTGTACGAGATGGGCGATCCGCGCGGCTACATCACGCCCGACGTGATCGCGGACTTCGCCACCATCCAGTTGGAGCAAGCCGGCCGCGACCGCGTTCGCGTGTGGGGCGTCAAGGGCCGCCCGGCGCCGCCGTCGCTCAAGATCAGCGCCGCGTACACCGACGGCTGGAAGGCCAGCGGAACGCTCATCATCTCGGCGCCCGATGCAGCCGCCAAAGCCGACGCATTCGCCAAGCTCTTCTGGAAGCGCCTAGGACTCACGTTCGCAGCGACGCACACGGAGTTCATCGGCCACAGCGCGTGCTGGGGTCCGCTGGCGGCCAAGGTGGACGCGCCCGAGATCCTGCTGCGGCTCTCGGTTCGCGATCACGACCGCGCGAAGATCGAGGCGTTCTCCAAGATGGTGCCCGCAGTGATCCTGAGCGGCCCGTCGAGCGTTGCCGTGACCGGCGGTCGCCCGCAGGCACAGGAGGTGGTCGCGTACTGGCCCGCGCTCGTGCCGCGCGACCTCGTGAAGCCGAGCCTGGTGACGCACGAAGGCCAGCGCGCGCTGGAGTGGCCCACGCCGCTGCTACCGATCGGCGCGCCGGCGAAGCTCCCGGCCATTCAGTGGCCGCGCGCAAAGGGCGCTGCCGGCACGGTGAAGGTGCCACTCGCGCGGCTCGTGCATGGCCGCAGCGGCGACAAGGGCGACACCGCGAACATCGGACTCATCGCGCGCAGCCCCGAGATCTACCCGTGGCTCGTGAAGACCCTCACCGCGAGCGTCGTGAAGAAGCACTTCAAGGGCATCTGCTTCGGCAAGGTGATCCGCCACGAAGTGCCCAACCTGCACGCGCTGAACTTCCTGCTCGAGGCCTCGCTGGGCGGCGGCGGCACGGTGAGCCTGCGCCTCGACGCCCAGGGCAAGACCATGTCGCACGCGCTCATGGCCATGGAAGTACGCGCGCCCAAGGCGCTGCTGGCGGCGGCCAAGCGCGGCGATGCCGCCGACGGCACGGTGGCGAAGAAAGCGGCAAGCGCCGCGCGGCGCCAGCGATAGACGTATTGAAACCTCGCGGCCGGCGCCCCAATGAGGCGCCGGCCGCAGTTGTTTGCAAACGCCAATTTATCTTCCAACTACGGCATCACAACCACCTTGCGTTCCGCCCTATCGCGCCCCGCCACCAGTCGGCACAGGTACACGCCTGCGGGCAGGCTCGCACCGCGCTCCTGCCTGCGGTCTAGCGTGACGGAATGCCATCCTGCCTCCATGCGCCCACTTGCCAGAGTGCGAACGCGACGACCCTGCAGGTCGAAGAGTTCCATGCGCACGTTCGTCGCTGCTGGCAGAGCGAACCGCATGCTCGAGGTGGCTGAGTAGGGATTCGGGCGATTGCGCTCGAGCGCGAATCGCAGAGGCGCGAGCGCTTGGCGCCCTTCCGCCATCGCAGCCGCGGAGGCGCCTGAGCCCAGCGGCACGTGGGCACCAGTGACCTCGAGGAACCAATCCTGAGTCGCGTCGGCGCCGCGCAGCGCGCCCTTGAAGTCAGCGAACACGTGCTCACCGTTCTGGATGGTCACGCCGCCTTGCGACATGGCTGATGTGACATCGCCGAGCACCGAGTGCGAGACACCGCTCAGGTCGTGGGGAGTGACCGTCACATCGGCGCCGGGCGTGAATCTCGCTACG
>JANYBS010000145.1 GCA_025360715.1 Candidatus Eiseniibacteriota bacterium | reverse complement strand
TGTAGCACCGCAGTGATTCTGTCACCCCTACTCCGCAGTGATTCTGTCACCCCCTTGCCGCCCGCCGCTCGGGCAGGGGGTTGGGTTTGAAGGGCCTCCGCCACGGATGACCCTTGGCCGGCCGGCGTGTGGTGGTGAGGTGGCCGCGTTTGTTCTTGGGGGTCTTCTTCTCCTTTCGCGCCGCGGTCACGACCTCGTCGTGGCGTGCGATGCGTCGGGTCTCAGATCTCCTGCTTCGAGAGACGAGGATGAAGTCGGCCTGCGGCGTGGGTCGTTCGAGCAGGATCTCACCGCGATAGCTGACGAGGATGCGTCCATCGAGGAGTTCGCGCACCTCGACGCGGCGTCCCTGATGCGAACGACGGTGGGGTCCCGGCGGCAGTTGCAACGTGCAGCCGGGGATCGTGACCACGTTGTCGCGTCGGACCACGCGTTCATAGCGGCATGCGAGCATCCGCTCGAGGTGGCGCGGAGCCCTCTGCCACGAGGGCTTCGCCTCGCGCGGCGCACAGCCGAAGCGTTTGTTGAAGCGCTCGATGAAGCCCGGCAAGTAGGCCTCAGCACCCTCCATCGTCGTGACGCCCGCGAGGGCCAGCTCCTTGAGCAGTCGGTCCTGCAGCGTGCGCCACAGGCGCTCGATGCGGCCCTTGGCCTGCGGTGAGCCCGCGGCGATGTAGCGGATACCGAGTTCCTCAAGCATCTGCCCGAACTGCGGTGGCAACTGCCGGCCCTCGAGTTCCTCCTCGCGTGTCCAGTGCTCGTCGTTGCGAACGGCGATGCTCGTGTGATCCCCGTAGAGGATCCCCGGCACGCCGTACCGCTTGATCATGTCCCGCAGCACGACCGCATAGCCGTGCAGGTCCTCGTGCGGACGGAACGTGAGCGAGAGCACCTTGCCGGTGGCGTCGTCGATCGTCCCGACGAGCGTGATGCGCGGATGCTTCGCGCCCAGCCACTCGTGGTCGCTGCCATCGATCAACACCATGTCGCCCTCGCGCTCCTTGCGCTCGCGACGGCGGTGGTGCAGCGAGGAACGTCTCGCGTGCACCGGCTTCACGCCCAGAGCGATCCGAAGCCGGCGGACGCTGTCGTCGCTCACGATCACGCCCTGGCCTTGCAGCAGGTCGACCACATGGCAGTCGTTCAGCCGGACCTCCGCGTTCAGCAGCGCCTCGACCTTCTGGCGTGTCTCATCCGAGAGCCGCCGCCCCGAGGTCCGTCCCAGGTTGCCGTGCAGCAACCCGCGGACCCCTTTCGCCTTGACCTGCTTCTTGAGCCGGATGACCTGCCGGACGCTGATCCCCAGCACCCGAGCGGCCTTCCGGTTCGTCGTCTCGCCTTGCAGCGCGGCTTCCACCTGGCCCAGCCGTCGGGCATCTCGAACTCCCATGATCTTGTCGTCCATAGGGGTGACAGAATCACAGCGGAGCTAGGGAGTGACATATTCACTGCGGAGGCACAAAGTCGCACGCAAGTCCTTGCCCCACGCCCCTGCGCCGGGCATGATTGTCATTCCTTGTGCCGGCACACACCCCGATCGACACTCCCTTAGGAAGGCACCCGGATGCGCCGCGCTCACCGATGCTCGTTGATCGCTTGAATCCTTCCCGGCATCACGCCGCACTGGCGTGCGCGCTGGTCTGGAGCCTGTCGCTCGCCACGGCGCCGGTCGTGAGCGCCGTCACGGTGACCGGGCTGCGCGCGGTGCACCATGACGGCCAGACATTCCTCTCGTGGAACGGCCTGCGCGGGCACGGCTGGCGCTACCGAGCCTACGCATCGACTGCGCCGATGCTCTCGAGCCTCGCGCTCGTCGACGCCACGCACCTGGGCCAGGTGGGCGATTCGAGCGCCTGCGACCGCCGCATCTCGCGGCTCTTGGGCGCGCCATGCTCGTTCCGCACCGACAGCGCCGCGGCACCGCTGCCGCTCGACGGCGGGCTCTTCGTGATCACGCCCGACACCGAGCAGCCGCGTTGGTATGCGGTCACGGCCGACTCCGCTGGGCTCTTCGAGGACCGTACGATGGTCTTCGGCGCGAACACCCTGGCCCAACCGCTGAACGAAGTGCCGGCGCTGCCGGCGCCCGTGTGGCAGCGCGACCTGGGCTTGATCGCCGGCGAGGACCGCGTGCTCTGGGGCGGTCCCGAAGCGACGGCGTATCGCGCGCCGCTCTGGCCGGTGGCCTCCACAGCGTTCCACGTCGGCGTGCTCGAAGGCAGGCCCGGCGGGCCGCTGGAGTTGGGTGCGCATGGCCGCGGCGGCAGCTTCATCAACTCGCTCTTCGGCGCCGGGCTCGCGGGCGAGACCGTGCTGTCGATCGACGACTACCTGGACAACGTCGACCAAGGCGACTTCTACCTGGGATACGCGACCGGCTTCGATCCTTCTCGCGACGACAATCAGCCGCCCACCTCGGGCGCGATCACGCCGTGGACCGAGCGCCGCGTGCTTTCGCTCATGCAGTGGTCCGCGGCGCGGTTCCAGCATGATGCCGACCGCGTGTACTGCATGGGCGCATCCATGGGCGGGACCTTCGCCGCGTTCATGGCGCTGCATCATCCTGAGTTGGTCGCGGCCTCATTCGTGTTCGTGCCCAAGCTGTTGTTCAAGTACACGCCCGATCCCTCGCCGTCGATCCGCAGTTCGCTCGACCGCATGTGGGGGCAGATCCCTACCGACCTGCCCGTGCTGGGCACCGGCACGTCGATCGGCGTGTGGATGGATGGCCGCGACCAGGCGCGTGCGCAGCGCGCGAGCGGATCAGCGCCCATCATGGGCTTCGTCGGCCGCAACGACGTGGTGGTGGGCTGGCCGGAGAAGCTGCCCTTCTTCGCCGCCGCGGACTCCGCGCTTGCGGGCGGCTACTGGTTCTGGGACACGCGCACCCACGAGGCGAGCCGCACCGCGCCGTGGGCGCCCATGCAGGACACCCGATACCTGGGGCGCTTCCGACGCGATCGCAGCTGGCCCGCGCTCAGCCGATGCAGCGCGAACAGCGATCCCGGCGATGGCAGCCTCGCCGCAGGCGACACGCTGGGCCAGATCAACGCATTCGTGGAATGGGACACCACGCTGACCGACCAGCCCTCGTACTGGCAGCTCACGCTGCGACTGCGCGACCTGCTGTCGGGAAGTGGCACGATGCCGGCGCCCGAGTCGCTCACGGTTGACGTGACGCCGCGGCGCCTGCAACGCTTCCGGCCCTTGGCGGGAACGCCGTATGTGTTCTCGGTGCGGCGCGTCTCGACCGGCCGGGGCGCCCAGTTCGGTACCGCCACCGCCGACGCCCAGGGAGTCGTCACACTGCGCGGAGTGAAGGTCTTCAAGGCAGGGAGCGTCGTCACGCTGCAGACGCCCGGATTCGATGCCGTCCCGGTGCCCGCGGGACCCGCCACGCTGCGGCTCTCGGTCTCGCGCCAGCCGCTCTCGGGCGCCGGCGTCCTTGAGGTGCACTGGGGCCCCGGCGCCCCAGGAACCGTCGAATTGTTCGATATCTCGGGGCGCCGGCACGCGCTTTCGGGCTCCCCGGGCCCGGAAGCGATCAGCCGCCTGCCGCTGCCGGCCGGCACGTTGGCGCCGGGACTGTGGTTCGCGCGCGCCCGCCAGGGCGACCGCTCGGCGACCACGCGGGTCGTCGCCATTCGCTGATCGGTGCCAACGGCACGCTCACGAGTGGGGTTTTCCCCCTCACGAGCGCGTTTTTTCCCTTCCGTAACGCCAGGTGTCTGCGTAGGATGGGTTGTCCACACTTCGTCACGCCAACCTGAAGGGATCCCCCCCCAGTGCGTACTGCTGCCCGCGCCCCTCACCGGTTGTCATGGTTCCTGCTTGCGCTATTCACCTGTCTCTTCGTCGGTACCGCATTCGCGCGCATCACCACGGTGAATGGGATCCAGACGACGCACCACGATGGTCAGACCTTTGTCACCTGGGACAACCTCGCGGGGACGAACTGGACCTATCACGTCTTTCGGTCGTCCCACTACATGGGCGGCCAGTCCGACCTCGAAGACGCCGATGAGGTGGGCACGGTCGGGGATTCCAGCGCCGTCGACCGCCGCATCTCGAACCTTCTTGGCACGCTACTGACTTTCCGCACCGACAGCGCTGCCGTGCCGCTTTCACCGGCGCGCGGCCTGTTCTGCGCGACGGTGTCCGACGGCGGGCTCTTCTACTACGCGGTGATCGCGGAGTCGCTGAATACCGGAACGTTCATGACGTTCAAGCCCGACCAGAACTCCACGTCGCAGCCGAAGCTTGAGCAGGGCAACCGTCCCAAGCCGGTCTTCCAGCGCAAGCTCACGACCCCGGTGCACGGCGATGACTACGTGCTCTTCACGTCGGACCGCGACCTGCCGAACTTCCCGGCCATGTGCAACCTGCCGAGCAAGGCGTTCCACCTGGGCGTGATCCGCGGCCTGCCCGGCTCGGCGCTCATCCTGAACGGCCACGGTCGCGGCGGCAGTTACTTCAACTCGCTGGGCGGCACCGGCGTGCCGGGCGAGTGGGTCATGTCGATCGATGACTACCTCTCCACGAGCGACGCCGCCGACTTCTACTTCGGCTACCATCAGGACTACGACTGGGCCACGCTCTGGAACCCGACCGCGCCGCCCTACACGATCGTGGCCGACTACTCGGACCAGCGCGTTCAGTACCTGATCGACTGGGCCACGAACTCGTGGACCCACGATCGCAACCGCGTCTACGCCATGGGCAGTTCCATGGGCGGCACCTTCGCGTTCTTCCTGGCGTGGCACCACCCCGAGAAGATCGCCGGCGCGCTCGCGTTCATCCCCAAGCTCTGCTTCGGCTACACGTCGAACGATCCTGCCCCGTGGCTGCGCGACTCGTTCAACCGCATGTGGGGCACGGTCGACGAGGACCTGCCGACGACCAACGGCACCACCACCTACCAGTGGATGGACGGCCGCTCGCAAGCCGAGACGTTCGCGAACCGCGGCAGTGCTCCGATGGTGGGCTTCGTCGGCCGCAACGACGACGTGGTCGGCTGGGGCGAGAAGGTCGCCTACTTCAACGCCCTCGAGCAGAACCATTCGGGCGGCACCTGGTTCTGGGACCAGCGCGGCCACTACGACTCGCAGTACACGGCCACGTGGTCGCCGATGCAGAACTGGAAGCAGCTCTACAAGTTCCGCCTCGACCAGAGCTACCCGGCGTTCTCCAATTGCAGCGCGGATTTCTCGGCCGGCAACGGTGACCCCGCAGTGGGCGACTCGGTCGGCACGATCAACGGCTTCGCCGACTGGGATTCACTGGTCGTCGACACCCAGACGCGCTGGTCGGTCACGTTGCGCAGCCGCGCACTCAACACGCGCTACCAGAGCTTCGCCAAGCCCGCGTCGATGACGGTCGACGTCTCGCCGCGCCGGCTGCAGCAATTCCTCGTCGGCAACCGCTCCACTTACGTGTGGACGGTCCGCCGCGCGAGCGACCAGATGCTGCTGCAGCTGGGCACCACACAGCCGGACGACCAGAACGTGCTCACCGTTCCGGGCGTGGTCATCGGCGCCGGCGACGTGACCCTTACGCTGACGCCGCTCACCATCGCGGGCGTCGCGCCCAGCACGGCGCACGGCATGCACCTGGCGATCAGCCGCCAGCCTGTGCGAGGCAGCGCGCAGGTGCGCGTCGACTGGCCCGCGGCCGGCGAAGGCCGCCTGGACCTGTACGACGTCGCAGGCCGCCACGCGCGCACGCTCTTCTCCGGGTCGGCGCATGGCACGGCCACGCACACGCTGAGCGCGAACGGTCTGCAGCCGGGCGTGTATCTCATGCGCGCGCGCCAGGGCGGTGAACAGAAGACGCAACGCGTCGTCATCCTGAACTGACGAGGGCACCGCAAGCACGAACGGCCGCTCCCCCCCAAGGGGCGGCCGTTCGTGTGTCTGGGGCTACGGCCGCCTGAGGCTAGAGCTCGTTGCGCCGGATGATATGCGCGAGCTTCCACGCGCTCGGGCGCAGCCGGCGCTTCATGGTGGCGCGGTCCACTTCGATCAGCCCGAAGCGCGCCTTGTAGCCGTCGGCCCACTCGTAGTTGTCGAGCAGCGACCAGTGCAGGTAACCGATCACGTCGGCGCCCTCCGAGATGGCGCGGGCCACTTGCCAGAGATGCAGGTAGATGAAGTTCCAGCGGTCCTCATCGTCGACGGCCGGCACGCCGTTCTCGGTGATCATCAACGGCAGTTTGAAACGCGCGAAGCGGCGAAGGAACGTGGCCAAGCCCTCGGGGTAGACCTCCCAGCCCAGGTCGTTGAGCTTGCCCACCTGCGCGCGATGGTCCCTCGCGGCGATACCGCCGACGAGACCCGGCAGGTCGTAGCCGGAGTTCCGTACGAAGTCGCGCGTGTAGTAGTTGAGGCCGATGAAGTCGAGCGTCCGCCCCATGGGCAGGCGCTCCCAGAAGAGCCCCGGCACCCGCAGCGCACCGTGGTGCAGCGCGTCCACGAACAACTCGTTGAACAGGTAACCGCGGGTGCGCACCGAAAGGCGGTCGCTCCAGCGGTGCGGGTCGTCGGCCGAGAGCGCGAGCACGTGCTGCGCGATGCTCACCATGGCGTCGGCGCGCGCCTCGTGCAGCAAGTGGTACGCGCGCACATGCGCGCGCAGCATGCGGCGCAGCACGGTGAGCGCCGCGGGCCACTCGCTCTTGCCCGGTGGCCACTGGCCGATCAGATAGCCCTTGAACACCTGCACGACCGGCTCGTTCAGGGTGATCCAGTACTTCACCGCCGGGCCGAACTCGTGCGCCACGCGCTGCACGTACCGCGCGAAGTAGCGCTCGATGCGCGGATGTTCCCAGCCGCCCTTGGCCGCCAGCCAATGCGGCAGTGTGTAGTGGAAGATCGTCACGACCGGCTCCATGTGCCGCTCGCGCAGCGCCATGAGTACGGCCCGGTAATGCTGGATCGCCTCCTCGGAGAACTCGCCCTCGATGGGCTCGATGCGGCTCCACTCGAGCGAGAAGCGGTGGGCGTTATGCTCCACCGCCTGCGCAAGGTCGAAGTCCTCGCGGAAGCGATGAAAGTGATCGACCGCGCGCCCCGAGGGCTGCGCCACCTTGCCCGCCTGCTCCCACGCCCACCAGTCGTTGTTCGTGTTGTCGCCCTCCACCTGGTGCGCGCTCGTAGCAGCGCCCCACAAGAAGTGATCCGGGAAGCGGAAGTTGGTCGCGTGCGTTCCCAGCTTGGCTGCATCGGGGATCTCGCCCAGCGCTCCGCCCGGCGCCATGGACAGCCCCGCGGGCTCGTGCGGCGCCACGGGGGCGGATTGCAGTGGCGGTGGCGTCGGCTGCGGCGTCGGCGGCACGGCCGCACCCGCGCCCGCGGGCGGCACGGGCGGTGCGTTCTTCGGCGCGGCCTGTTCGTCGCTCACCGCCACCTCCCAGGGTCCGGCGCTGGCTTGACGGCCACGCGCGCTTCGCGTCCTCTCTGCAGGTCTCTGCAGCTTCGTCTTCTGAGTATCGACGACATCCGAGGTCCACTCAAGGAGCGCCACATGACGCACCGCGTCCCCATCTCCCTCCCCGCGCGGCTGATACGGCTCGTACTGCTGCCGGCGGCCCTCACACTCGCCCTGATGCCGCGACCGGCTGCCGCCGCAGTCGCGCGCACGCCGGCGGCCATCGCCACCGGCGCCACGGTCCAGGAACATGTGCTCGGCAATGGCATGAAGGTGCTGCTGGTGCCGCGCCACCTCTCGCCCACGATCTCGGGCGGCTGGGTTGCGCACGTGGGTTCGGCGAACGAGCGCCCGGGCATCACCGGCATCGCCCACCTGTTCGAGCACATGATGTTCAAGGGCTCGCATGTGATCGGCACGCGCGACGACGCACTCGACGCCAAGCTCATCGACCAGCAGGAAGCGGTCATGGACGAGATGCGCGGCGAGCTCAGCAAGCTGCGCGCAGCGCAGCGCCGTGGCGACATCGACGACATGACGAAACCGGAGAACAAGACTCCGCGCATGAAGCAGCTCGAGGTGGTGTTCGACTCGCTCGTGGCGCTGCAGCGCAAGAACATGGTCAAGAACGAGTTCGACCTGGTCCTGCAGAAGAACGGTGGCTCGCGCATCAACGCGTTCACGAACGAGGACATGACGTACTACTTCGAGACCCTGCCGGCCAACAAGCTCGAACTGTGGTTCTGGCTCGAGTCCGACCGGCTCAAGAACCGCGTGTTCCGCGAGTTCTATTCCGAGCGCGACGTCGTCTACGAAGAGCGCCGCCGCAGTCTGGAGTCCACGCCGACGGGCAAGTACGAGGAGTCATTCAACTCCACGTTCTGGGACGCGAGCCCGTACTCGTGGGAGACGATCGGCTGGCCCAGCGACGTGGCGAACATCTCCAAGGCGCAGGCCGATGACTTCTACAGTCTCTTCTACGCCCCGCAGAACTTGACGGCGGTGCTCGTCGGCGATTTCGATCCCGCGCAGGCGATGGCCTATGCCGAGAAGTACCTGGGCTCGATCCCGCGCGGCTCGCGGGCGGCGCCGGAGATGATCACGACCGAGCCGCCGCAGGTTCTCGAGAAGCGCGTCTACGGCGAGGCCGAGACCAATCCGACGGTCGAGATCCAGTGGCACACGGTCGCGCAGGTGCACAAAGACGTGCCAGCGCTCACGGTGCTGGAGGCGCTGCTGAATGGCCCCACGGGCCGCCTGCAGAAGCACCTCGTGCTCGGCAATGGCGCGGCGACGAGCGCGCGCGCGAACCAGGATTCGCGCAAGTACGAAGGCGCGTTCAGCATCGAGGCCGCTGCCAAAGACGGTCACCCGCCCGATGAACTGGAGCGTGCGATCTACGCCGAGCTGGACTCGGTCGCCCGGAACGGCGTGCCAGCGGAAGAGCTGAGCGCGGTCAAGAACCGCTATCTCACCGGCACGTATCGCCAGCTCGACTCCGATTTCGCGCTCATGATCCGCTACGGCATGGCGGATGCGCGCGGCGAGTGGCGCGACGCGGACCGCATCGACGCCGCGGTGCAGCAGGTGACTTCGGCCGACGTACAGGCCATGGTCAAACGCTACTTCACGCGCGAGAACCGCGCCGTGGCAACATGGACGCGCAAGGCGGGCAGCGAGAGCGATGACCCGGCGCTGGCCGGTCTGCCTGAGCAGTCCAAGGGCATGGTCAAGAACATGCTCTCGCGCATCAAGTCGTCGCAGGACCCGGCGCAGCTGCAGCACATGCTCGACCGGATGGACCAGATGGGTGCGCAGGCAGGACCGGAGATGAAGGCCGGCCTCGACCTCGTTCGCACCAGGATCCAGGCCCGCATCGCCGAACTCGGCGCCGCGAAGAAGTGAGGACCTATTCCATGACCATCCAGACACTCTCCCGCGCCTTGCGCGCGCTGCTCCTTGCATCCTGCGTGCTGGCGCCCGCCGGTTTCGCGGCCGACGCCGGTGGCATCGTCGCGCATCCCGATCAGCTCACGTTCAAGCCCTTCACCTACGCGCCGCCCAAGGCGGCCGATCATCGGATCAAGCTCGGTTCGGGCGCGGTGGCGTACCTGGTGAGCGATCACGCGACGCCGCTCGTGACCATCACGGTGATCATGCGCATGGGCGCTCAGCTCGACCCTGCAGGCAAGGAAGGCCTGGCGTCGGCCACGGCCAACCAGCTCACCAAGAGCGGTACTGCGACCATGACCGCCGAGCAGGTCGAGGCCCGTGTCGCCGCACTCGGTGCCACGCTGGACTCGGGCAACGGCGGGGGCTTCGGCGGTGGCTTCTTCGGCGGCGGCGTGCCGCTCTCGCCCAGCGAGTCGCGAGCCTCGGTGACCGTGCTGTCGAAGGACCTCGATGAGGGTCTCGCGCTTCTCACGGCTTGCCTGAAGGCGCCCGCCTTCCAGGCGGACCGCCTCAAGCTGTGGAAGGACCAGCAGCTCCAGGCGATGAAGGGCCGCAACGACGAGTCTGGCGCCATTGAAGAGCGCGAGTGGTCGGTGCTGCAGAACGGCGCCGAACACTGGTCGAACCACTTCACGACCAAGGCGTCGATCGAGGGCCTCGCCGCCGACGACCTGCGCGCCTGCCAGAAGCGCTATGTGGGTCCGCGCAACTTCGTGCTCGCGGTCTCGGGCGATTTCGACCGCGCCGAGATGACCAAGAAACTGGAGAAGGCCTTCTCGGGCTGGGCCAACGCGGGCGAGCACCCAGCGCCGCCGCCGGCCCCGGCCGCAGGCGGTGCGCGCGCGGGCTGGTTCATGGTCGACAAGGACGTGAACCAGGGCCGTGTCTCCATCGGCCTGCCCACGATCGACCGCTACGATCCCGACTACGCCGCGGCGCGCATCATGAACGACATCCTGGGCGGCGGCGGCTTCACGTCGTGGCTCGTGAACCGCATCCGTTCCGATGAAGGCCTCGCCTATTCGGTCAACTCGAGTCTGCCCGGCGGCGTGTACTACCCGGCGTCGTGGCGGCTCGTGTACCAGTCCAAGGTGCGCTCGGTGGCGTACGCGACCCAATTGGCGTTCGAGCAGATCCGCCGCATGCGCGATTCGCTCGTGACCGCCGATGAGTTGCAGGCCTCGCGCGAGAAGTTCGTGCAGTCGCTGCCCGTGCAGTTCGAGACCGCCGGTGCCATCGCGGGCGTGCTCGCGGCCGATGAAGCCACGGGGCGCTATGAGAGGGATCCGAACTACTACGCCGAATACGGCAAGCGCCTGGGCGCGGTGACGGTCGCCGACGTGCAGCGCGTCGCACGACGGCTGCTGGACCCGGCGAAGATGAGTGTGCTCATGGTCGGCAACGCCAAGGACATGATGATGGGCGATCCCAAACACGACGCGTCGATCCCCAAGCTCGCGGGCGCGAGCCCGGTCATGCTGGCGCTGCGGGACCCATTCACGATGAAGCCGACGGAAGCCGCAACCGCGAAGTGAGTCTGCCCGGCGCCTCGCGCGAGCGGGGCGCCAACACCCTCGGAGAACCGCAATGGCCGCGCAGAAAGTGCAACTGCTGTCGCTCAAGGTGCCCAAGGGCTACCGCAACACCGCAGCCGCCGAGTACCTCGCGCAGCTCGATGACCTGACGCGGCGGCTGTTCGAGGACCTCAAGGGCGCCAAGAAGGATGAGCTGGCGTGGCAGAGCGCGCCGGGGCATAACACGATCGGCATGCTCATCACCCATCTGGCCATCGTCGAAGTGTGGTGGACGCTGGTCGCGCAGAAGCGTGGCACGCGGGAAGCGATCGAGGCCGTGCTCGGGTTCGACGGCGATCACGACGGGCTGCCGCTCAAGCCGGGTGCAAAGGCGCCCAAGGCGCTTGGCAAGCTCACGCTGCGCGACTTCGAAAAGATGCTGAAGGTCGCACGCGCGTTCGTGACCAAGCACGCGAAGACGCTCCGGGATGCCGAGATGGATACCTTCATCGAACGCACCCGCTGGGACGGCAAGAAGCAGAAGGTGACCCCGCGCTGGATCCTGTACCACGTGGTCGAGCACTTCAGCGGCCACTACGGGCAGATCCTGCTCCTCCGGCACCAGTACAAGGACGCCCGCAAGAAACGATAAGGCAATCTCTTATGGCGATGTCATAAGACCCGTTCGAACCAGTTGAAAGAGACCCTTGGAGATGTCACGCTCATAGGGGTCTCGGCTTCCTCCACCGCTCCCGGGTCTCCACTGGGTGCGGCCCTTCACGGCACTTCCTCCGCCGGATCCCCCACCATGCGCGTCAGCCCCCTCAGCCTGCCCGTGCTTCTTAACGCGTTCCTGCTCGTGATCCTGGCGTGCCTCTGCTGCCCGGGTGTCGCGCGCGCCACGTGGTCCGCGAGTCCCACCCCCGTGGTGCTCGTCAACGACTCGCTGGGCACCGTGGCGGTCTGCCGCGACGGCGCCTTCGGTGCGCTGGTAGCGTGGCAAGAGGGTTCCACCTCGAGCGGCACGCTGCGCATGACGCGCCTGCTGGGATCGGGCGACGTGGACGCATCATGGCCCCTGGGCGGGCTCGTCGTCTGCGGCGTGAGCGTGCGCCGGCCACAGATCGGTCTCGTGGCCGACGGCGCCGGCGGCGCGTATGTGTGGTGGCTCGAAGGTGTCGATCCGGTGGGCTTGTTCGCGCGCCGCATCCAGGCGGACGGCACGGCGGATCCGCGCTGGCCCGCGCGTGGCAAGTTCATGGGCACCATGTACGGCGGCTGGCGCCCCTCGGCGATGGAGGACGGTCTGGGCGGCATCTTCCTCTCATGGTCGACGTATCCGGCATTCGACGGCACACTCGATGTGAACAGTGTGATCGTCTCGCGCTTGGGCCAGAACGGCACGAACCAGACGGGCTGGCTCTCGCAGAACCGCGTGATCACGCTCCCGTACGGCTTGCACTATCCGCCGGCGATCGCGCGTGCGCCCGACGGCGGCGTATTCTGCTCGTTCGCCACGTGGAGTGAGGATTCGGTCTCGCTCGCTCACGGCTTCTACCTGGCGCGGCTCGCGTCCAATGGCACGTTCGCGCCGGGCTTCGTGGCCGACGGCCGCAAGATCGCATCGCTGGTGCCACAGGCGCTCACGCGCCGAGATCTGCAGTTGACGCATATGGCGGCCGACACTTCGGGCGGCGTCTACATCTCCATGCTGCAGCCCGACGATCCGCTCGTCACGAACACGTTCCCGCCCTCGCTCACTTTGTTGGTGCAGCACCGCGATCGCTTCGGCGACCCCACGATCGACTGGGACGAGGAAGGCCTCACGTTCGGCAGCTATCCGCAGGATGCGAGCGCGCCCGCGGTCTCGCGCGCCGCGCAGGTGGCCGAGGACGGCACCGGCCGCGCGTTCGTCGGCTCCCCGCTGCTGGGCACCGATGCTCCGCCCACCGTGCAGGTGCGGCGCGTCGGCCCGGGCACCGTGGTGAGCGGCACCGACCTTTACGGCTATCTCGACAGCTTCCAGCTTGTGGCGGATCCCGCCTCGGGCGCTGACGTAGCATCGGTCCACCCCTGCTGGCAGACGTTCCCCATTGGTGGGAGTTCGCCGCCGACGGTCGTCATGCGCTCCGTGACGCCGGGCGACGGCGAGCCTCGCGGACTCGTGCTCGTGGGCCCCGACGTACCGTATTCCTGCCGCTACACCGCGGCGGCGATCACCTCGCCGGGCGACGGCGAAGCGATCGGCGTCTTCGTGCAGTCGGGTGACACGACCGGCATCTTCGCGTATCGCATCAACATGAGCGGCCAGATCGTTGGCGTGCAACCGGTCACAGGACCGGGCGGCGCCCGCATCCGGTCCGCGCGGTTCGATGCCGGCGCGGGCCTGCGCGTGCGCCTGTCACTGCCGGCCGGCGGTGCAGCACGCTTGGAAGCTTTCGACACCCAGGGCCGCCGCGTCGCCTCCCGGCTGGTGGCCACCACAGGCGCGGAGTCCGAGGTCACTCTGGGCGATGCCCGCGACTGGCCGAGCGGCATCTACCACCTGCGGCTCGCGCGCGGGAACCTGGTCGCGACCGGCCGGGCGCTCGTGGTCCGCTGAAGCAGTGCGTCGCGACCCGCGAGCTCAGGCGATGGTGAACATCGCCTGCAGCTCGTCTACCCCGCGCGAGAACGTGCGCGGGTCGGTGATCAGGCTGAGTACGAAGTGCGCACCGGGAGCCAGATCGTAGAACTGCCCGGGATGCACGACGAGCCCGCGTTCGATCGCGCGGACCGCCAGCGTCTCGTCGGACTCGAACGCCGGCACGCGCACGACCGCAGCCCAGCCACCGGCGCCGGGGAGCCGCTGCAAAGCCGGCTGCGCCGCGCACGCGCGATCGAGCGTGGCCAGGTTCTCAGCGACACGCTTGCCCACGCGCGCGACGAACGGTTCGTGCAGCGCCAGCAAAGAAGCCGCCGCATACTGCACCGGCGCGTTGACCGATAGGGAAAGGTCGCAGAGCCACTCAAGCCGCGCGAGCGCTTGGCGTGTGAGATGCGATGGACCCGTCACGGCGATCCAGCCCAGCTTCAGTTGCGGCAGGCCGCAGTGCTTGGACAGCCCGCCCAGAGCGAACGTGAGTACGTCGGTCTCGGCGAGCCAGCTCGCGAGCGGCGCATGACCGGGCCATGCGTGCGCGCGAAAGACCTCATCGGCGATGATCGCCAGACCGTATTGCGCGGCGGTATCGCGCAGGCAGGCGCGGTCGCCCGCATCGAGCACGCTGCCGGTAGGCAGGTTGGGCTCCACGGTCACGATGGCACGCACGCCCGGCTGCGCGGCCGCCTGCGCGAACGCTGCGCGGTCCAGGTGCCACGCGCCGTCGAACGCCAGCCGATAGGGGATCGCCCGCACGCCATCGGCGCGCGCGATGGGCTCGAAGAGCGGATAACTGGGGCTGGGCAATAGCACGGCGTCGCCGGGATCGCACAGGAGCCGGAAGAGCTGAGCGTCGCTGTCGCTCGTACTGGCGGTGAGGATGACTTGATCGGCACCGAGCGCCGGCGCGGCCTCACGCAACGCCTCGGCCACCGCGGCGCGCGCAGCACTCTCGCCCAAGGGCTCGGGCGCATGCGCGGGCAGGCTCTGCGCGGCCAGGATCGCGCGCGCCTGCGCGAGCGGGCTCAGGCCGGCGCGAGTGGGGTCGAACGACGCCAGGTCATAAAGCGGCGCGCCACGCAACCGAGCGGTATCGAGCGCGAGCGTATATGGATTCGGCGCATCGAGCGGCGGCACACGATTGGAGAACATATGCGCACGCTACGCCTGAACGCCCGGCGCGCCAACACGAAGGCCCCGGCACGGATGCCGAGGCCTCGTGACTGCTGCGTACACAGGATGCGGGACTACGTGCCCTCGCTCCACGTGCCCAGATACTTCACCTGCTCCGGCGTGAGCACATCGATGTCGGTGCCCATGCTCTTGAGCTTGAGGCGCGCGACTTCCTTATCGATGTTCTTCGGCACGATGTAGACGTCCTTCGCGAGCTTCTTGTGGTTCTTGACCAGATACTCGACCGACATGGCCTGGTTCGCGAACGACATGTCCATCACCATCGCCGGGTGGCCTTCGGCCGCAGCGAGGTTGATGAGACGGCCTTCGCCGAGCAGGTAGATGCGCTTGCCACCCTTGATGCGATACTCGTCCACGTACGGACGCGCGACGCGCTTGCTCACCGCCATGCGCTCGAGCGCCGGGATGTCGAGCTCGACATTGAAGTGACCGCTGTTGCAGACGATGGCGCCGTCCTTCATGGCCGCGAAGTGCTCGCGACGGATGACCGACTTGTTACCCGTCACCGTGATGAACAGGTCGCCCCTGGGCGCAGCCTCTTCCATGGAGCACGCGATGTAGCCGTCCATCGCCGCTTCGAGCGCGCGGATCGGATCGACCTCGGTGACCATGACTGTGGCGCCCATGCCCTTGGCGCGCGCGGCCAGACCGCGGCCACACCAGCCGTAGCCGGCGACCACGACGGTGCTGCCGGCGACGAGCATGTTCGTGGCGCGCAGGACGCCATCGAGGCTGCTCTGACCGGTGCCGTAGCGGTTGTCGAACATGTGCTTGGTGTCGGCGTCGTTGATGGCGATGACCGGGAACTTGAGCTTCTTGTCGGCCGCCATCGCGCGCAGACGCGTGACGCCCGTCGAGGTCTCTTCCGTGCCCGCGAAGACGTCGCGCAGGTAACCGGTCTTCTTGGTGTGGAGCACCGTCACCAGGTCGCAACCGTCATCCATCGTGATGTGCGGACGCGCCTCGATGCAGGCGACGATGTGCGAATAGTACGTCTTGTGGTCCTCGCCCTTGATCGCGAACGTCGGGATGCCGTAGTAGCGAATGAGCGCCGCAGCGACGTCGTCCTGCGTGGAGAGCGGATTCGAGCCGCACAGGTACACCTCGGCGCCGCCGGCCTGCAGCGTGCGCGCCAGGTTCGCGGTCTCGGTCGTCACATGCAGACACGCGGCGATACGCAGCTTCTTGAAGGGCTTCTCTTTTGCAAGTCGAGCGCGAATCGCCCGCAGTACGGGCATGTTGCGATCGGCCCACTCGATACGATCCTTGCCCGCGCGCGCGAGCGCCATGTCCTTCACATCGCCGGGCACGATCACATCCACCGCCGCCGCAGCCTTCTTGCGAGTCGCCATTTTTTCTCCTGAAAGAGTCGATGCATTGCCACTGGGGACCATCACCTTGGGATTGTGCCTCATGAGGCGCCTGTTGCTCAAGTCGGTTCAACACGATTTGCGAAGTGCTGTGCTATCAAGTTATGCTTAAGCATATGAAACGAACCACACTCATACTCGACCCCGCTCTGCATCTGGAGCTCAAGCGCCGCGCCGTGAATGAAGGCCGCACGTTCACCGAGGTGCTTGAGCGCACGCTCCGCGCGGGACTCGATGCCGCGGGCCATCCCCGGCGCACGCGCATCACGCTCCCCTCCTACGATCTCGGTCCCTACCTCGTGGACCCTGCCTCGCGCGACACGCGCCCCGGCGCGCCATCCGACGAGGACGACCGCGCATGATCGCCGTCGACACCAGCATCCTCGCCTTCGCCGCCAACCGCTTCGCGCCCGAGCATCCACGGGCTGTGGAAGTGCTCGAGTCGCTGGCCGGTGGCGAACAGCCCTGGGCCCTGCCGTGGCCTGCGGCGCATGAGTTCCTGGAGCGCGTCACGCACCCGCACGGCGTCGTGCGCCCGCTGCGCGCCGCCGATGCGTGGGCGTTCCTCGAGGCGCTGCGCGCGAGCCCCAGCCTGCGCTTGATCGGCCCGGGCGAGCGCCACGCCGAGGCCGCAGCCGACGTGCTCACGCTCTCGGCCGACCACACCGGCAGCCTACCCCCCGGCTTCGCCATCGCCGTGGTCCTGCGCGAGCATGGCGTGCGCGAGCTGCTCACGGCCGATACCGGCATGCGGCGCTATCGCTTCCTCGACGTACGCGATCCCCTGCACGAAGCGCCATGGCTGCCCAGCGAAGCGCCGCGGCGGCGCTATCGCACGCTCAAGGGGCGGGCGGTGCGCTAGACTGGGCGCCTCGTCCCTTCCGGAGGCCCGCCATGTCCGCAACGCCCTCGCAGATCGCCCAGCTGCCCGAGCCGCCTTACTACAGCGTGTTGTTCGTCTCGCAGCGCGGCGCCGACGACGGTCAGGACTATGGCCGCATGGCCGCGGCCATGGCGGAACTCGCGGCGCAGCAACCCGGCTTCCTGGGTATGGAGAGCGTCCGTGATGCAAGCGGCATGGGCATCACGCTCGCCTACTTCCGCGGCGCGGCCGATGTGCTCGCCTGGAAGCAGGTGGCCGCGCATGCGCATGCGCAGAAGCTCGGGCGCGAGCGTTGGTACGAGGACTACGCCGTGCGCGTGGCCAAGGTCGAGCGCGCCTACACCATGGCCACGAGCCCGATGACGGGGCTGTAGGCCGCTAGCGCCTCTCCCACGCCGCGAACACCTCGGCCTCGCGCTCGCTCGTGAGCCCGGGCCGGGCGGTGGCGCCCAGCGCGTTCTGCAGAGGCGGCGCCACGCCGCGCGCGCGCGACCACGCGAGCGTGTCACGGACCGTGTCCGCGAGCGGGCGGAACGTGAGACCGGCCGCCACGGCGCGCGAGACATCGAGCGCCGCGAGTCCCGACTCGGCCGCGTTCACCCACGCCGGCAGGTCCTGCCAGGCGGTGACGCCTTGGGCGGTCAGGAACGCCTCGTCCATCCAAACGAACTCGGCATTGCTCGCGAGCGCCTCGCGGGTGGTGGCGAGAAACTCGCGCATGCTCAAGGGCTGCGCGGGCCCTGTCGCGTGGAACGTGCCGTGCTTGCCGGCTTCGAGCGCGCGCACGATCCATTCGCCCAGATCACGGCCGTCGATGAATTGCAGTCCCTGCTCGGGATCGCCCGGCGCGATCACACGGCCGCCGCCCGCGACGCGCTCGGGCCACCATGTGAAGCGGTCGGTCGGATCGTGCGGGCCCACGATCAGCCCCGGGCGCACGATCAGCGCGCGCTCGCCATACGCGTCTCGCACGACGTCCTCGCACAACGCCTTGAGGCCGCCATAGGTCTCGCCGGTGATCGCCTCGGCCGCGGGATCCACGAGCTGCGCGACCGCCGCGCTCTCGTCGGCGCCAGCGGCCACGGGCTCCACATATACCGAGATGCTCGAGATGAACACATAGCGCGGCGCGGCCTCGCGCAACATGCGCACGGAATCGCCGACCACGCGTGGCACGTATCCGCTGGTGTCGACGACGGCGTCGAACCGCCGCCCGGCGAGCGGCGCCAGGCCACCATCACGGTCGCCGAGCACGTGTTCGCAGTCGGGGAACACATCGGCGCCGGTCTGGCCGCGATGGAAGAGCGTCACAAGGTGCCCGCGTTCGAGCGCGTACGACACCAGCGCGCGGCCCATGAAGCGCGTACCGCCCAGTATCAGCAGATCCATCGCCGCTCCCCTGGAGAAGTCAAGAAAAGGGCGGGGCGCGCTTTCGCGCGGCCCCGCCCGCATGCTGCGTTCATGCCCGTGAGCTCACTTCGCGGGCTTCACGAACATGTCGTCGGTGACCACCGGGTTCAGCACGATCGCCGTCACCTTGGCATCGAGGAACACCTTGCCGTCGCGCAGCACCTTCATCGCGTGCGGGTACTGGAGCGCCCCTTCGGCGCGCCAGTCGGTCATGAGCTCCTGCACGCGCGCCGCCGGCATCTGCGGCGAACCTTCGTCGTGGTAGGCGACTCCAGCCAAGCGGCCGCCTTCGTCGAAGAGCACTGTCAGGTCTTCTTGCTTCGCGCCCTCGACCACCGCCGCGCGGTAGTCCTTGCCGTCGGCCTTCTCGGGCGCGTCGAGCGCCACGAGCGTGAACTTGGCGGGCTCCCCGAGCAGACGCCACAGCGAGCGCTCGGACTCCTTGGCCACCGCTTCGGCGGCCTTGGGGTTGTCCTGCAACTGCCCCATGCCACTCATCCAGCCCGAGCGGCCATCGAAGCCCTGCTTCACTTCTCCAAAAGGTAGCTTTTGGACCGCGACCTGCTTGTTCGGCAGCTTCCAGGTCTCCTCACCCGAGAAGCTGATGTTCTGACCCTGGATGCTGACCGACGCGGCGGTCGTGATCTTGACCGTCTTCACCGCGGCCCACGCGCTGCTGCCACCCGCGAGCTTGGCAGCGCCAGCCAGCCACTGCTGCCCCTGCACGCGCGCCTCGGGCGTGGCCTTCACCTCGGGACCCTGATGGGGCGGCGGCGGGATCGTGATGTCGACACGCTCCACGCTCAGGCCCGCGCTCTCCAGCTTGGCGTCGAAGTCCTTCTCGCGGCCCACGATGATCGCCACCTGGGCCTCGGGCGTGATCTTGCGCTTGGCCGCCTCGAGCACGCTCTGCGCGGTCACGGCGTCGAGGTCCTTCTGGTACTTGAGCAGGAAGTCGAGCGGGTAACCGTTCAGTTCATAGAACGCCGAACGGAACAGCACCTGGCTCGGGTCTTCGAAATTGAACACGAAGCCGTTCACGACCGATTGCTTGGCCGCGTCCAACTCATCGCTCGTGAACGTGGCTTTGGTGACCTTGGCGACTTCTTCGCGCAGCAGGCTGAGCGCCACCATGGTGGACTCGGACTTGGTGAGCGAGTACGCCAGGAACACGCCGGGCCGGTGATAGTCGCTGCCCGCGTTGGCGCCGGTCGCATAGGCGAGCCCGCGCTGCGTGCGGATCTTATTGAAGAGCCGCGACTGGAAGCCGCCGCCCAGGCCTTGTTCCAGCACCTGCAACGACGCGTAGTCGGGATCGTCGGCGCGCGAGCCCGGCTGCGTGATCACGATGCCGGACTGCGTCACGTCGTCCTTGGGCGCGAAGAGCAGCTTTGGCGTGACCGTCCTGGGCGTCTCGACCGCAGGCGGCGCCGGCGTCCCGCTGGCCTTCCAGTCGCCGAACTTCGCTGCGAGCAGCGTCTTCATGTCGGCGGTCTTGAAGTCGCCGTAGATGGCAAGCACCGCGCGCTCGGGCACGAACACCGCGGCGTGCAGCTTGTCGCAGTCCGCCTTGGTGATGGGCTCGACGGTCGCGTACTCCGCTTCGCGAGCGTACTTGTTCTTCTTGCCGTAGACCGCCTGCGACGCCGTGCGAGTGAGCAAGCCGACCATCTCATCGTTGCGGCTGGCGATGGTGCGGCGCAGGCCGACCTTGGCAAGTTCGATCTTGTCGTCGGGGAACGCCGGGTGCCGCAGCACGTCGGCCCACGTACCGATGACCTCGCTCGTGTTCTCGGTCAGGCAGCGAAAGCCCCCATTGGCCTGATCGGCGCCGATGCCGGAGTTGATCGCCGCACCGATCGCCGCCAGGCGGTCATCGAGCGCATCGCCCGGGTGCGTGGCGGTGCCACCGCTGCGCATGACCTCGCCGGCGAGCGACGCCAGGCCCACGCGATCGTCGGGCACGAGTGCGGGACTGCTCTTGAAGTAAGCGACGCCCGAGACCACCGGCAACTCGTGGTTCTCCAGCAAGAACACGACAGCGCCGTTCGGCAGCACGAAACGCTGCGGCTGCGCCGGTGTCACCTTATGAATGGGCGGCGTGACGAGCTTCTTGGGATCATAGACGGAGACATCGGTGGCGCGGGCCATGCGCGCGCCGGTGGCGAGCGACAGCGCGATCGCCAGCAGCGACAGCGCGCGGGTGATATGGACGCGGACGGTCATGTCAGTGGCCCCCCTCGTTCGCGGCCGCGGCCGCCGGGTTCTGGATCATGCCCACGGTGCGGTTGCTCTTCTTCACCGAGGTCTTGAGGACATCGAGCAGGTCTTTCACGGCAAGCTCCTGCACGCGCTCCTGCTCACGGAAGAACTGGTGCCAGTCGCCATACAGGTTCTGCGACTGCGCGAGCTCGCCGGCGAGGCTGCTGTTGCCGTCGACCGCACCGATCTTGGCGGCGCGCACGCGCACCTTGTAGCCGTCGAGTTCCTCGGCGGTGAAAGGTTTGGTGGTCATGGCCTCGTCGATCACCTTGTAGGCCGCCCGCTCGACCTTCTCGGGATCCTGGCCGCTCGCGGGCACGAGCACCGCGAACATGAGCGTCGGGTACTTTTCGCCAGGCTGGCCCACACCCATCTCGGCCTGCACCGCGACCTTCTGCTCTTTCACGAGTGCCTTGTAGAGACGCGAATACTCGCCGCCGCCAAGGAGGTCGGCCGCCGCGCGGTACGCGGCATAGTGCGGATCGCTCGCAGCAGGAACGTGCCAGCCCACCAGCACGAACGGCTGCGCCTTGTCCTCGAGCAGCACGCGGCGCTCGGCGATCTGCTCGGGCTCCACGGTATCGAGCGGCGGCGGAGCCGGCGCGTCGGAGATGGCACCGAAGTACTTCTCGGCGAGTTGCTTGACCTGCGCCAGGTCCACATCGCCGACCACGGCGATCGTCATGTTCTTGGCCACATAGTTGCGCTTGAAGAACTGCTCGCCCTGCGTGCGGCTGAAGCTCTTGAGGTCGCTCGGGTAGCCGATGCCACCGAAGCCATACGGATGAGCGCTGAACGCCGTGGTGATGAATTCGTAGAAGAGCCGGCCGATCGGCGAGGACTCCACGCGCATGCGGCGCTCTTCATACACGACATCGCGCTCCTTGTAGAACTCGCGGAACACGGGATCGACGAGCGCGCCGGCGTGCAGTGCCGCCCAGAGTTCGAGCCGGTTCGACGGCAGAGAGTAGAAATACGCCGTGATGTCCTCGGCCGTGAACGCATTGATGCCTTGGCCGCCGGCCTGCTCGATCATCTTTGTATACTCGTTGCCGACCACATACTGGTTGGATGCCTTCTGTGCATCGGCGAACGTCTCGCCCAATTGCTTGAGCCGCGCCTCGCTCGCGTGCGCACCCTTGCGCCGCTCATCGAGCAGCGCGCTCCACGCCGTCTCCTCGGCCGCCAGAAGCGGCTTCTCGGCGGCGTAGTTCTTGGTGCCCACCAGAGAGGTCCCCTTGAACGCCATGTGCTCCATCATGTGCGCGATACCCGTGGTGCCGACCTGGTCGTTGGCCGAGCCCGAGTTCACCACGGTGAAGAAGCTGAACACGGGCGCCTGATGGCGTTCGACGACGATGAAGCGCAGACCGTTCGCGAGTGTGAATTCCTGCACCTGCTTCTCGAGATTCTCGAGTCCCGTATGCACCGGCGCAGTGCCGGCTGCGGCCGGCTTGGGCGCAGGCTTCGCCGCAGCGAAAGCCGCCGTGCACGCGATCAGGGTCAGCGCCATCAGTAGATGACGCAGGCCCGGGTACGACCTTGAGGTTGGCATGAAGCCCTCCGGAAAGGAACGACGGCGGATCGCCATCGCAAGACATGGCAATGGACGCTACGGACTATCGCAGGGGTATGCAGAGGTGGCAATCGCCGCGGGCGGCAATTCGGCCCAGCGGGCTAACGCCTCAGCGCTTGCGAGGCGCCGGCGCGGACTCGGATTCGGCGATGAGCGCGATCAGCGACGCGATCGTGCGATGACGCTCGATCGGGTGGCGAAGCGGCAGGCTGGCGTGCACGGCGTACTGATTGCGCCGGCCCGCCTTGACGCGCTGCACGTACCCCGCTTCCTCGAGATCGGACACGATGCGCTGGACCGCGCGCTCGGTGATCCCCACTTGCTCCGCCACGTCACGCATGCGGATGCCGGCATCGGCGGAGATACAGAGCAAGACATGGGCGTGATTGGTGAGGAACGTCCACGGCGCCAAAGGTGTATCGGGCTTGACCTTCGAGTTCGGCATCAGGGCTCCCAGGACGGAATGTCACAGGGCCGTCCGCAGGGAACGGACTCGGCCGCCTCGCATCGTACCGACCCTTGCGGATTCCCGCCAGCCGCTTTCCGGCGACCCTGACGCGCGGGGGGGCAGGGATCTCGCAAGCGTTGGAAAGCCTGCGCGAACACCTGCCGTCCTGCTTCCGTTTCGGCTGGAGATGTTGTCCAATGCCGCGCGAAACGCACCCACCTCTCCTAGTGCGCGAACCTCTTCAAGGAGCCTGCTCGATGAGCGCGACCGAACGTCCCCTGGTTGGTGTGATCATGGGCAGCCGCAACGACCTTGAGACCATGGAGCATGCCGCGAAGCGGCTCGAAGAACTGGGCATCGCGCATGAAGTGCGCATCGTCTCGGCGCACCGCACACCCGACTGGATGGCCGAGTACGCCAAGACCGCCGAAGGCCGCGGCCTGGCGGTGATCATCGCCGGCGCCGGTGGCGCCGCGCATCTGCCTGGCATGGTGGCAGCGCACACGCTGCTGCCGGTGCTGGGCGTACCGATCGTCGCGACGGCGCTCAATGGTCTCGACGCGCTGCTGTCGATCGCGCAGATGCCCGGCGGTGTGCCGGTGGGCACGCTGGCCATCGGCAACGCCGGCGCGACGAACGCCGCGATGCTCGCGGCGCGCATCCTGGCGCGCACGGACTCCGCGCTGCGTGATCGCCTCGAAGGCTGGCGCGATGAGCAGCGCGCGCAGGTGCTCTCCACGCGCGAGGTGCGCGGGTGAGCCTGGCACTCCCGGGCGGGACGATCGGATTGCTCGGCGGCGGACAACTGGGGCGCATGACGGCCATGGCCGCGCGGCCATTGGGCCTGCGCGTGATCGTGCTGGATCCCGATGCGCAGTGCGCCGCTGCCGGCGTAGCGGATCACGTGATCGTTGGCGCGTTCGATGATGTGGCCTCGGCGCGCGAGTTGGGCCAGCGCGCCGACGTGGTGAGCTACGAGATCGAGCGCATCGCTCCCGCCGCGCTGGCGGCGGCCGCCGAAGGTGCGCCGCTGCGTCCCGGTGCGGGCATCCTCGAGATCATCCAGGACCGCGCGGCGCAGAAGCGCTGGCTGGAATCGAACGGCTTCCCGATCGGCCCGTGGCGCGCGGCGACAAACGCAGCCGAGCTGCGCGAGGCGGTCGCTGCCATGCGCTCGCCGTGCCGCGTGAAGGCCGCGCATGGCGGCTACGACGGCCGCGCGCAGATGCGCGTGGTCTCGCAAGGTGACGCCGAAGCGGCTTGGGAAGCGCTCGGCGGCCGCGCATGCGTGGTGGAGCAGGAGCTGCAACTCGTGAGCGAGTGCAGTGTGCTGGTGGCGCGCTCGCCCGCGGGCGAGCTGAAGGTGCACCCACCTGCGCGCAACTGGCACGAGGACGGTATCCTGGTGCGCTCCGTGCTGCCGAGCGGCCTGCCCGCGCGCGTGACCGCCGAGGCGGTCGCTTTGGCCACTGATCTTGCGACGAAGCTCGGCGTGGAAGGCGTGCTCGTCGTGGAATGCTTCAGCGTGGAAGACGGCAGGCTCTTGATCAACGAGCTCGCGCCGCGCCCGCACAACAGCTACCACCACTCCGGCGTCGCGTGCGCCACGGGCCAGTTCGAGCAGTACGTGCGTGCGCTGGCCGGCCTGCCGCTGGGCGCGACCACACTGGTGCGCCCCGTCGCGCTCGCGAACCTGCTGGGCGACCTGTGGCGCGATGGCAAGCCGCCCGCGTTCGAGCGCGCGCTCGCGGTGCCCGGCGTGAAGCTGGAGCTGTACGGCAAGGAGCCTCGGCCCAAGCGCAAGGTTGGCCACCTGATGGCCGCCGGCGACACGGTGGAGCAAGCGCTCGAGCGTCTTGAGCGTGCACTGCGCGCGATGCGCGAACTCGCGTAGACTGGCGCGTATGGCACGACTCGCAGCAGGTCAGCAGCTGGGCCACTACCAGATCCTCGCGCCGCTCGGGCAAGGCGGCATGGGCGAGGTCTACCGCGCGCACGATCCGCGCCTGGGCCGCGACGTGGCGCTCAAAGTGCTCAACGTGCACCTGGCCAGCTCGAGCGACTTGCGCGCGCGCTTCGAGCGCGAGGCGCGCACGCTGTCGCAATTGCAGCATCCATTCATATGCACGCTCTTCGATGTCGGCCACGCGAGCGCTCCGGATGGCGACCTCGACTACCTTGTGATGGAGCTCATCGACGGCGAGCCGCTCTCGACGCGCCTCACGCGCGGGCCGCTCCCCGTGCCCGACCTGTTGCGTTGCGCCGAGCAGGTGACGAGCGCGCTCGTGGTGGCGCACCGTGAAGGCCTGGTGCACCGCGACCTCAAGCCCGCGAACCTCATGCTCACCGAGTCGGGCGTGAAGCTGCTGGATTTCGGTCTGGCGCGCGCGGCAGCGGCACCAGCGGCCGAGGGCTCGGCGAGCACCGCGCCCACCGTGAACCAGCCGCTCACCGGTCAGGGCGCGATCGTCGGGACTTTTCAATACATGGCGCCCGAGCAGCTCGAGGGCCGCGAAGCCGACGCGCGCACCGATGTCTTCGCGCTCGGCTGCGTGCTGCACGAGATGGCCACGGGCGCCCGGCCGTTCCAGGGCCACGATGGGCTTTCCATATTGGGTTCGATGCATCGCGACAAGCCAGAGGCCGTCGCACGCCTCGCAGATACATTGCCGGCGGGGCTCGCGGCCATCATCGGCCGCTGCCTGGAGAGCGAGCCCGCGCGGCGCTATGCGAGCGCCGAGGCGCTGCTGGAAGCGCTGCGCGAGTTGCGGCGCTGGCCGCGCGAGAAGGGCGTGCCCGAGCTGACCACGATGTGTGAGCGCATCCTGCTCATGGAGGAGGGCGATGATTCCTGGAATGCGTTCCTGCTCGCTCGGCAGATCGATGCGCTCGAGCCGGGCGAGCCGATTGTCGAGCGCTTGCGGCCGCAGTTCAGCGCGCCGGTCACGATCCTCAGCGATCCTCCCGGCGCGCGCGTGATCGCTTGGCAGTACAGCCATCCCGATGACGCACCGCTCGAGATGGGCACCACGCCGATCGTGCAGAGCCTTCAGCCGCGCGGGCTGATGCGCGTCCAGCTCGAGCTCGATGGGCATCGCACTGTGCGCGACGTGATCTTGAACGTGGCGCGCGGCGTCTCGAACGGCGAGGGCGACGATGGCGCCACATGGCGCTACACGTTGCGCGCGCCGGGCGAGCTACCCGACGAGATGGATGAGGTCCCCGCGGGCGGCGCGCCGATGTTCCTGCCGGGCCTCGACCACCTCGACACGGAACCCACCGCGCGCTTCCTGGTGGACCGCACGGCCGTGACCAACGCGCAGTACAAGCGTTTCGTCGATGCGGGCGGATACCGCGACGCCACGTTCTGGCGCGAAACGTTCGTGGATGGCGAGCAGACACTCACGCATGAGCAGGCCATGGCGCGCTTCGTCGACAGTGTCGGCCAGAGCGGGCCCGCGCGCTGGGAGATGGGCGACTTCCCAAGCGGCGAAGAGGGCCACCCGGTGAGCGGCATCAGCTGGTATGAAGCGGCCGCGTATGCCGCGTGGGCGGGCAAGTCGCTGCCGACGCTCTTCCATTGGAACCGCGTCGCATGCACATTCGCGAACTCGCAGATCGTGCCCTTCGCCAACCTGGGCGGCCGCGGCACCGTGACCGTGGGCAGCTCGCGCAGCGAGAACCGCTTCGGCGCCCAGGACCTGGCCGGCAATGTGCGCGAGTGGGTGCGCAACGCCGTCAATCGCCCGGGCAGCCGCTTCATCCTGGGTGGTGGCTGGAGCGATCTCGGCTATGCGTTCGTCGACGCCTACGCGCAGCCGTCGTTCGATCGCGGCGAGACGAATGGCTTCCGCTGCATCGGCCAGGTGGATCCTGAGCCCAACGCCGCGCTCGTGCGCAGCATCGACATGGCCTTTCGCGACTTCCGCACCGAGCAGCCCGTGCCCGATGCCGTGTTCGACTTCTTCGTGCGACAGTTCGCGTACGACAAGACGCCACTCGACGCCATGATCCGTCAGGACGTGGAAGTGCCGACCGGGCGCTGGCAGACAGTGTCGATCAACGCTGCGTACGGCGGCGAGAGGCTGGACCTGCATGTGTTCCTGCCTTCGCGCGGCACGCCCCCATACGAGACGGTGGTGCTCTTCCCCGGCTCGCTCGCGCTCCACACGCGCGCATTCAACCTGAACGAGATCGCGCGCACGGACTTCATCATGAAGAGCGGCCGCGCGCTCGTGCTGCCGATCTACAAGAGCACGTACGAACGCGGCGACGACTATCTCTCCGACTACCCCGCGGCCACCGTGGCCTACAAGGACCACGTGATCATGTTCGCAAAAGATCTCATGCGCGCGATCGACTGGATCGAGACCGCGCCGGAACTGGATGCGAGCCGCATCGGCTACTTCGGCACCAGCTGGGGTGGCGCGATGGGCGCGATCATGCCGGCAGTCGAGCCGCGCATCCGCGCGAACGTGCTGTATGTGGCCGGGCTGTGCTTCCAGCGCTCGCTGCCCGAGATCGAGCAGCTCAACTACCTGCCGCACGTGAAGCAGCCCACGCTCATGCTCAACGGCGAGCTCGACTTCTTCTTCCCCGCCGACACATCGCAGGTCCCGTTCTTCGAGCATCTGGGCACACCGCCCGAGCACAAGCGCCGCCTCACCTACCCGCGCGGCCACACCGTGCCGAAGGCCGACCTGATCCGCGAGACGCTCGCGTGGTTCGAGCGTTATCTGGGGGCGGCGGGCTGAAGCCCCTGCCTTGAGAGTGGCCGGTAGCCGTCCTCGGGGATCTCGGCTAACGTCGAGTGCTGCAGCTCGGCGCCAAGGCCGTAGAAGCGGCAGAAGCTCATGATCAGCGGCCGCCACAGGTCCGGATCCACGCGATGATCATGGCCCGCCATGCGGATGCTCTCGTGCAGGTGCACGCGCGTGATGGTGACTTCGAGCGCAACCAACTTGTCGCGGTCGCTCTCGAT
>JANYBS010000139.1 GCA_025360715.1 Candidatus Eiseniibacteriota bacterium | reverse complement strand
GACATCCGCTGCGCCATGGTGAACATCGATCCCGACACGGCCGGTATCGCTCCAGCGTTGCTCAAAGCCGTCGTGCGCGTGAACGAGAACAACGCGGGCGTCTACGGCACTGTCACGCGAGCCGGGGCGCTCACAGTGGGCCAGCGCATCTTCCTTCGCCGCGGGGCTTGACCCGCGCTATCCTGAGAGCCATGACCATTTCCAATGCCGATCCTCGCCGCGTTATCGCGGACCTCAAAGAGCTCCGCAGCTTCTCAGCCGACGCGAACGGCGCCCAGCGCATCGCCTTTACGCCCCTGTGGGTACAAGTCCGCGAGTGGCTCACAGGCAAACTCGCCGAACTGCCGGTCGAGACGCACGTGGACGCGGCCGGCAACCTGTGGAGCACGCTCAAGGGCCGCTCACAGAAATCGCTGCTCATCGGCGGCCACATGGATTCGGTGCCCAATGGCGGCTGGTTGGACGGCTGCCTGAATGTGCTCGGCGGCCTCGAGGTGATGCGCCGCATCCACGCGCAATATGGTGAGAACGCGCCGATGACCGTGCGCCTGGTGGATTGGGCCGACGAAGAAGGTGCGCGGTTCGGCCGCAGCCTGTTCGGCTCATCGGCGTGTTCGGGCCACCTGGACCTGGAAGAACTCCGCACTCTCGTCGACAAGGACGGCGTGGGTCTACCCGAAGCGTTGCGCCAGGTGGGCATCGACTACGAACACATCAAAGACAGCAGCCGCGAGTTGGCGAACGCCGCGGCGTACATCGAGCTGCACATCGAACAGGGCCCGGTGCTGCTGGATATGCAGCTGCCGCTGGGCGTGGTGCTCGGCACTTACGGCGTAGAGCGGCATGCGGTGAACTTCCATGGTCAGGCGGCGCATTCGGGCAGCACGCCCATGAATCGCCGCCGCGATGCGTTCCTCGCCGCCGGCCGCATGGGGCAGGAGGTCTATGCGATCACCGGCCGTCACGGCGGCGTGAGCACGATCGGCTCATGCACCACGAAGCCCGGCATCGTGACCAGCGTGGTCGAGGACTGCCGCATCACGCTCGACCAGCGCCATCTGGACGCCGACAAGCTGGCCGCGCTGCTCGCCGATGCGCGCGCGGCTAGCGAGCGCTTCGCGCAGGAAGGCAATGTCGACGTGGCTTGGGAGCACATCTGGAATATCGAACCGGTGCTGTTCGATGAGCGGCTGCGGCGATTCTGCGAAGAGGCGATTCTTGAAACCTGCGGCAACGTGCACCGCCTGCCCTCGGGTCCGCTGCACGACGCGGCCGAAGTCGCGCGCGCGGGCGTGCCGACCGTGATGATGTTCGTGCAGAGCCTGCACGGAATCAGCCACAACAAGATCGAAGACACCAAGGAAGAGCACCTCGAGCTGTGCGTGGCCGCCTTCGATCGTCTGGCGGAGAAGACCATCGCCGCGTTCGCATGAAGAATCCGGGCACCCGCGTAGGCGCCCGGATCTTGGACTGCGGCAGCGTTGCTGAGACGAATGCGCTACTCGATCACGCCCACCTTCACGCAGTGGATCGGCGGCAGTGAATCGAAGAGCGGCTCCCACTGCTCGCCGCCCTCGCGGCCGATCCAGAGCTGGCCCGTGGTGGTGCCCAGGTAGAGGGCCGGGTCGCGCAGGTCGTCGATCGTCATCGCATCACGCTGCACGGTGAAGAACGCGTCCTTCTTGGGTAACCCGCGCTTGAGTGGCTTCCAGCTCTCACCGCCGTTCGTGCTGCGCCACACAGCGGGCGCTGCATCGGGGCAGGTGCGCGTCATCGGCACGAGCGGCACCACGTACACGGTGTCGGGATCGTCCGGGTGCACCACGATGGGGAAGCCGAAGTCGCTCGGCAGGCCCTTGGCGATTGAGCGCCATGACTTGCCGTGGTCGTCGCTGCGCAACACGCCGATGTCCGGCCGTGGCCCGCCGGGGCCGCCCCACTCGGCCCAACCGCCGTGGTTCTGCATGTACAGGCGCCCGGGCGCGTCGGGGTGACGCGCGATCTTGTGCACGCACTGCCCGAACTCAGGGTAGGGATCCGGCGCGAAGCCGGCGCCCACACCGGTGTTGGATGGCGCAAAAGTCTCGCCGCCGTCCTCACTGATGTAGTGCCCGCCCGTCGAGATGCCCAAGTGCACGCGCTTGCCATCGCGCACGACCGTATGCATGCACATGCCGCCGGCACCCGGCTGCCACTTGCGCGCGTGCGGGTGATTGCTGATGCCGGGCATCATCTCCCACGTGTCGCCGCCGTCGGGGCTGCGGAAGAGCGCCGCAGGCTCGACGCCCGCCCAGATCTCGCGCTTGCCCGGGCCCGTCTCGAGCGCCCAGACGTTGGCAAGCGCGCGGCCGTCGTCCTTGGGGAACGCCGGCGCGGACTTGGTCTCCTTGAACGTGTGGCCCATGTCCTTGGAGACGAGCATCTTCATGCCGAACCACGGGCTGCAACTGGACGCGAAGATGCGCGGCGTACCGCGCGTATCCACGAGCGTCGAATACACGGCGACGCCGGGACCGAAGGGCCCGCGCAACTCGAACTTCTTGCGCGAACTCGCCGCCTCGGCGACGAAGAAGCCTTTGCGGGTACCGATACAGATGACAACGCGCTTCGCCATGATCAGCCTCCGGAGACTGCAGGTAGGGCCACGAACACATCGCCCGGCTCCAAGGCCAGGTCGAGACTGTCGCGGCTATGCACTTGTTCCGAGTTCACGAATAGGGCGATGTGCTTGCGCACCGCGCCGGTCTCATCGCACAGGTTGCGATGCAGGCGGGGGAAGCGGCGCTCGAGCTCAGCGAGCACCTCGCGGATAGTGCCCGCGGGCAACTTCAGATCGCTGGCGCCGCCGCAGTCCCGACGCAGGACGCCGGGCACGGCGAATGTGATGGTCTGAACGAGGAAGGGGGCCATGGGGGCTCGTAAGGGAACATGTGGGTGCATCGGGTTCGCGAACGTAGGCCAAAGCCTAGTGTGCCGCCCCGGGCGGCCCAAGCAAAAACCGACGAGCGCCGCACAGGCGCGTAGCTGCTTGGCCCGAAGATGTGCCCGAAGATGCCCGAAGATGCGCGTGTCGCTGCAACGTGAAAGTGTCCGCCTAACTGCAACGTGATTATGTCCGCCCCCCGGCTCAAGCCGGTGGCTGAGGTGGCGTGGGGTGTCGGCCCTTCCATGGATGCGTAGGGGCCGGCTTGCGAGTGTTGGTGAGTTGG
>JANYBS010000098.1 GCA_025360715.1 Candidatus Eiseniibacteriota bacterium | reverse complement strand
TGGGGGCACGATTTCCGCCCCGCATACCGCAAGCTGCAGGGCCTCAAGGAAGAGTTGGGCGATATCCCGGTGCTGGCGCTCACGGCCACGGCCACGCGAAAGGTCGCGGGCGACATCATCCGCCAGCTGGGGATGAAGAAGCCGGACGGCTTCAAGGGCTCGTTCTTCCGCCCCAACCTGCGCATCACGGCGGTGCGCAAGGGGGAGCAGCGCGATCCAGATGGCGTCAAGGCGCCCAAGCGCGACTTCCGCACCGACTTGCTGGGCCTGCTGCGCAAGCACGCGAACGAGAGCGCCATCGTCTACTGCATGAGCCGCCGCTCGGTGGAGCAGACCAGCGACTGGTTGCGCAGCAAGGGTGTGAACGCGCGGCCGTATCATGCGGGACTCTCCGATGACGAGCGCTTCAAGAACCAGGAGTCGTTCGCGCGCGATGAGATCGACGTGATTGTCGCGACGGTCGCGTTCGGCATGGGTATCGACAAGAGCAACGTGCGGCTCGTCGTGCACCGCGACATGCCCAAGAGCATCGAGGCGTACTATCAAGAGATCGGTCGCGCCGGCCGCGACGGCCTCGAGAGCGACGTCGTGGTGTACTACTCGTGGGCCGACGTGATCGGCTACGACAGTTTCCTCGCGAACATGGACGACCTTGCCGCGCGCGAGGACACGCGCAATAAGACCATCGACCTCTTCCGCATGCTCGACCGCGCCACGTGCCGGCATCAAGCTGTGTGCTCGTACTTCGACGAGGTGCTTGAGCCTTGCGGCGCCTCGTGCGATGTATGCCGGGGCACAGGCGTGGAATCGCTTGTGGTGCACGCGCCACGCGGCAAAGGCGCTCCGGCGCTGTCCGGCGCGGTTCAGGGCGCGGTTCAGGGCGCGGTTCAGGGCGCGGTTCAGGGCGCCAAGAGCAGCGCGGGCGGGAGCATCGACGATCTGTCGGAAGAGGCATTGGAACTCTTCCAGCGTCTTCGCGCCCTGCGCAAGAGCCTCGCCGATGCGGAAGGCGTTCCGGCGTACATCGTGTTCAGCGACGCGGTGCTGCGGCAGATGGCGGAGCGTGTGCCGAGCGACGAGCGAGGCTTGCTGGAACTCTCGGGCGTGGGCCCGGCCAAGCTCGAGCGCTATGGCACTGCGTTCCTGGAGTTGCTTTCGCAGGAGTGACGTCGATTCACTGTGGCGCCTTGCGTTTCTTGGCCTCGAGGATCTCCCGCACGGTGCTGAGGAGCAATGGGATCCGGAACGGTTTTTGCAGGAATCCCGCCAGGCCATGGCCGACGAACTGCGTCGTGACTTCCTGCGAGTTGTAGCCACTCATCAGCACGACCGAGAGATCCGGGGCCATCGCGCGCAACTCTCGCAATGCTTCTTCGCCACCCATGTGCGGCATGGTCAGGTCGAGGAGCACGAGACGGATATCGGCGGCACGAGCCTTGTAAGCGGTCACTCCCGCGCGGCCGTCTTCCGCTTCGATGATCGTGAAGCCGACGCGCTCGAGCGCCATGCGCGCAACGGTACGTACGGTCTCGTCGTCGTCCACGACCAGCACGGTCCCCTCACCGCGAAAGTCGGAGCGACGCTCGTGATGCCGTTCATCGTCAGGGATCTCGCGGTCCGTCGTGGGGAAGAGCGCCTTGAAATTGCTGCCCTTGCCCGGCTCGGAATAGATCCGGATCGCACCGCGATGGCCACGTACGATGCCAAGCACAGCCGCAAGTCCCAAGCCGCGGCCGGTGAACTTGGTCGAGAAGAATGGGTCGAAGATGCGTTGCTGTGTCTCGCGATCCATGCCGATGCCGTTGTCGCTCACTTCGACGTAGGCATAGGGCCCAGGTGTCAGCTCTTCGCCGTGCAAGCTCTCGCGCAGATAGGCGGCGTCAGCCTGCATCATGCCAGTGCGGACCATGATCACGCCGCTGCGGTCGCCGATGGCGTCGGAAGCGTTCGTGATGAGGTTCATCGTGATCTGGCGGATCTGTGTGGCGTCGGCTTCGATAGCGGGCAGCCCCTTGGCAAGGTCGAATCGCATCACGGCTCGTTTGCTGATCACCGACTGCAGCAGGCTGATCGTCTCCTCCACGGCCGCCGAGAGGTCGAGCGGCTGCACGATGAAACGCCCCTTGCCCGAATACGCGAGCATCTGCCTGGTCAGGTCTGCCGCACGCATCGCCGCGGTCTCGATCTGGCGCAGAGACGCTTGGGCAGGCGAAGTCATGGGCACCTCGCTCATAGCCAGTCCGGCATTGCCGAGTACGCCCACGAGCAGATTGTTGAAGTCGTGCGCGATGCCGCCCGCGAGCACGCCAAGGCTCTCGAGCTTCTGCGAGTGCATGAGTTGTTGTTCGATGCGGCGGCGCTCTTCTTCGCCGCGCACACGGTCGGTGATATCCATGCCGATCGTGCAGAGCGCGTAGGGCTGTCCCCGCTCGTCACGCAGCAGGAACTTGACCAGGCGAAACTGCCTCTCGGCCGACGCGGGACCACCGACCGCGGGTGCGCGCTCGATCTCGAGCGCGTCGCCGCTGGCCCACACGCTGTCGTTGATCTGCTCTGCGCTCTCGATCAACCCGGACGGAAAGAGCGCGCGCAGTTGCATGCCGAGTACCTCGACACCCGGCGGTGCGAAGAGCTCACGCCAGCGCCGGTTCGCCTGCACCACGCGATGCTCGCGATCGGTGACGAGGACGAGCACAGGAGAGTAATCGAGGATCGCTTGCAGCCGCCGTTCGCTCTCCAGCCGCGCGCGTTCCGCGCGGCGGCCCTCGCTCACGTCGATGGCAATGCCGCAGAGGGCGGTGATCTCGCCCGAGTGTTCGCGCACCGGCACCTTGTTGACCAGAAAGATATGCTCTCGGCCATCGATCATGATCGCCTGTTCGCCCACCACCCGCTCGCCCGAATCGAAGACGCGATCGTTGTCGGCATTCGAGCGGGCGAATACATCCGGCGGCAACAGTTCGCGCATCGAGCGGCCGACCACGAGCCGGCCCTCGGGATTGAACACGCGCTGCCATTCCCGGTTCACGAGCAGGTAGCGGCCGTCGCGCCCGAGTACGAATACGACCGCAGCGCTGGTGTCGATCACGGCCTTCCAGCGGGACTCCAGCGCCTCGAGCGCCGTCTCGGTGGCCTTGCGGTCGTGAACGTCGAAACACGAGCCCACATAGCCCGCATAGGCTCCGCGTTCATCGAACCACGGCGCGCCTTGATCGAACACCCAGCGGTACTGCCCGTCGTGGCGGCGCAGACGGTATTCCGTACTGAAGGCCCGCAGGTCGCGCAGGTGCTCGCCGAACTCGCGTTGGCAACGCCCGGCGTCGTCGGGGTGGATGCCTGTCATCCAGCCCTCGCCCGATTCTTCTTCGAGACGGCGCCCGGTGAAATCGAGCCAGCGCTGACTCACGTGCACGCACCGTCCGCGCACGTTCGTGAGCCACATCATCACGGGAGAGCGTTCCGCCATGATGCGCTGGGCATCGGCGATCGGAACGACATTCGGTTCGACGGGGTCCATCTTGCCACTCCTGACGGTTCCTGACGCATCGCCAGCAAGGTCGGAGGGATCGGGGTGAGCGCAACCTAGAAGAGCGAGGCGAAGCCGGTCAAGGGTGTACCGCGCCGGCAGTGCTGCGCGGCGCGCTTGCCTCGACGCTGGTTGCCGCGCGTTGTATCGTTCCCGCCCATGAGCACGCCGAAGACGCTGACCTCGACCGTTGCCGCCCGCATCCCCTACGCCAACGCCGCGCCCTTCTACGCGTTGTGGGCCGACGCGCCCTTTGCCGTGCGCAACCTGGTCCCGCGCGAGCTGGGCCGCGAGGCCGAGGCGGGCAGTGTGGATATGGGCCTCATGGCGGCC
>JANYBS010000091.1 GCA_025360715.1 Candidatus Eiseniibacteriota bacterium | reverse complement strand
CCCAAGCGACGTGTAGGCATCCGCATGGACATGACGCCGATGGTCGACGTCGCGTTCCTGCTCCTGATCTTCTTCATGGTCACGACGGTGTTCCGCACACCGCAGGCGCTCGAGATCAATCTGCCGCCAGACAAGCAGGCGCAGACCCAGATCGCCGAGTCCAACCTGCTTCAGTTGCGTGTGCTGAGCGAGGACAAGGTGTTCTGGAAGCGAGGGGCGAAGACGGATCCTTGGGCGCGTACTTCGGTCGCGGGCCTCAAGGACGTGCTCAATCCGCTCAAGAACAACGACAAGATCGTCGTGCTGATCACGATCGACCGTGAGGCCAAGTTCAACAGCATGGTCTCCATCATCGATCAGCTCGACATCGTGAAGCTCGATCGGTTCTCGATCGTCGAGCTCAGCGAGAAGGACAAATCTGAAGTGGTGAACCTGTGAGCCAGGACAAGATCGCTCTTTACGAGTTCATGCCCTACGGGGCGCCGGAGCTTCTCGAGGCCGCGAAGAGGCACATGTCGCGGGCGCTCGGGGTCTCGATCGCCGGTCTCGCGGTGCTTCTCGTTCTCCTGTTCGGGGTAAGCTATTACCTTGCTCACCAGCCGCATGAGACGAGCAACTTCGTGGTCCCTTACCGTGAACTCGCAGCGCCGCCGCCACTCACCGACGCTCCTCCGCCGCCGAAGGTCGCAGTGACGGCCCCGGTCGCCCCGCCTGCTGCTGCAGTGCCGGTGCCGGTGCCCGATGCCGAGGCTCCGCAGGAGCAGAAGATCGCATCGCAGAGCGAACTCTCGAATGCTCCGAGCACGGGCACGGAGGCCACCGGCGATAATATCGTCGTGGCGCCACCATCCGAGGACGAGCTGCCTAAGTTCGGTGAGTACGTCTATGTTGAAGAACTTCCCGAAGCGGTCACTCGCGTTCCTCCACAGTATCCGGATATCGCGCGTGAAGCGGGCGTCGATGGCACGGTCCAGGTGCAGGCGCTCGTGGGCAAGGATGGTCACGTGAAGGATGTCCGCGTGATGAAGTCGATCCCGATGCTCGATGCTGCCGCGACGAGTGCTGTGAAGCAGTGGGTGTTCAAGCCGGCGCTGTCGAACAACAAGCCGGTCGCCGTGTGGGTCGCTGTGCCGGTCAAGTTCAGCCTGCACTAGGTCCACGGCAGAAGTTCCGAACCGGGCGCACCGGTCCTTCGATCGAGAGGGACGCGGGCGCCCGTTCGAGTTTCACGGACGGGAGCCCGGCGCCGTCCTTGCCGGTTTGCCTCGACTTGCGCGAACGTCCTGGGCGAGTCACGCCCGTGGCCCTTGGTCCGCGCCCGTTCGGCTTTTGCCGCGCCTGTGGCAGGCGGGTTTGACCCTGATGGGGCAGGCACCTAACTTCGTCGGGATTGCAGTGATCCGCCTTGGTGTCTCTTCACCTCCCACAGGAGTCTACCCATGACTTTGGAGTCCGCGGCCCCCACCGGAGACTCCCCGGCAGAGGCCCCGCTCAACCCGCTCGCTCGCGCCATCCGGATCTTCACGAATCCCGCCGGCGCCTGGGGCGGCCTCGAGGACCGGCAGCAGTGGTGGATCCCCATGGTGACCATCGTCGTACTCCAGGTGGGGCTCCTGCTCGCCACCTACCAACGGGCGATGGTCCCGATGCTCATGGACCAATGGGACCAGGCGGTCGTCAGCGGACAGATGCCGGCCGAACAAGCCGAGAAGCTCGCGAACTTCTTCCAGCATGATCCCGCCGCGATGGGCGTCATCGTCGCCCAGCAGGTCGTTTTCGCCGCATTCTTCACTTTCCTGATCGCACTGGTGGTCTGGTTCGGCGTGGGCTTCCTTTTGGGCGCAAGATTCCGCTACCGGATGGCGCTCGAAGTCGTGTGCTGGGCCGCACTCGTGCAGTTGCCCGAGACGATCGCCACATTCATCTGGGCGTGGTTCCAGGAGACCTTCAAGGGGATCCATTTCGGTCTGGCGGTGCTTCTGCCCGAGATGGAGCATCCGACCAAACTGCAGACCGGGCTCAATGTGCTTCTGGATTCGGTGGGGCCTTTCCGCATCTGGTACCTGGTGGTCGGCATCCTGGGAGCCGCCGCGCTGACCGGTGCGCCGCGCAAGAACGTCACGTGGGTGATGATCGCGCTCTACTTGGCTCTCACCGTCTTCATCGCAGCGATCGCCGCGGCGTTCACGCCCGGCTCCTGATCGCCGACTGCAACCCGGTCCGCACACTTTCCGTAGAACCCTGCACACCTACCGTGATACGCGGGCTCATGGCGCGTATATCGGCTGACCAGAAGGAGTGACCGAACGGATGCTTCGCTCGACCGTCGTGACCCTGTTGCTCGTCGCCGCCGCCTCCGGGCCGGCCGGTGCCGCGCCTTTGACTGCCGATCAGGCAGTGAAGATCGCCCTGCAGCACAACAGCCAGGCTCTCTCGGCTGAAGCCTCGGTGCTCGACGCCAAGTCGGGTGTTTGGTCGGCCTATTCGTCCGTGCTCCCGAACGTGAGCGGTGCCTACACGGTGTCGCATTCGTCCACCAGCCCAACGGACGAGCGCTTCACGCAGTACTTCGGCCCGCAGCCGATCACTTACCAGCAGATCTCCAACAGTTCGACGTCGACGTCGCCGACGCTGTCGGGCCGCTGGAACGTGCTCAATCTCTCGAGCCTCAACTCACTCGGCGCGGCGCGCAGTTCCTCGCGCGCGGCGCAACTGTCGCGCTCTGCGACCCGCAACGACGTTGCGCTGCTCGTGCGTCAACGCTTCTATGATGTCGTGCGGGCGATCCATCTGGCCGATGTGTCAGCGCAATCGCTCAAGCTGGCCCGCGACAACGAACGTCGAGTGCGTGCGCTGTACGAAGTGGGCTCGGTGTCCAAGAGCGACCTGCTCAAAGCCCGAGTGTCCACGGGCCAGAGCCAGGTCGACTCGCTCGTGACGGATCACAGCGTCACGAACTCGCGGATCCTGCTGTCGGAAGCCCTCGGCATGGCGGAGAAGGAACTCGGTGACATCGACACGACGTTGTCGGCCACATACCGCGACTACGACGAGGCCGCCGTGTTCGCCGAGGCGCGCGAGGCCCGTCCCGACATCAAGGCTGCGGAAGCCGATGCGAGGTCCGCCGAGATGACGATCGCGGCTGCGCGCTGGGCGCGGTTGCCCTACGTGTCGGCCAGCGCGAGCGCCACTTTCAAGCCCAAGACCGAGAGCCGCAGCGAGACCGAGTACTTTGACACCCTCGGGAACTCGACCGGGACGCGCAGCCAGAACACCACGAGCAAGGCGAATGCGCAGTACAACGCCAGCATCGCGCTCAACTGGGACCTCTTCGATCTCGGCAACGATGCGCGTGCAGCGTCGGCGAAAGCGCGAATGATCCGCTCTCGTGAAACTCGCGACGCGCTCATCCGTAATCTGCAGAGCGAAGTCCATCTGGCCATGCTGGGACATCAGGAGGCCGTGGAGCGCGAAGGGCTCGCGCGACAGACGCTCGAGTCCGCCGTCGAGAACCTGAATCTCGTTCAGCAGAAATACAATGTCGGCTCAGCCACGATCCTGGACCTGATCGATTCCCAGGTGCAGTTCCAGCGTGCGAAGAGCGATCTGGTCTCAGCACTTGCCTCGATCCGTGTCTCGGAAGCCACGCTGGAGCGTGTCCGCGGCAAGGGCGAGTGACGAAAAGGGAGCCAAGCGCGATGAAGAACAAGGCGTGGTTGTGGATCGTCCTCGGGGCGGTGGTCGTCGTGGCGCTCGTCGCCGTCGGCATCACGAAGAATGCCCAAGGGAAAGTCGAGCCGGTGCAGTTGGCGAAGGCGCGGCTCGAGGACGTGACGTCACTCGTGCGGGCGCCGGGTAAGATCGAGCCCAAGACGCAGGTCAAGATCAGTGCGGATATCATGGGCAAGATCGTGCACTTGCTGGTGAAGGAAGGCGACCGCGTCCGTCGTGGCCAGCTCATGTTACAGCTCGACGACACTCAATACCGCAGCCAGTTCGCGCAGGCCAAGACCCAGGTCGCGGCAGCCGAGGCGCGTCAGCGTGAAGTCAGCACAGCGTTGCGCGTGATGGATGCCATGTACAGCCGGTCACGCTCGCTTTTCGACCAGAAGCTTCTTTCACAGGCCGAGTGGGACCAGTCCACGAACCAGCATGAGTCCGCCAAAGTGGCGGTCGCTACCGCGCAGGAAGAAGTGACACGGGCCCGCGCGGCGTTGACGGCGGCAGCGGACAATCTGGAGAAATGCCAGTTCCACGCACCGTTCGATGGCGTGGTGAGCGCTCTCAATGTGGAACAGGGTGAGATCGTGATCACGGGCACCATGAACAACGCCGGTACGCAGATCCTGGTGGTCTCGGACCTTTCGCGCATGCTCGTCCGGGCCGACGTCGACGAGACGGATGTCGTGGACATGAAAGTCGGCCAGAAGTCGAAGATCAAGGTGGACGCGTTCCCCGATACGTCATTCGTCGGCACCGTCACCGAGATCGGCAACACCGCCAAGCGCTCGATCACGTCCACCGTCGAAGGGCAGACGAACTTCGAAGTGAAGGTGGTCTTCGACACCGCAGTGCCGCAGATCCGCCCCGGCATGACGGCCGATGTCGAGATCTCGACGGCGACTCACGCCAAGTCGCTCGCCGTGCCGATCCAGGCGGTCGTCGTGCGTACGCAGCGCGAGCTCGATCGCGCCATGAAGAAGCCCGGTGCCAAGGACGACCGCAAGACCCGTGTCGCCGCGATGACGGCCGACGAGGATACCGTGGGCCGCAAGGACACGGAGATCACGGGCGTCTTCGTGGTCCGCAATGACGTGGCGACCTTCGTGCCGGTCAAGTCGGGGATCGCGAGCGAGACCATGCTCGAGGTCTTCGGAGACCTCAAGGACGGCGACTCGGTCGTCTCGGGTCCCTACAAGGCGCTGCGCGAACTCAAGCCGGGCGGCAAAGTGAAGAAGGACCAGGGCGCCGGCAAGGAGAAGAAGTGAGGCGCGCATGCTGATCTCCATCCGTGACTTGCATCGTGTCTACCAGGTGGGCGACCAGGAAGTCCGGGCGCTCGATGGGGTGGACCTTGATATCGAGCAGAACGAGTACGTGGCTATCATGGGGCCGTCGGGCTCCGGCAAGTCGACGCTCATGAATATCCTGGGTTGCCTCGACACACCTTCGCGTGGTTCGTACAACCTCAAGGGTCATGAGATCGCGAAGATGACGGACGATGAATTGGCCCGTATCCGCAATATGGAGATTGGCTTCGTCTTCCAGACGTTCAACCTGCTCGCGCGTGCCGACGCGCTGCACAACGTCGAGCTTCCACTGGTGTACGCGGGCATCAAACACGAGGAACGCCGTCGCCGCGCCAAGGAAGCTTTGGAGTTGGTTGGCCTGGGCACGCGAATGAAACACAAGCCGAACGAACTCTCGGGTGGTCAGCGTCAGCGCGTGGCCATCGCTCGAGCGCTGGTCAACAAGCCCAGCATCATCCTTGCTGACGAGCCGACGGGTAACCTCGACTCCAAGACGGGAGAAGAGATCATGATGGCGTTCGAGAATATCTGGAAGCAGGGCAACACCGTGATCCTTGTCACGCATGAGCCCGAGATCGCCGAGCACGCGCGCCGCGTCGTGCGCATGAAGGACGGCCGTGTCGAGAGCGATCTCGTGAATCCGAACCCGCGCTCCGCGGCCACGGCCCCCAGCGCATGAACCTCCGCGAGAGCGTCGGCATCGCGCTTGGCGGCGTGCGCGCGAACAAGCTGCGCTCGTTCCTGACCCTGCTCGGGACCATCATCGGCGTGGCGTCGGTGATCGCCGTGGTCTCGTTCGTCGAAGGCTTGAACAAGTTCGTCACCGACAAGCTGCTCAACGCCGGTGCGAACGTGTTCCAGGTCGACAAATACGGATTCATCACGAGCCAGGAGCAATTCGAGGAAGCCGACAAGCGCCCGGACGTGACGCTCGACGATGCCGATGCGCTTCGCGACGGCGTCAAGCACGCGTCCTTCGTGGTCCCCCAGGCCGAGACCGCGACGCGGCTGCGCTATAAGGGCAAGGTCATGAAGGCCGTATCGATCCACGGGCGCGGCGCCGGTTACGACCTCGTCGACGACCTCACCATCGAGCAGGGCCGTCATCTGAGCGAGCTAGACGACCGCCAGCGCTGGCCGGTCGCCGTGATAGGCCCCGAGGTGTCCGATGAGCTCTTCGGCAACCTCGATCCCATCGGCCGCCGTATCCGCATCGACCAGCAGGAGTTCGAGGTCGTGGGCCTGACCAAGGCCAAAGGCAAGGTCTTCGGGGTGAGCCAGGACCGGTTCGTCACGATCCCGATTCACTCGTTCCAGAAGTTCTACGCGCAGCGGCCGACGATCGACATCTCGATCAAGAGCGTTGACCAGTCCTCATTGCCACTGGCCGAGCAGGAAGCACGCAACATCATGCGCAATCGCCGGCATCAGCGACCCGGTCAGCCCGACAAATTCGGCATCACCACATCCGAGACCTGGCTCACGCTTTACCACACGCTCACCGGCGGCATCTTCATCCTGACCATCGGCGTGGCCGCGATCTCGCTCCTGGTGGGCGGGATCGTGATCATGAACATCATGCTGGTCTCGGTCACCGAGCGTACCCGCGAGATTGGTATCCGCAAGGCCCTCGGCGCGCGCAGCAAGGACATCCTTCTGCAGTTCCTTGTGGAATCCACGACGCTATCGTTATCCGGCGGCATCATCGGTATCGCGCTCGGAGCAGGACTCGCGCTCATCGTGGGCGCGGTGAGTCCATTGCCCGCGGCGGTCAATCTGCCATCGGTGTTGCTCGGCATCTTCATGAGCACCGCCGTCGGCGTGTTCTTTGGCTCTTACCCGGCCCTGCGCGCCGCGCGACTCGATCCTATCGAAGCGCTGCGCTACGAGTGACCATGCCGATCCTGCTCATGATCCAGGAGACGTTCGCGATGGCACGCTCCGCGCTGGTGGCCAATCGCATGCGCTCCGCACTTGCCCTGCTGGGCATCGTCATCGGCGTGGGCACGGTCATCGCCATGGTCTCGCTCGTGAACGGTTTCCAGCGCTCGTTCCAGCAGAGCATCCAGTCGTTCGGCAACAACACAATCTATGTGCGTCGTATTCGTCCCGGGATCAATTTCTCGGGGGACGTGCCGGACAGCCTCAAGCAGCGCAAGGCCTTCAACATGGGCGATGCCGAGGCGATCCTGGCGCATTGCCCCGCGGTGCGCGCAGTCTCACCGTTCAAGTTCCCGTACAACGACATCAAGCTTCGCAACGGTGAGCGCCATACCAAGACGACGTTCATCTATGGAACGAACGAGAACCTGATGCTCACGCACAACTATGACCTCTACCGCGGCCGGTTCTTCACTCAGCTCGAGGTCGACCACAGCGCGCACGTGGTCGTGCTGGGCAAGGATACGCGTGAGGCGCTGTTCGGCGACGCGAGCGGCTTGGGAAGGACCGTGCACCTGAACGACATCCCGTTCACGGTGATCGGGGAATTCGAGCCCAAAGGCAAGATGCTCGGCAACAACTTCGACGAGGTCGCCGTCGTGCCGTACCCGGTCGTCGACAAGTACTGGGGCGCGCCGCCATCCGCGCCGCCGTTCTTCCCGCGTAAAGGCGAACTCTTCCTGGACGCGATCGCCGTCTCGCCCGAGCAGAGCGAGGAGGCCATGCGGCAGATCAGCGAAGTCCTGCGCATCCGTCGTCACTTACCCAGCAACAAGCTCAACAACTTCGTGGTCTTCAGCGACGACGCGTTCCTGTCGCTCTACAACACGGTCACGGGCGGCATCTTCGCGCTCATGACGCTGATCTCGTCGATCTCGTTGATCGTGGGTGGCATCGGTGTCATGAACATCATGTTGGTCGCGGTCACCGAGCGTACGCGCGAGATCGGCGTGCGTAAGGCCCTTGGCGCGCCGCGTCGCGCGATCCTGCTGCAGTTCCTTATCGAGGCGGTGCTGCTCACGGCGCTCGGCGGTGTGATCGGCGTATTGCTCGGTGGCGCCGTCGCGTTCACCGTGAAGGCCGTGTCACCGCTGCCCACCTACGTCAGCGGTTGGTCGGTGTTCGTCGCATTGCTGTTCTCGGCGATGGTCGGCGTGTTCTTCGGCCTGTATCCGGCGATGCGCGCCTCGCGCCTCGATCCCGTCGACGCTCTTCGCTACGAGTGACGCTGACGCGCGGGCGAGCGGGCGAGTAGCCTGCGTGCCCGCCCATGCCTTATCCTACGCGCATGGGAATCCTGGACCTTGTTGTCGAGACTTTCGCTATGGCGCGGTCTGCGCTGCTGGCGAATCGCCTGCGTTCGATTCTTGCGTTGCTGGGGATCGTCATCGGCGTCGGCACCGTTATCGCGATGGTCGCGCTCATCAACGGCTTCCAGCGCTCTTTCCAGCAGAGCATCCAGTCCTTTGGCAACAACACCATCTACGTGCGCCGCATCCGTCCCGGCGTGAACTTCGCCAGCGGCGTACCCGAAAGCCTCAAGACGCGCCGGGCCTTCTCGATCGAAGATGCCCACGCGATCCTGGCCCAATGCCCGGCGGTCCGCGCGGTCTCGCCCTTCAAGTTCCCCATGGGCGGCGTCAAGATGAGTTACCTGCAGAAGCACACGAAGCCCACCTTCGTGTACGGCACGAATGAGGAGTATCTCCTCACGCACAGTTACGACCTCTCGCGCGGCCGGTTCTTCACCCAACCCGAGGTCCAGCGCAACACGAATGTGGTCGTCCTGGGCAAGGATACGCGCGAGGCACTCTTCGGCGACGCGAGCGGTCTGGGGAGGACCATCCATCTCGATGGCGTTCCGTTCACGGTGATCGGTGAGTTCGAAGCGCGCGGCAAGTTCCTGGGAAACAACTTCGACGAAGTCGCTTGCATCCCGTATCCGCTCGTCGACAAATACTGGCGGCTGCCCGATACCGCGCCGCCCTGGTTCCTCAAGAAGGGCGAACTGGCGCTCGACGCTCTGGCCACCTCGCCCGACCAGAGTGAAGAGGCGATGCGACAGATCAGCGAGGTCCTGCGCGTGCGCCGCCATCTGCCCAGCAACAAGCTGAACGACTTCGTGGTATTCAGCGACGATGCCTTTCTGGCTCTCTACAACACGGTCACCGGTGGCATCTTCGCGCTCATGACGCTCATCTCGTCGATCTCGCTCATCGTCGGTGGCATCGGCGTCATGAACATCATGCTCGTCGCTGTCACCGAGCGCACGCGCGAGATCGGCGTGCGCAAGGCGCTCGGCGCGCCGCGCCGAGCGATCCTGCTGCAGTTCCTCATCGAGGCGATCCTGCTCACCGCCACCGGCGGCTTGCTCGGCGTCCTGCTCGGCGGCGGGGTCTCGTTCGCGGTGCGGGCGGCCTCCCCATTGCCCACCTATGTCTCCGCGTGGTCGGTCGTCACGGCGCTGGTCTTCTCGGCGCTCGTGGGGGTGTTCTTCGGACTCTACCCGGCAATGCGCGCGTCCCGGCTCGACCCCGTGGATTCGCTGCGTTACGAGTAGCGGAAGTCCCATGCTAGTGCACAACCGGGCAGTGACAGGCGCGCGCCGACCGCTTATAGTCGCGCACCCATGACCCCTCTTACTGCAGCCCCCCACAAGGCCGCCGCTGGTCTTTCCGCCACGCCGGCCCGCGCTTCGGCGCTCTCCGACATCGTGATTCGTGGTGCCCGCGAGCACAACCTGCAGAACATCACCCTGCGCCTGCCGCGCCAGAGCCTCGTGGTGATCACCGGCGTCTCGGGATCGGGCAAGTCGTCGCTCGCATTCGATACGCTGTACGCCGAAGGCCAGCGCCGGTATGTGGAGTCGCTGTCCGCCTATGCCCGGCAGTTCCTGGGGCAGATGGAGAAGCCCGAAGTCGATGCGATCGAAGGGCTCTCGCCGGCGATCGCGATCGAGCAGAAGGGCGCCGGCTCCAATCCACGCTCCACGGTCGCGACCATCACCGAAATCTACGACTACCTGCGCCTGCTCTTCTCACGCGTCGGCGCGCGGCACTGTCCCAACTGCAGCACGCCGCTCGCGCGGCGCAGCGTGCAGGAGATGGTCGATCAGCTGCAGGCACAGCTCGCGGGCCAGAAACTGGCGCTCCTCGCGCCAGTCGTCCGCGGCCGCAAGGGTGAGTACCGCAAGGAGCTCGAGAGCTTCCACCGGCAGGGCTACCTGCGCGCGCGCATCGATGGCGAGTGGGTGGAGCTCGAGGAACCGCCCAAGTTGGGGCGCTACAAGCGCCACGACATCGATATCGTGGTCGACCGCATCACCCTCACGCCCGAGCAACGCACGCGCCTCACCGAGTCGCTCGAGGCCGCGCTCAAACTGGGCGACGGCTTGGTGACCGTCGCGCGCGACGGCCAGAAGGACATCCCGCTCAGCGTCGGCGCCACGTGCCCGAAATGTGGCACGGCGGTGGATGATCTGGAGCCGCGACACTTCTCGTTCAACTCGCCGTACGGCGCGTGCAAGGGCTGCGACGGCTTGGGCACGCTGCTCAAGGTCGACCCGGCGAGGCTCATCCCGGATCCATCGCTGAGCTTGGCCGAAGGCGCTATCGCTTCGATGGGTGATGCCGAGGGCACCTGGACCGCAGGCACGTTGGCCGGAATCGCCAAGGCGTTCGAGTTCTCGCTCAAGGCGCCGTGGAAGAAGCTGCCGGCCAAGGTACAAAAGCTCATCTTGCATGGCGCCGGCGAGGAGGAAGTGCGCTTCGAGTATCGCACCAAGAAGGGCTCGGCGTTCATCCACAAGTCGAAATGGACCGGCGTCATCCCCAGCCTGGAGCGGCGCTACCGCCAGACCGACAGTGAAGGCGTTCGCCGCTCGATCGCCGCGCTCATGAATCCCACGCCGTGCCCGGACTGCAAGGGCCAGCGCCTGCAGCCGGCCTCGCTCGCGGTCACGGTCGAGGGCAAGAACATCGCGCAGTGGACCGCGCAGTCGGTGCGCGCCGCGCGCGCGGTTTCGGCGAGCCTGCATTTCACCGGCGGCCAGGCCATGATCACCGCGCCCATATTGAAAGAGCTCCAGAGCCGCCTGGGGTTCCTTGAAGATGTGGGGCTCGGTTATCTCACGCTCGACCGCTCCTCGGGCACGCTCGCGGGTGGCGAATCGCAGCGCATCCGCTTGGCCACGCAGATCGGTAGCCAGCTCACGGGCGTGCTGTACATCCTGGATGAGCCCAGCATCGGCCTGCACCATCGCGACAACCAGAAGCTGCTCTCCACGCTCCAGCGCCTGCGCGATCTGGGCAATACCGTCATCGTCGTCGAACACGATGAAGACACCATGCGGGCCGCGGACTATCTGGTCGATCTCGGCCCGGGCGCCGGTCGGCACGGTGGCCGCTTGGTCGCCGCGGGCACGCCGGTTCAGGTCATGGCCGATCCGAACTCGCTCACCGGCCAGTACCTCACGGGCAAGCGAGTGATCGCGCCGCCGGGCGGACGTCGCGCCGGCAATGGCAAGAAAGTGGTCGTGAAGGGCGCGGCCGAACACAATCTGAAGAACGTCGACGCCGTGTTCCCGCTCGGCACTTTCACGGTCGTCACGGGCGTCTCGGGCTCGGGCAAGAGTACGCTGGTGAACGACATCCTGCTCGCGGCACTCGAACGCCAGTTGGGCGGCCAAGGCCCCGTGCCCGGGGCGCACAAGGCGATCACCGGCGGCGAGCAGCTCGATAAGGTCGTGGCGATCGACCAGAGCCCGATCGGCCGCACGCCGCGCTCCAACCCGGCCACATACACCGGCGCGTTCTCGCTGATCCGCGACCTGTTCGCGCAACTGCCCGAAGCCAAGGTGCGCGGCTATGGGCCCGGGCGGTTCTCGTTCAACGTCAAGGGCGGCCGCTGCGAGGCCTGCGAGGGCGACGGCTCACGCCGCATCGAGATGCATTTCCTGCCCGACGTCTTCGTGAAGTGCGACGTCTGCCACGGCCGGCGGTACAATCGCGACACCCTCGAAGTGCTCTATCGGGGCCGGTCCATCGCCGATGTGCTCGAGATGACCGTAGAGGAGGGGCTCGAGTTCCTGGGCGCCATCCCGACCCTGCGGCGAAAACTCGAGACCCTCAAAGGTGTCGGCCTCGGCTATATTCACCTTGGCCAGTCCGCTACCACGTTGTCCGGAGGCGAAGCGCAACGCGTCAAGCTCGCGACGGAACTGTCGCGGGTCGCTACGGGCCGGACGCTTTACGTGCTCGACGAGCCCACGACCGGGCTCCATTTCGAGGACGTCCGCGTTCTGCTCGAGGTGCTGCAGGCGCTCGTCGAACGAGGCAATACCGTGGTCGTCATCGAGCACAATCTCGACGTGATCAAGTGCGCGGACTGGATCGTCGATCTCGGACCCGAAGGAGGCGACCGCGGCGGCAATGTGGTCGTCGCCGGTACGCCAGAGACCGTGGCGCGCGCGAAGGGATCGCACACCGGAGCAGCACTGCGCCCGCTCTTGACGAAGTGAATCCCGAGCGACCCAGCGGGTCGCCTCTTCCACGGAAATGTCATGACTCCCACGACCGCCACCGCCGAGAACCCCCGAACGATTACGCGCGCCACGACCATGAAGGCCATCGTCAAGGCGAAGGCCGCCGAGGGGATCGAGATCCACACCGTACCGGTCCCCACCGCGGGCCCCGGCGAGATCCTCCTCAAGGTCAAGCGCGCGGGAGTCTGCGGTACCGATCTGCACATCTATCTCTGGGACCGCTGGTCGCAAGGGCGTCTCCAGCCGCCCGTGACGCTGGGCCACGAGTTCGTGGGCGAGGTGGTCGAGATGGGCGCCGGGGTCACCAACGTGAAACTCGGCGACCTCGTCTCGTGCGAGAGCCACGTGGTCTGCCACACCTGCGTCGCCTGCCGCACGAACCTCGCGCACGTCTGCGAGAACACCCGCACGCTCGGCATCGACATCAATGGCGGCTTCGCGGAATACGTCGCCGTGCCCGCGGTGAACGCGTGGCACATCCCCCCAGGTGTGCCGCTCGAGGTGGCCGCGATCATGGAGCCGTGCGGCAACGCCGTGCACACCGCGTTCGCCGGCCCGCTGTCGGGTTGCACGATCGCGGTCACGGGCTGCGGCCCGATCGGCCTCTTCGCCATCGGCGTTGCCAAGGCCGCTGGCGCCACGTGCGTGATCGCGTCCGATGTCTCGCCGTACCGCTTGGAGCTGGCGCGGCAGATGAAAGCCGACGCGGTCATCGATGTGTCGAAAGAAGACTTCGTCGCCCGCGTGAACGAGATCACGCACGGCCGCGGCCTCGACGGCGTTCTCGAGATGAGCGGGAATCCCAAAGCCATGCGCGACGGCTTGCTCGCGCTGCGCAACGGCGGACGTCTTTCGCTGCTGGGGCTGCCCACCGAGCCGTTCGAGCTGGACTGGAACCGCCTTGTGATCTTCAAGGGCATCACGCTGCACGGCATCGTCGGCCGCCGCATGTACGAGACCTGGGACCAGCTCGATCAGTTGCTGCGCTCCGGCCGTCTCGACCTGCGAGCGTCCATCACCCACACGATGCCCATGGAGAAGTTCGACGACGCGATCGCGTTGCTCCGCGAAGGCAAGGCCGGCAAGGTCGTGCTCGTGCCATGGGGCGAGAGCGCCTGAACATCGTCCCATCCGGATACATCGTGCAAAGGGAGATCCGCCATGTTCGATAGCATGAAGGGCGTGCTCGAGACACAACTCGCAGAGATCCGCGCCGCTGGGCTCTATAAGAGCGAGCGTATCCTCGCCTCGCCGCAGGGCGCCGAGGCCACCCTCGAGGACGGCCGCCGGGTGCTCGTCTTCTGCGCGAACAACTATCTGGGGCTCTCGAACCACCCCGCGGTGATCGCCGCAGCACACCGCGCGCTCGACACGCATGGCTACGGACTCTCCTCGGTCCGTTTCATCTGCGGCACGCAGGACATCCACAAACAGCTCGAACGCAGGATCGCGGACTTTCTCGGACTGGAAGACGCGATCCTCTACGCTGCGTGCTTCGACGCCAACGGCGGCGTGTTCGAGCCTCTGCTGGGGGAGAACGACGCGATCATCAGCGACGAGCTCAACCACGCTTCGATCATCGACGGGATCCGGCTCTGCAAAGCCAAGCGCTGGCGCTACAAGAACAACGATATGGCCGACCTTGAGCGCTGCCTGGCAGAGGCCGATGCCGCCGGCTGCCCGCAGAAGCTGGTTGTCACCGATGGCGTCTTCAGCATGGATGGGACCATCGCCAACATGGGCGAGATCGTGCGCCTGGCCGAACAGCATCGCGCGCTCGTCATGAGCGACGAGTGCCACTCGCTTGGTTTCGTCGGCCGCACGGGTCGGGGCACGCCGGAACTGCATGGCGTGCAGGGTCGCGTCGACATCATCACGGGCACGCTCGGCAAGGCTCTGGGCGGGGCGCTTGGCGGATTCACAGCGGGCCGCAAGGAGATCATCGAACTGCTGCGCCAGCGTTCGCGGCCGTATCTCTTCAGCAACACGTTGCCGCCAGCAGTGGTGGGAGCCAGCCTCGGCGTGTTCGAACTGCTCAGTGGCACCACGGAGTTGCGCGACACGCTCGAGCGCAACACGCAACGCTTCCGCGCCGGTATGACCGCCGCAGGCTTCGACATCAAGCCGGGGGAGCATGCGATCGTGCCCATCATGCTCTACGACGAGAAGCTTGCGCACGAGATGGCCGGCAAGCTCCTCGAACGTGGCATCTACGTGATCGGCTTCTCGTATCCCGTGGTCGCCAAGGGTAAGGCGCGCATTCGCGTGCAGCTGTCGGCTGCGCATTCGCAAGCGCAGATCGATCGCGCCATCGCCGCCTTCACCGAAGTCGGGCGCGAGTTGGGCGTGCTTGCTGTGCAGAAGGGTTCTGGCGCACCGGCGGCTTGACCCTCTCCGGGCTGCCGGATACCTTCGCCGTGGCTCGCAAACCCTTGTCCAGGAGTGCTTAGTGGAACCCTCCACGGTCGTTCGACGCACGCCGTTCTATGACTACCACCGCGACGCGGGCGCCAGGCTCGTGGACTTCGCGGGTTTCGAGATGCCGGTACGGTACACCGGTGACGTTCGCGAGCACTTGGCGGTGCGTAACGGCGTCGGCTTGTTCGACATCACCCACATGGGCGAGTTCGAGGTTCGCGGTGAGGGTGCGCAAGCGTATCTCGACCAGGTGGTCACGAACCATGTTGGCGGGCTCGCCGTCGGTCAGGCGCTTTATTCGCCGATGTGCCGGCCCGATGGCGGCATCGTCGATGACCTTCTGGTCTATCGGTACGCCGATCACTACATGGTCGTCGTGAACGCTTCGAACATGGCCAAGGACTTCGCGTGGATGGAATCGCAGTGCCCAACTGGTGTGACGCTCGGCGACCGCTCCGCGGAGACCGCACTGCTCGCGATCCAGGGCCCCAAGGCGGCTGAGATGCTGCGTCCGCACGTGCCGGCCGAGGCGCTCGAACTTGGGTACTACCGTTTCATGACCGGAACGCTGTTCGGTGCGCCAGCCACGATCTCGCGCACGGGCTACACGGGCGAGGACGGCTTCGAACTGTATTTCGATGTGAAGTATGCCCAGGCCGTCTGGAAGGGTGTCATGGCCGCCGGTACACCGCTCGGCTTGGAGCTGATCGGCCTGGGCGCGCGCGACACGTTGCGCTTGGAGATGGGTTACATGCTCTACGGCAACGATATCGATGACGTCACCACGCCGCTCGAAGCGGGACTGGGCTGGACGGTCAAGCTGCAGAAGGGCGACTTCACGGGCCGCGACGTGCTGGTGAAGCAGAAGGCGGAAGGGCTCAAGAAGAAGCTCGTGGGCTTCACCCTCGAAGGCCGGCGCGTGCCGCGCCACGGCATGGCGATCCACGTGGGTGGCAAGGTGGTCGGGGTCGTCACGAGCGGGACGTTCAGTCCCAGCCTCGAGCGTCCGATCGGCATGGGTTACGTCGAGGTCGCGCATGCGGCGACCGGGACCGCGCTCGAGATAATGGCAGGTGGGACAGCATTGCCTGCGCGGGTGACCGCGCGTCCGTTCTATACGCGCGGCTCGCACAAGTCGTAGCCGCTCAGGAGGCGAACGTGGCATATCCGGATGACGTGCGATATACGCAGGAGCATGAATGGGCCCGCCAGGAAGGGGACCTGCTCGTGATCGGGATCACGAACTATGCCACCGACCAGCTGGGCGACGTCGTGTTCGTCGAGTTGCCCGAAGTGGGCAAGGTCGTGGAGGTCGGCAAGACGTTTGGTGTGGTCGAGGCGGTCAAGACGGTGAGCGATCTCTACGCGCCGGTCGCGGGCACGATCGCCGAGGTCAACGGCGCGCTCGGCGACAATCCGGCGCTCGTGAACCAGGAACCTTATGGTGATGGCTGGATGATCAAGCTGCGGCCGAGCGACCCGAACGCGTTCGCGAAGCTGCTCTCGAACTCGGACTACGAGAAGCTGGTTGAAGAGAGTCACTGATGCATGCCGTGAGCGCCGCGCAATCCGTGGCGCTCATCGGAGCAGTTCGGGAATCCCACTCTTCTATCAGGCGCCGCGTCCGCTCACGCACTCCAGGATCCACGCGGAACCCATGACGGCCATCACCAGCGACACGACTTCGCACTCCGCCGAAGCCACGCTCGCGCAGTGGACGTATGATCCCTGGCGCGAGCGGCCGCGCGTCGCGTGGGTGGCTGCTTCGAGCGCTCTAGCGCTCTGTCTTCTCGTGCTGGCAGCGCACGAGCCGTTCCTGATCGCGCTCTCGTTGTGCCTGTTCTGTGTGGGCTCATTCGCACCCGCTCTGGCCGCCGTGCAATTCCGGCTCGACGCGCAGGGCATCGCTCGTCGCGGTCTCTTTGGCTGGGAGCGCCGCGCTTGGCATGACGTGCGCCGTATCGACGAGCTTCCCGCAGGCCTGCTGCTTTCGCCCTATGCGCGCCGTCACGTGCTCGACGCCGCGCGCGGATGGTCGCTGCCGATGCCTGTGGCCCAACGTCTCGCGTTGCGCGCCGTCGTTCGGCGTCTTTGGGAGGCCACGCTTGAACGCGCCTGAGCCGTTGGTGGCCGACGATCAGGCCCTGCTCGAGAAGTTGGCTGCCCGTATCGTCGCATTGCGCATGGAGACGCCCGCGATCCTCGCGCTCGAGACGGTGCGGCCGATGGCGTTCCTTTCGAGTCAGGCGATGATCTTCTTCGAGCCATTCGCGCAGATGTTGTTTCGCGCGCCCGACTACCGGCGCTTCACAGCGCTCGTGTCTCGTCCGGAAGCGCTCGAGTTCCTCACCGCCTCCATCGAAGCGCGCGCCGATGCGCGCGACCGGCCGGTGACGCCCACCGAAAGCAGACGATGAAAGTGATCCCCGACGACATCCGCTCGATCCTTGCCACCGACTGCGGTTCGACCACGACCAAGGCAGTGCTCATCGAGAAAGGCCCCGATGGCTACCGCTTGGTCACGCGGGGTGAGGCGCCCACGACGGTCGAAGCGCCGTTCGAGGACGTGACACGCGGCGTGCTCAATGCCGTGCGCGAGGTCGAGGAATTGCGCGGCCGCAAGCTGTTGGATGGCGACCGCATCCTCTCGCCGCAGATGGGTGAGGAAGGCGTGGACCTTTACCTGTCCACGTCCAGCGCCGGCGGCGGCCTGCAGATGATGGTCTCCGGGCTGGTCAAGCAGATGACGGGCGAGAGCGCGCAGCGCGCGGCCTTGGGCGCCGGAGCGATCGTCATGGACGTCATGGCGCTCAACGATGGGCGCAAGCCCTACGAGAAGATCCGCCGCCTGCGGCAACTGCGGCCCGACATGATCCTGCTCTCGGGCGGCACCGATGGCGGCGACACCAAGCGCGTGATCGAGATGGCCGAGTTGCTCGCCGCCGCGGATCCCAAGGCGCGACTCGGCGCCGGCTACGAACTCCCGGTGATCTTCGCGGGCAATCACGACGCGCAGCAGGTGATCCGCGACACCTTGGGCTCGCGCACCGCCCTGAGCGTCGTCGACAACCTGCGCCCCAAGCTCGAACAAGAGAACCTGTCCCCGGCGCGTGACGCGATCCATGACCTGTTCATGGAACATGTCATGGCGCATGCGCCGGGCTACAAGAAGCTCATGAGCTGGAGCCCCGTGCCGATCATGCCAACGCCGGGTGCCGTGGGCCTGATCATCGAGAAGGTCGCCCAGCGCGATGCGATGGCGGTCGTCGGTGTCGACATCGGGGGCGCGACCACCGACGTCTTCAGCGTCTTCGCCGCCGACTCCAAGGGCGAGTCGGCCACCGAGACTGTTTTCAACCGCACCGTGTCGGCCAACCTCGGCATGAGTTACTCGGTCTCGAACGTCATGGCCGAAGCGGGCATCGAGAACATCCTGCGCTGGGTGCCGTTCGGGGTCGATGAAGCCGAGCTGCGCAATCGCATCAAGAACAAGATGATCCGCCCGACCACGATCCCGCAGACACTCGAGGACCTGGTGATCGAGCAGGCCATCTGCCGCGAGGCGCTGCGGCTGTCGTTCGAACAGCACAAGGCGCTCGCTGTGGGGCTCAAGGGCAAACAGAAGCAACGCGATATCTCCGAGGTGCTCGACCAGTCCTCGGCCGGTGGCACGCTCGTCGATGTCATGGCGCTCGGGCTGCTCGTGGGCTCTGGCGGGGTGCTCTCGCACGCTCCACGGCGCGCGCAGGCGATGCTCATGATGATCGACGCGTTCCTGCCCGAAGGAGTGACCGAACTCGCGGTCGACAGCATCTTCATGACGCCGCAACTGGGCGTGCTCTCCACGGTGCACGCCGAAGCCGCCACGCAGGTCTTCGAACGCGATTGCCTGGTACTGCTGGGCGCGTGCGTCGCCCCGGTGGGCGCCGGTCGCGTGGGCCACGCGTGCGTGCAGGTGCAGGTGGCCGGCGCGGCGCCGGTCAGCGTGCCATTCGGTGAGTTGCGGCTGCTGGTGCTGCCCGCGAACGGGCGCGTCGCGCTCACGATCACGCCGGAGCGTGGATTCGATGTCGGCGCCGGCAAGGGCAAGCCGCTCATGCGCGACGTGCGCGGCGGCGTCGTGGGACTTGTGGTCGACACACGCGGCCGCCAACCGTTCGTGCTGCCCCAGGATGCCGCCGTGCGCATCGACAAGTTGCGGGCGTGGAACCGCGCGCTCGGCTTGTACGCCAAGGAGGTATGAGCATGGCGCACTCCTACACACCGGGCCTGCGCGTCACCGGGAACGCACTCTTGCGCCGCGAGCGCCGCCTGCCGCTTCAGGGGGACGTGCTCGTAAGCCTGGGTGAGACGGTGGCACCCGATACGATCGTGGCGCGCACGGAACTGCCGGGAAATGTGCAGACCGTGAATCTTGCCGCCAAGCTGTCGAGCGATCCCGCCAAAGTGGCCACATGCCTCACGACGCCGATCGGTTCCCCGGTGCGCAAGGGCGACATCATCGCCAGCGTGAAATCGATGTTCGGACTCATGACGACCACCGCCGAGGCGCCTTGTGACGGCGTGCTCGAGAGCATCTCCACGGTGACGGGCCAGTTGATCGTGCGTGAGCCGCCGATCCCGGTCGAGGTCGAAGCGTATCTGCAGGGTGTTGTCGTCGATGTGCTGCCGGAGGAAGGTGTCATCATCGAAGCGCAGGGCGCATTCCTGCAGGGCATCTTCGGCTTGGGCGGCGAGACTTTCGGGCGGATCGTGGTGGCCGTCCACGCGCCCGACCAGGAGTTGATGCCGCAGGACCTCAAGGTCGAGCACCGCGGCTGCGTCGTCATTGGCGGCGCGTATGTGCGGTACGAGACGTTGCAGCGCGCGCGCGAGGTCGGCGTGGCCGCGATCATCGTCGGCGGTTTCGATGACGCCGATCTCAAACGCCTGATCGGCCGCGATCTCGGTGTCGCGATCACGGGCTCCGAGGAGATCGGGTTCACGCTCGTACTCACCGAGGGCTTCGGCCACATCCCCATGGCGCAGCGCACGTGGCGGCTGTTGGGCGCGAACGCGGGCCGGATCGCGTCGGTGAGCGGTGCCACACAGATCCGCGCCGGCGTGCTGCGGCCCGAGATCGTGATCCCAGGCGACCCGGGCACGGCGCCCGCGGCCGACGCATCCGAAGGCGATCTCGACGTGGGCTCATGGGTGCGCGTGATCCGCCAGCCGTGGTTCGGGCGTATCGGCCAGGTGACGTCCATGCCCAGCGCGTTGCAGATGCTTGAGACCGAGGCGATGGTACGCGTGCTCACGATCCGGTTCGCCGATGACGCCGCCGAAGCCACGGTGCCACGAGCCAATATCGAACGGATCGCCGACTGATGCGGTGGCCCACTCTCGTTCGCCGTTGACACTGTTCTTGCGCGGTTGCTAGCTTCCGCGCTGACACAGCCGGGTCGCCGCTCCACGACGGAGGATGCCCGGGCAGCACCCGGATCGCGGGGCCCCCAAGGAGAGGGAGGGACGTTGCAGGCATACCGGCCGGACGCACGAGCGCGAGGCGTCGCCTCATCGGGCATGCTGTGGTCCTGCGCGCTCCTCCTTGCATGCGCCTGTGCGCCGGCCGTGAGCCGCGCCGCGCTGCCTGACGCACTCGACACCACGCGAACGTATCTGGCGCCCGCGCCAGCGACGGGCCTGGAGTTCCACGACGTCGAGAACGATGCGGGACGCGGGATCGACCTGCACTGGAAGCTCTCGGCCGATGACCGTGCGCGTTCGCAGGCGGTCACGGGCTATGTCCTCGAACGCGCGCAGACGCCGGGCGGACCCTGGGCGGTGGTCGATACGCTGCCGCGGCTCACGGATTCCAAGACCGACGACTCCGTGGTGCGCGATACGCCCTATTTCTACCGCGTCTCGGTGCTGGGCCCCGGTGGGCCGACGCGCTCGCTTGCAGCGGCCGGGCCCGCGATCGCCCGCTCGTCGTGGTTCAACACGACGCGCGCGAGCGTGGTGGCCTTCGTGCTGCTGTTCTTCGGCTTCGTGCTCTACTACATCTATTCCGCGCAAAGCGGGCATCGTCCGTTCGTGCGGCGCCTCGCGGGCATCGATGCGATCGAGGAGGCGATCGGCCGCGCCACCGAGATGGGCCGACCGGTGCTCTTCATCCCCGGCGTTCAGGACATCGATGAGATCCAGACCGTTGCGGGCCTCGTGATCCTCGAGAGCGTCGCGCGCCTCACGGCCAAGTATCAGACACCCATCCTTGTGCCGGTGTCGTACCCGATCCCGTTCACGATCGCTCAGGAGATGGTCAAGAGCGGCTACCTGCACGCGGGTCGGCCCGAGGCGTATGACCCCGATTCCGTCCGGTTCGTCTCGCCCGAACAGTTCGCGTACGTGGCCGCGATCACCGGCATCATGCTCCGCGATCGACCAGCGGCGCACATCTTCATGGGATCGTTCTTCGGCGAATCGCTCATGCTCGCCGAGACCGGCTTCTCGACCGGCGCGATCCAGGTCGCCGGTACGGCGAACGTGCACCAGCTGCCATTTTTCGTGGTGGCGTGCGACTACACCTTGATCGGCGAAGAGCTCTACGCTGCGAGCGCGTATCTGTCGGGCGATGCCAAGCTCGTCGGCAGCCTCAAGGGCGCCGATGCGCTCAAAGTCTCGATCGTCATCGTCATCGTCGTCGGCTGTCTCCTCGAGACCTTCGGCGTCCACGCCTTCACGGCGTGGATGACCACTCAGTAGGCGAGGGCCCGTGAAACGCGAGATCCCACTCTTCCTCACCGCGGTCATCGGCCTCTTCATGATCGTGTCGTTCTTCGTCCCGCACCAGTGGGTGAGCGTCCCCGCCGACTTCCTGCAACAGTGTGCGGTGATCGTGGTGGCCTTCGGCTATGTACTCGGCGGCGCCAACGTGCTGCGGGTGAGCCTTGAAGGAATCTCGCGGCGCGAACGCGACTGGCCATACAAGCTGGTGCTGGTGCTCTCGCTACTCTTCACCGTGATCGTCGGGCTGTTCGTGGACAAGCAACGTTGGCAGGACCCGGGCACGATCAGTCTGTGGCTCTATGACAATGTGTATTCGTCCATGCAGGCCACGATGTTCGCGCTCCTCGCGTTCTATATCGCATCGGCGGCATTCCGTGCGTTCCGAGTGCGGTCCACCGAGGCGGCGCTATTGGCGATCGCCGCGCTGATCGTGATGCTCGGCCGCGTCCCGATCGGCGATGCGGCCATGACCGCGATCTTCCACCACGCGTGGATTCCGCATGCGCTGCGCGAGCTCAAGATGAGCCCCATCGAGGAGTGGATCATGAACGTGCCGCAGAGTGCCGCCAAACGCGCGGTACTGATCGGCGCCGCGATGGGCGTCATGGCCACAGGCTTGCGCGTGATCCTCGGCATCGAACGCTCGTACCTGGGAGGAGGGGACTGACATGAACCTCGCCTTCCTAGAGAAACTCGACCGCCGGTGGCTGTTCCTGGTCCTGGGCATCCTCGTGCTGGGCCCGCTCCTGCACCCGATCGGCCTGCCGGTCTTTCCGTCGGAGCCCGTGCGGCAGTTCCACGACGCGATCGCACACGTGCCCGATGGAAGCCGCATCCTCATGCCGTGCGACTACGATCCTGGTTCGCGCCCGGAACTCGTGCCGATGAACAAGACGGCGCTGCGACAGCTCTTCCGCAAGCACTGCCGTGTCGTCATCCTGAATCTGTGGCCGGGCGGGTCGCTGCTCACCGACCAGACGCTGGAGTCGGTCGCTCAGGAGTTCCGCGCCAGCGGGCATCCACTCGTCTACGGCGTCGACTACGTGGATCTGGGCTACAAGTCGGGCAACGAAGCCGTGATGGTGCTCATGGGTCAGGGCATCGCCGCCACCTTCCCGCGCGACATGCGCGGCAACGTCACCGCCGACCTGCCGCTCATGCGCGAGATCAGCAACTATTCGAGCTTTCCGTTGCTCGTGAACATCTCGGCCGGCACACCGGGCACCAAGGAGTGGGTGCAGCAGGTGAACTCGCGCTTCCATCTGCCCATGGTGAGTGGCTGCACCGCGGTGAGCGCCCCCGAATACTATCCGTACCTGCAGGCCGGCCAGTTGCGCGGGCTGCTGGGCGGCATGGCAGGCGCTGCGGAATACGAGAAGCTCTGCGGAGAGAAGGGTTCGGCCACGCAGGGCATGGACGGCCAGTCGCTCGCGCATGTGTTCATCGCCGTCTGCATCGTGCTGGGCAATGTCATCCAGTGGAGCAAGCGCACGGGGGCAAGGTCATGAACCCGAGCCACGACTTCGGCGTCTGGGTCGCCGCGCTGCTGACCCTGTTCGTGTTTTCATTCCTCTACAAAGACAATCCCCTCTACAAGTTCGCGGAGCACCTGTTCGTGGGTGTCTCGGCCGGCTATTACATCGTCCTCAATTACTGGACCGTCATCGATTCCAACCTGATCGGGCCGCTGCGCGTGGCCTTCGGCGGAGCCGCGGGTGGCCCCCTGCATGTCCAGCAGGGCGACTACCGCGCGCTTCTCCTCATTCCTGGCTTGCTCGGGCTGCTGCTTTTCACACGGTTGTTCCCGCGTATCGACTGGATCTCGCGCTGGCCGCTCGCGGTGATCATCGGCGTGTATGCCGGCCTCAAGACCACCGGTTTCGCGCAGGGCGACCTCGTCGCACAGGTCCAGGCGAGCCTGCAGTCGTTCGGGCTCGTGGAACTGGCGCACGCGTTCAAGGCGAGCGAACTGGCGCACACGAGCAGCGCCACGTGGCAGGCGATCGGCCACAGTTGCGATGTCGTGCTGTTCACGGCCGGGTTGCTTACCTCGCTGCTGTATTTCTACTACAGCCGCGAACACAAAGGCGCGCTCGGCGTGAGTTCACGCCTGGGCATCTGGTTCCTCATGGTGTCCTTCGGCGCGGCCTATGGCTATACGGTGATGTCGCGCATCTCGCTGCTCATCGGCCGCTTCCAGTTCCTGATCGAGGACTGGCTCCGCATCCGTTAGAGTCGCGGCCATGCCGGACCTGCCTGGACCCGCCGCGCTCGCGGTCGACCTGTGGTGTGACGGCGCCCACACTCCGGCCGAGAACATGCGGCGTGATGCGGAGCTGCTCGCCGCCGCGGCCGACGGACGCCTGACACGCACCGTGGTCCGGCTGTTCGCGTTCGAACCTCACGGCATCACGCTGGGCATGTCCCAGGACCCTGCCACCGAACTGGACATGGAAGCGGTCAAGGCCGCCGGCGTGCCGTGGGCCGTGCGCCCGACAGGGGGGCGCGCCATCTTCCACGCTCAGGAGTGGACCTTCTCGCTCACGAGCACGCTGGGCGAGGGCGGTTGGGCTGCCGATGCCCGGGCGGCGTACGCGCGCACCGGTGAGTGGCTGGCGCGGGCGCTGCGCCTGCTCGGTGCGCCTGTCCAGCTGGCCCACGCCGACCACGGGGACCTGGCGCCGCGCTCCGGTTCGCTCGCGGCGCCGCCGTGTTTCGCCTCCACGGCGCGCCACGAGCTCACACTGGAGGGTCGCAAGTTCGCAGGCATCGCCCAGCGCCGAGTCGGCGCAGCGTTGCTGCAACAAGGCAGCCTCTTGCTGGGCGACGGCCATCTGCGGCTGGTCGATTTCCAGCCGCTCACGCAGCCGGCCCGTGCCGCGGCGCGCAGCGCGCTCGCCGCGGCATCGGTGGATGCGCGCGGCCTTGTGGGCGGGGCCACGCGGCTCGAGGACCTGGCCGATGCGCTTGACGCCACGAGCGATGCTGGGCCGATCGCTTCGATCACCGGCGAAGCCGGGCTGCGCGCCTATGGCATCGGCGGAACGCCGGATACCTGACCGCACCGGTGCGGAAAGGTTTGCCTGAGAGGGCACTCTCCGTATACTCGCGCGCCACGGACCTTGGTTCTGTGTCATTCCTCAGGAGGATGGCCGCATGCGGAAGTTGCCCGGACTCGTCAGTCTCGCCCTCGTCTCGATCGCACTTGCCGGCTGCGGCGGCGCCGGTAAAGGGCAGTCCACGCGAGTCGACAAAGAACCGCTGCCAGCCGACACGATGATGGTCCAGGCGGCGGAGCTTGGACAGTACGGCGGCCGCTTCGTGATGGGCCAGACCACGAGCCCGCGCACCTTCAACGCGCCGATGGCGAATGAGCAGTCGTCCAACGACATCAACAACCTGCTCTACGCCGCACTCACCGACATCGACTACCGCACGCTTGCCGACATCCCCATCATGGCGAAGAGCTGGGAGTTCTCCAGCGACGGCAAGACCTGCACCTTCCACCTGCGTCGTGGCATGAAGTTCTCCGACGGTCACCCCGTCACGTCGGCCGACGTGCGCTTCAGCTTCGATGTCGTGATGAGCGACTCGCTGCATCCCAGCGCGCAGGAGGGGCTCTCGGCGCTGGTGGATGGCAAAAAAACCAAGTACACCTATTCGGCCCCGGACTCATTCACATTCGTCATCACGGCGCCCAAGACCGATGCGCTGTTGCTCGCGCATGTTGGTTCGGTCCGCATCCTGCCCAGGCACGTTCTCGAGGCGCCCTTCCTCGCCGGCAAGTTCGCGAGCGAGTATTCCACCGCCACGCCGGTCGCGCAGGTGGTCACCAGTGGCCCGTGGCGGCTCAAGAAGTACGTGCCGGACCAGCAGGTGGTCCTGGAGCCGAACCCCTACTGGTTCGGCGTCGACGCCAAGGGCACGCGTCTGCCGTATCTTGACGAGATCGTCTTCGTGGTCACAAAGGATCAGGACGCCGCGCTGCTCAAGTTCCACGCGGGGCAGGTGGATGGGCTCGACAACGTGAAGCCCGATGACTATGCGGACTTCACGGCCAAGGAGAAGGCGGAGGACTTCGTCCTGCACGACCTTGGGGCCTCGTACAACACGAACTTCTTCTGGTTCAATCTCAATCGCCTCAAGCTGGCGCGCGATGGCCGCAAGACGGGTGATCCGGCCGTCGAGCCCTGGAAGTACACACTTTTCAACGACGTGAGATTCCGCCGCGCCGTCTCGATGGCGATCAACCGGGACGACTTGATCAAGGGCCCATTCCGCGGGTTCGCCGTCAAGAACTGGACGATCCTCACGGTGAGCAACAAGCGCTGGGCGGATTCCACGGTCACAGGTGCGGACTATGCGCCGGACCAGGCCAAAGCGCTGCTTGCCGAGCTGGGGCTCAGGGATCGCAATGGCGACGGCATCCTCGAGGACTCCAAAGGCCACAAGCTGTCGTTCGACATGCTCACGAATAGCGACAACAAATTACGTGTCGCACTGGCGACGCTGATCAAGGACGACCTCGCGAAAGTCGGCATCGAGATCATCCCGGCGCCGACGGACTTCAACACCATCGTCACCAAGACGCGCAACGAGTATTCGTACGACTTGTGCTTGCTGGGTCTGGGCTCGGCTGTCCCTGCGGATCCGGGTATGACCGCCAACGTCGTCCGCTCGAGCGGCATCACACACTATTGGCATATGAAGCAGGAGAAGCCAGAGACCGAAGCCGAGCGCAAGATGGACGAGGCCTTCGCGGCGAACACCGCCACGATGGACGAATCCGTACGCAAACAGACGTGGCACGAGGTGTCGCAGACGCTCAACGACAATGTGTTCTTCGT
>JANYBS010000082.1 GCA_025360715.1 Candidatus Eiseniibacteriota bacterium | reverse complement strand
GCGCGTGTCGTCGACCATGGTGATGCAGCCGGGCACGGGGCACACGAGTGAGCACAGGTTGCAGCCCGTGCATTCGTCCCAGTCGACCCATGGCACATGCACGTTCTTCTCGCGCACCTTCACCAGCGCGGCCTCGCGCGTGGGCGCGCGATGGCCGGCCGTGAGCGGTTCGTTCGCCGTGTGGATGCAGTACACGCTGGTGTCGCGGCAGGCCACGTAGCACAGGTCGCAGCCGATGCATTTCTCGGGATCGATCTGCGCGGCGACCTTGTAGTTCAGGTCCAGGTCGCCCCATTCCGAATAAGCCGGCAGCGCGCGGCCGCGCAGTTCGTTCACCGACTTCATGCCCTTCTCATCGAGGAAGTTCGAGAGCCCCTCGATCATGTCCTCCACGATCCGAAAGCCGTGATGCATCACAGCCGTGCACACCTGCACGCTGGTGGCACCGAGCGCGATGAACTCAGCCGCGTCGCGCCACGTGCTGATGCCGCCGATGCCCGAGATGGGGATCTTGATGCGCTCGTCACGGCCGAGGGCCGAGATCATGTGCAGCGCGATGGGCTTCACGGCCGGGCCGCAGTAACCGCCATTCGTGGAGCGGCTGCCGACCACCGGGTAGGGCACCATCTTGTCCAGATCCACACCGACGATGCTCTTGATGGTGTTGATCAGGCTCAGCCCATGCGCGCCGGCCTGCACCGCAGCAAAGCCGGGCACCGTGATGTCGCCCACGTTCGGCGTGAGCTTCACCAGCACGGGCACGGTCGAATACTGCACCGCCCAGCCGGCGACCACCGTGAGCACTTCGGGTTCCTGGCCAACGGCCGAGCCCATGCCGCGTTCGCACATGCCGTGCGGACAGCCAAAGTTGAGCTCCAGGCCATCGGCGCCGGCATCGATCACCATCTTGATGATGTCGCGCCAGTCGTCCTGCGACTCCACCATGAGTGACGCTACAACCGCATGCTTCGGGTACCTGCGTTTCACTTGCGCGATCTCGCGCAGGTTCACTTCGAGCGGCCGGTCGGTGATGAGCTCGATGTTGTTGAAGCCCGCCATACGATAGTTGCCGATGTCGATCGAGCCGAAGCGGCTGGACGTGTCGACGATCGGATCACCAAGCGTCTTCCACACGGCGCCGCCCCAGCCGGCGTCGAACGCGCGCATGATCTGGTCGCCGGTGTTGGTGGGCGGTGCGCTTGCGAGCCAGAAGGGGTTCGGGCTCTTGATGCCCGCCATGTCGATACTCAGGTCAGCCATCGTGCGCGCTCCTATTCGTGCCCGGCGCGCATCGGGGAATCCGCGCGCAATTCAATGCCCAGCGCCTGCGCAATGCCACGCGCGGCGCGCTTGCCGTCTTGCGCCGCTGTCACCACGAGCTCGCCGCCGATCGCATCGCCGCCCGCGAAGACTTTGCCGTGGCCTGTTGCGCCAGTCAGCGCATCGGCCTTGATCATGCCCTTGGCGTCGATGGCGACGCCCGGCAGCTGCGCCGCAAGGTCGCGCAGGCGCCCCTGGCCGATCGCGACCACGGCGAGTTCACACGCGATCGTGCGGCCATCCGCAAGCGTCACGCCCGTGAGCGCGCCATGGGGTTCGCGCTCGAAGCGTGCAGGCTGCGCGCGCTCGATCAATCGCACGCCTTCGGCTCGCGCGTGATGCAGCTCGTGTGCATAGCCGCTCATGTCGGCTTCGCCGCGACGGTAGAGCATGCTCACTTCTGGGATCTCGAGTTGCGCCAACTCGCGCGCCGCGTCGATGGCGGTGTTGCCGCCGCCGATCACGACCGCACGCATCACGCCCAGTACCGCGAAACCAGGCTCCAGCTTGAGGCGCTCGATCCACGCGACCGCCCCGGTCACGCCGGGGCCGTCCTCGCCGGGGATACCCAGCGTGCTGTCGGCGCCAAGCCCCACACCGATGAACACAGCGTCGTGATCGCGCACGAGCGCGTCGAGCGCCACGTCACGGCCAACCATGACGCCGGTGCGGATATCCACGCCGAGCGAGCGGATGAACGCCACTTCGGCGAGCCCGCCTTCGACATCCATCTTGTAGGGTGCGACGCCGCTCGTGTTGAGGCCGCCTGGCATCTCTCGCTTCTCATACACCGTGACCGCGAACCCTTCGAGCGCCAGATAGCCGGCGCACGCGAGCGATGCCGGCCCTGCGCCCACGCACGCGACCTTCTTGCCGTTGGCCGGCGCCTTGGCGAACAACGTCGCAGCGCCGCCCGTGGTCATCTGCGACTCCACCGCGAAGCGCTGCAGGCGGCCGATCGCGATCGGGGTGCGTTCCCATTCGTTGTACACGCATGCGCCCACGCAGAGTACTTCCACGGGACACACGCGTGCGCACGAATAGCCGAGCAGATTCGCCGACAGAATGGCTTTTGCCGAGCCCTTCACGTTCCCGGTACCGATCTTGCGGATGAACGTGGGGATGTCGATGCCGGTGGGGCACGCAGTGATGCACGGTGCGTCGTGGCAATACAGACAACGATTGGCCTCGGTCACCGCGTCGGCTTGCGAGTAGACGGGTTTCGCATCGGCGAGGTTCTCCTCGAGCCTGTCCGGCGGCAGCGATCCCGGCGTCACGCCTTGACCCCCGCGGCGAAGTGCGATGGCTTACGCGTGATGAAGCGCCCGCTGCCGCGCGTGACCATGAGCTGCTGGCCGTCGTACGCCACGCGGCCATTCACAATGGTCTTGGCGACGCGGCCTTGCACCTCGAAGCCTTCGAAGATGCTGCGGTCTGCGCGCGAGTGATGCGTCTTGGCGCTGCGCGTGCTTTTGCCTTCGGGCGAATAGAGCACCAGATCGGCGTCCTTGCCGACGGCGACCGAGCCTTTGCCCGTAAGGCCGAATATCCGCGCCGGTGCAGTCGCGCCCAGCTCCACCATGCGTTCGAGCGAGATGTGCCCGGCCTGCACGCCGTACGTGTAGAGCAACTGCAGGCGGTCTTCCACGCCTGCTGCGCCGTTGGGGATCTTGGTGAAGTCGCCCTGCCCAGCAAGCTTCTGCGCGTGCGTGAACGGACAGTGATCGGTGCCCACCGAATCGAGCAGGCCGTTCTGGATTCCCGCCCACAGCGCCTCGTGATGGCCCACACCGCGCGGCCGGATCGGCGGGCTCATCACGTACGCGGAGCCGCCGAAGTCGGGCTTGGTGAACACGCTGTCGTCGAGAAGCAGGTACTGCGGGCAGGTCTCGCCGTAGCAATGCTGACCCGAGAGCTTGGCGCGCTCGAGCGCGTGCATGGATTCCTTGCAGGTCATGTGTACGATGTACGCAGTCGCGCCGTGCAGCCGCGCCATCATGAGCGCGCGCTCGGTGGCCTCGCCTTCGACCGTGCTCGGGCGCGAGACCGGGTGGTACTCGGGGCCCGTGTTGCCGGCGGCAAGCAGTTCCCTCTGCAGATGAAATACCGCGTCGCCATTCTCGGCGTGCACGGTGACGACAGCGCCGATCTCGGCGGCGGTCTTCATCACCTGATAGAGCTGCCCGTCGTCGACCATGAGCGCGCCCTTGTACGCCATGAACACCTTGAAGCTCGTGATGCCGTGCTTCTGGACGACCTCGCGCATCTCGTTCGGCGTGTTCGGGCCGAAGTCGGTGATCGCCATGTGATACGAGTAGTCACCCACGGCCTTGGCGCTCTTCGCGTGCCACTGCGTGATGGCGCTGGTCAGCGGCTGGCCGGGCGTCTGGATGCAGAAGTCGATGATGGTGGTGGTGCCGCCCGCAATCCCCGACGCGGTGCCGGTCTCGAAGTCATCGGCGCTCACGGTGCCCATGAACGGCAGCTCCATGTGCACGTGCGGGTCTACAAAGCCGGGCAGGACCAGATGCCCCGAGGCGTCGAGCGTCTCGTCACCCGTGCGTGGATCCAGCTTGGCGCCCAGGTCGGTGATGGTGCCGCCGTCGATGCGGACGTCGGCGAAGAAACGCTCTGCGGCGGTGACGACTTCGCCGCCCTTCACGATCAGACCCATGCTTCCTCCGATGGCCATACCGTCATGCCGGCCAAGTCGGGGCTCGCGGGACCCGTATCTCCCGGCAGGGACGCACACTGCCGCGATGCATCGGCGCCGCAGCAGATGCGGCGCATGAATGGTGAGAAGAGCCTCACAAGCATACACCGGCAACTTGGGGGAGCGGGAGGGATTTTCGCCCGCGAGGGCCGCAGCACGCAACCGATGCATGCCCGCGGCACGAGGCCTGTGACTGGTAAACGTCACCGCGAAACACGTCGGCGGTTCCAAGGTGACAATGCGCGTTACTCGCGGAGCGGATATTCGTGTCCTTGGCGTGGGAATGCGTAGGTACTCGCGGGCGGCACGGCGTATGCAATGTGAGTCGCGCGAGGTCCCCATCTCCACTGAGCCCGCACGAAAGCGAAGCGGGCTCGCCGTCCCGACCGGGGTGGCCGCGTTCGCGCGGGAGAGGAGAGCAGTATGCGACTCAAGGGCGTGATGTGTGTGCTGTTCCTCACGGTTCACGCTTCATCCGTGGCTTTCGCAGCAGCAGCAGCAGCGCCGGCGCCGGCAGCGGCGATGCCCGCGCTTCGCGTGAGCGGAGTCGGTCGGCGGATCATGCTCGAAGTCGCGCGGCCCGGCGTGCTCGGCCACCCGGGCAGCGAACTGACCGACGGCCCGATCGCCGCGGTGTGGGGCCTGCTCGAAGCTTTCGCCGACCGCTCCGACGTCGGCTACACGGCGTGGATGAGCGATGACTTCCGCTTCGATTCGGACGATCCCGACTTCCGCGCGTCATCGCCCGCCGGCATGGACCGCGCGGCCGAATCGCAGTTCGCCGCGCACCTCTTCCGCGGTGGCAAGCGCGCGCCAGACGGCAGCCTGCTGCCCACGGCGACGCAGGTGCGGCTCTCGGTGGGGCCGGTGGGCGCCTCGGTCGCAGGGCTGCCCGATGGCCAGGTGCGCGTGCTGCTGCCGCATCTCGAAGTGGCGCTCACCATGGCGGATGGTTCGCGCATGGAGCTGGGCGAGACCGAGAGCGTGATGCTCGTGGTGCGCACGCCGGCCGGCTGGCGCGTGCGGCGCTGGCAGGAACGCCACCCGCCGATGGCGGCGCTCGATTCACTGGCGAAGCGGCTCGCCAGGGCGGCGGCATCCAGCGACTCTCTTGCCCGCTCGCGACCGGTGCCGGCGCAAACGGTCTCGGCAGAGGTGCCGCTGCTCGTGATGCCGCGCGCGGACCTGGCGCGCCAAGCGCTCGTGTTCGATGTGGCGCTTCCGGCGGCCGGCGGCACACTCGAGGTGTTCGACGTGATGGGCCGCAAGGTCATGCACCACGACCTGTCGGACCTGGGTGCCGGCCGGCACGCGTTCGCACTCGACGCGCACGAACTTGGCGCCGGCATCTATTGGGCGCGCGTGCGGCAGGGCGGCAACGCCGCGACCGCGAAGCTCGTCTGGGCGCGCTGAGCAGACACGCGAACGGCGGCAAGGCCAAGCGCCTCGCCGCCGTTTCGATTGCTCGCCCTCTCGCCCTCTCGCGCTCTCGCGCTCAGCGCGGCCAGAGCCATCCGAACACGCCGGCAGTGGTGCCGGCATAGAGCAGCGCGTCGACCATGTACTTGAGCGTCGTGCTCCAGCGGCGCTTGTACCAGATCGATTCCTGCCAGAGCGCGAGACCGTAGCCCATGAACGCTGCGGTGCCGGCGATGCGGAAGACGGCCAGATAGGGCGTGCCGCTCGCGAGCGAGTGCGCGGCCAGATACGCACTGAACAGCGAGATGACCAGGCAGTAGATGAACCACTGCGCAAGCTGGGCGCCCATGCCGCGGCGGCCCGAGGGCAGCACCGTCATGAGGATCACCGGGCCCTTGTCGAGCTTCGCGGTGAAACCGGGGTCCTTCATCGCCGCCATGCTCGCAGGACGCGGCAGCATGTAGTCGCCAGGTGCGATCGCAAAGGGGCGCAGCGCCGCTTGTACGTCGTCTTCGCGGGGCAACGTGCTCATGTCGTCCTTATGCAGCGGAACCGCCATGTGCATGATCGAGCTGACGATGAACACTGCGACCGCCGACAGCACGATGGGCAGCAGCAGCGAGGTAAGAGCGACCATATCCTCTCCTTTCGGTGAACCGTGATCCGAGTGGGACATCATGGGATGCGAGTCTCTCTTGCGCCCGGTACGGGAGCGGCCGCCGCGCTCGCGGTTGCGAGCGTGACGGCCGTCTACACCAACGTCTTCGCGCCTAGAACCACCGTGCGATCGTGACCTTCTTGTCGGTGTAGAAGTCGATCGAATCCTGACCGTGGGCCTTGAGGTCGCCGAAGAAGCTACCCTTCTGGCCGCCGAAGGGGAACATCGCCATGGGGGCCGCGACGCCGATGTTGACGCCGACCATGCCGGCCTGGATGCGGAGCTGGAACTCTCGCGCCGCCTTGCCGCTGCTGGTG
>JANYBS010000027.1 GCA_025360715.1 Candidatus Eiseniibacteriota bacterium | reverse complement strand
AGTCGAAATCGACGCCATTGCGCTTGTCTTCCCAGACGATGAGGGCTCCACCGCTGCTGTCAGGGGCGATCTCGGGAAGATCTTGTGTATTCGGTGCAACACACACGGCAACGCCATTCGCAGGCCAGCTGGGGTCGGCGCTGCCAGTAAGCAGAAGGCGCTGGCAATAGACGTCTCCGGACGAATCACTGCGCGAGTCGGTCCAGACGACGAGGACACCGCTATTGCCTGAAGGCGCCAATCGCGGACGAGTCTTATTGGCCACCACGGAGCACGCGGCGAGCCCGTTCACGGGCCACAACGGGTCCACGATTCCAGAAGCACGCACATGCTGGGCAAAAACATCGGACTGTGTGCCGGCCCGGAAATCCTGCCATACGATCACAGCCCGGCCCGCCCCGTCTGCTATTGCAACCGCATTCTGTTGATTACCACTGGCGGTGCAGATGGGTAGCCCATTGACAGGCCACGCGGCATCAATAGCTCCGCTCGCGAGCAGGTGCTGAGCGTAGATGTCCGAGCCGGTTCCAGATCTCAAGTCCGTCCACGCAACGATCGCCCCTCCGGCGGCATCCGATACGATGCACGGGGCACCTTGGGTTCCCGGGGCCGTACACAACGCAACGCCATCCAATGGCCATGTGCCGTCCACATTTCCGGCAGACGTCACGTGCTGCGCATAGACGTCGAACGACGCCCCCCTGCCGTCCGCCCAAGCGATGATCGCCCCTCCCTTGAGATCCGTCACAAGCACGGGGGAGATCTGGTTGTTGGCCGCAGTGCAGACCGGGAGGTTCACGGTTGGACTTGTTGGCCAATCCGCCCGAGCAGGCGTGGTCGTCAGGCTGAGTAACAAGCCCAACAGCTTGGCAGCATGAGTGGCAGGGAGCCGACTGCGTAGCATTGAACCCTCACTTTCCGAGTCCCCCGCACACGGTCAACAGCATGGCCGAATCCCTGACCATCTTCTCGTAGAAGCATATCGCATGACCGCAAACCACTGAACTGCAATCGTGATCGGGAACAGGTCTTGTCGCGGGCTACCCTTCGCGAAGCATCGAGGCTAGTGTGCCCGCATGCCTTTCGAGCCCACGTATTGCCCACGCTGTGCGACCGCGCTGGAGCCGCGGCCGGAGCATGGGACGCTGCGTCCCACGTGTCCGTCGTGCGGATATATCTGGTACCGCAATCCGGTGCCCGCTGCGGGTGTCTTGATCGTGAACCAAGGCCGCGTCCTGCTCGTGCGCCGCAAGTTTGAGCCGCGCGTGGGGGACTGGTGCATTCCCGCAGGGTTCATGGAGGCGGGTGAGACGCCTGAGCAGACGGCGATCCGCGAGGTGCACGAGGAGACCGGCCTCATCGTGCAGCTCACGAAGCTCTTCGGCGTCTATGCCGGCTTCGACGACCCGCGCGTGCGCGCCGTGCTGATCCTCTACACCGGCGTGGTCACCGGCGGCGACCTCGCACCCGGCGACGACGCGCTCGAGGCCGGCTGGTTCGCGCCCGACGCGCTGCCGGCGGACATCGCCTTCGCCTCGCACCGTCAGGCCCTGAGCGAGCTCTTCGCCGCCAACTGACGCGTTCGCGGGCATCTGTGAGCCGGCGCGCCGCTGCATCCGCTCGCGCGCTCAAGCATGCCGGAAGAGTACCGAGACTAGCGCCGAGCGCGATGCTGCGTGCGGGCACCATCCCGCGCGCGGCGACGCGTGCCTCTCGGCTGTCGAACGGACTTCCCCCCGGAGCCTGCTCGTGGAACCTTCGGAACACTCGATACCGAACACCGATCCGGCCCCGGCCACACCGAAGCGTTCGATCACCGGCATCCTCGTGACGCCGCTGGCGGTGGTGCTCACGCTCGAAGGCGCCCATGTGCTCGCGCCAGCGTGGTCGTTCGCGTGGCCCGTAGGCCTTGCGGTGAGCCTGGCGCTACTCGTGGCGGGCGGCATTCGCACTCTGCATGTGCTGCGCGACTCGCACGCCATGTTCAACGCCGTGCTCGAGCCCTTGCGCGAGGCGCGCATCGCTTCGAAACGTCGGCTCGCACTCGCGATGCGCGGCGGTCACAAGGGCCTGTGGGAATCCGATGTGGCGGCGCGTACCACATGGCATTCGCCGGGATTTCACGAGCGCCTGGGCCTGGAGCCGCAGGACTACGACTGCGACCTGGACTGGTTCGCGGCGCGCGTGCACCCGGAGGACCATGCGCGCTGGAGCGAAGCGCTGGCCGCGCACCTGGCGCATGGTGAGAGCGTCGACCTCGAGGTGCGGCTGCTCACTCACTCGGGCGAGCATCGCGCGTTCCGGGTGCGCGCAGATGTGACGTGGGACGCCGCCGGCCGGCCGCTCACCGTCTGCGGTGCGCTGAGCGAGGTGAGCGAGTACCGCTACGCCGAGCAGCGCCTGCGCGAAAGCGAAGAGAGCTTCCGCTCGCTGAGCGCGGCGTCACCCGTGGGCATCGTCAAGGCCGATGCAGCCGGCCGCTGCGTGTATGTGAACGAGCGCTGGCAGACGCTTGCGAGCCTGAGCGAGTTCGAGGCCATGGAAGACGGCTGGCTCGAGACCGTGGCGCCGGAGGATCACGCTCGCGTCCTGCAGCGTTGGCTCGAGTTCACAAGCGGCGGCAGGTCGTTCGACGACGAGTTCCGCTACATGGTGAGCGGCGGTGGCTACCGCTGGGTGCGAAGCCGTGCGAACGCCGTGTTGGATGAACTCTGCGCGATCGCCGGTTACGTGGTGACCTTTGAAGACGTGACCGAAACGCGCGTCGCCGCCGCAGCGCTGGCCGACGCTCGTGACAAGGCCATGCAGGCGGCCAAGGCCAAGAGCGAGTTCCTGGCGAACATGAGCCACGAGATCCGCACGCCACTCAATGGCGTGGTCGGCATGACCGAGCTGCTCATGGGCACGCGACTCGACGACGAACAGCGTGACTTCCTGCGCACGATCAACATGAGCGCCGATGCGCTGCTCAGCATCATCAACGACATCCTCGACTTCTCCAAGATCGAGGCGGGCAAGATGACGATCGAGCGCGTGCCCATGGATGTGCGCGAACTCACCGAGGACGTGGGCGATCTCGTATTGCCGCGCATCCGCGAACAGGGCCTGGAACTGCTGCTCGCCGTGGACGAGGACGTGCCGCGGCATGTGATCGGCGACCCCACACGCGTGCGGCAGATCCTGATCAACCTGGTGTCCAACGCGATCAAGTTCACCGAACAGGGCGAAGTCGTCGTGGGCGCCGGTGTGGTCGACGCAGCCGGCGGCCCGCCGCGACTGAAGATCTGGGTGCGCGATACCGGCATCGGCATCCCTGAGGAGCGCCTGGGGGCCGTGTTCGAGAGCTTCACGCAGGCCGACGGCTCGACGACGCGCAAGTACGGCGGCACGGGACTGGGGCTCACGATCTGCCGCCAGCTCGCCGCGCTCATGGGCGGATCGATTCATGTGGCCAGCGAGACCGGTGCCGGCAGCGAGTTCTGGATCGAGCTGCCACTCGAAGTCGCACCGGGCGCAGCGCCCGACTACGAGATCGTCTGCGACCTGTCGGGCATGCGCGTACTCGTGGTCGATGACCATCCGCTCAATCGCCGCATCCTGGTCGAACGCATGCGCAGCTGGGGCGCGCGTCCGGTGTCCGCGGCGGATGGCGAAGAGGCTTTGAAGGCGATCCGGCTCGAAGGCGGCGATCCATTCCAGGTGGTGTTGCTCGACCATCGCATGCCGGGCCTCACCGGCAGCGAGGTGGCGGAGCGCCTGCGCGACATGCCGGGCGCCGCCGGCCGCGTGGTGATCATGGTCAGCTCGATGGGCAGCATCGCCGACACGGAAGAGCGCCAGCGCATCGGCGTGGACGCGTGGCTCACCAAGCCCGTGCGCGAGGCGTCGCTGCATCGCACGCTCTGCCAGACGCTCGGCAGGGCGCCCAGTGCGCCCAAGGCCGCTCCGGAGCCGGTGCTTGAGGAGGACTTCGCTCCATTGCAGCTGCTGCTCGTGGAGGACAACGAAGTGAACCGCAAAGTCGCGCTGCGCATGATGCAAAAGGCGGGCGCGCGCGCGGACGTCGCCGTGAATGGCCGCGAGGCTGTGCAGCGCGTGAGCGAGCGCTCGTACGACTGCGTGTTCATGGACTGCCAGATGCCCGAGATGGACGGCTTCGAAGCAACGCGTGAGATCCGCCGCCGCGAGGAGTCCACGGCCGAGCATGTGTTCATCGTGGCGATGACGGCCAATGCCATGGAGGGCGATCGCGAGCGCTGCCTGGAGTCAGGCATGGACGACTACGTGTCGAAGCCCGTCAAGCAGGAGCGCGTGCTCGAGCAACTGCGCGCGGCGCTCGCGCGCCGCCAACAGCGCGAGGCGGCCTAGAACTTCACCTGTAGTTGCGCCGCCAGTGTGCCGCGTCGCACACGCGGCGCGCCGGCCACGCTCGAGATGAATTCCGTGAGGATGCGCGTGCGGCCGCCCGCAAGATCGAACGTGACGCCGCCCATGCTCGACGACAGCCGGCGCTTCGTGCCGAGAGCGGGGCGCTGGTAGTCCTCCTGCCGCGCGACGAACTGCAGCCATGGCAGCGCGCGGTAGCCGGCGAACACGTACCAGCCCTGGTCATCGCGCGTGCGGCCGCGGCGGCGCTGGCCCACGAGTTCGCCGCGCAGCGAGAAGCCGCATTGCTCGATCGCAGCGTCGCCACCGTAGCGCAGCGAATCCGGGCTGTAGCGCGCGAGCGATCCGCCGAACGTGACTTGCGGCAGCGCGCGCACAGTGGCGCGCGCGATCGCGACCACCTGCGAGTCGCGGTTCGCGGGGATGTTCTGGCCCTCGCCATTGAACACGCCCAACGTGAGCGTGGCATTGCCGCGCCATGACGCCTCTGCGGTGGCGCCGATGTCGTACTTGGGCGCGAGCGAATCGACCACCACCGGCAGGTCGAGCGTCTCGAGCGCGGAGACGGGCACTAGATACTCGCGGGTGAACGGTGTCTTGAACTGCCCGAACTGCAGCGCGAACGGCGCGTATGTCCAGCGCGCATAGGCCTCGCGAAGCGACACGGCCGCTGCGGTCTTCGCATTGCCGCCGGCTTCATACTCGACCAGCACGCGATAGGTGAAGCGGTTCGGCAGCGCGCCGTCGGCCGAGAGCCGGGCGCGGTTGATCGTCGCGGTCAGGCCCGGGCCGTCCTGCGCGGTCTCGCGGACCTGCACGTAGCCGCCCAGCTTGGGTGCGGGGAGGGCCGCAGCCGGGGCCAGCGCGGTCGTGGGCGTGTCCTGAGGGTCATCGCCGGCGTGGGCTGCCCGGGGGGCCGGAAGCAGCGTCAGTGCCGCAAGGGTGCCTGCGACTGCAAAGTGCTTTAGTGTCGTGATAGGCATGGATTGATGTAGTATAGAGACGCTGAAGTGACGTTGAAATCGGTTTCGGAGGCATTTATGGATACATTAACGGCCGAAGAGGCCGCGAAGTTCCTGCGCCTGAACGTGAAACGTGTCCAAGGGCTGGCGCGCGAAGGCAAGCTGCCCGCGTCGCGCATCGGCCGGAAGTGGCTCTTCCAACGTACGGACCTCGAACGGCTGCTCGCCACCGAGCATCCCGCGGCGATCCCGGCCGAACCATTCGCGGCGCTCAGTGCGCGCAACCACTTGCTCGGGCGCATCACCAACCTTCGCATCGAGGGGATCATGGCCGAGGTGGAGATCGACATCGGCGGCCAGAAACTCGTGTCCGTGATCACCAGTTCGTCCGCGATCCGGCTGCGGCTCGAAGTCGGCCAGCAAGTCTACGCGATCATGAAGTCCACCGAGGTCATGATCGCAAGGGAGCCCATCGCATGAAGCGGCTTGCAGGCGGTGTGTTCGCGTTGTTCCTGGCGATCGCCGTGTGGCCGGCCCGCGCCGAAGCGCCGGCGTCGCTCACGGTCTTCGCCGCCTCGTCGCTCACGGACGCGTTCACGATGCTCGGCGCGCAGTACGAGAAGGCGCACCCGGGCGTTCGCGTTCGTATCGACTTCGCCGGCTCGCAGCAACTCGCAGCCCGGCTCGAACAGGGCGCGCGCGCCGATGTGTTCGCGTCGGCCGATGCGCGCTGGATGGCGTTCGCGTCAGCCAAGGGCCTGCTCGCGGGGTCATCAGAGATCTTCGCGCACAACACGCTCGTGCTCATCGTGCCGCGCTCGAATCCCGCGCGCATCGGCACGCTCGCCGGCCTGAGCCGCCCGGGCGTGAAGCTCGTGCTCTGCGGCGACGCCGTGCCCGTGGGCCACTACGCGCGGCAGGTGCTTCGCGATCTGGAGGCTGGATCGGCGGGAGCCTTTCCCGAGTCCTTCTCGGCCCGCGTGCTCGCGAACGTCGTCTCGGAAGAGGAGAACGTGCGCGCCGTGGTGAGCAAGGTCGCGCTCGGCGAGGCGGATGCGGGCTTCTGTTACCGCTCCGACGTGAATGCCAGCGTGCACCGCTACGTGAAGACGATCGAGATCCCCGCGGCTGCCAACGTGATCGCCGACTACCCGATCGCCGTGCTCAAGGACGCGCCGCGCGCCGCCGACGCGCAGGCATTCCTGGCCCTCGTGCTGTCCGACGCCGGCCAGGCGGTGTTACGCAGCGCCGGCTTCCTGCCGGCACACTGACCCATGCGCAATCGCGCAGCCGCACCCTGGCCGGCACTCGCCACGGCGGCGGCGATCACGCTGCTGCTGGCGCTTCTCGCGCTGCCCGTGCTGGCGCTGCTGCTGCGTGTTCCCGCCGCCTCGGTGCTGTCGCGGCTCGCGCAGCGCGATGTGCTCGAATCGCTCACGCTCAGCTTGTGCACGAGCGCCATCGCGACGGCGATCATCGCGCTGCTCGGCACGCCGCTCGCGTGGGTGCTGGCCACACGCCGCCTGCCGGCGCAGCGCATGGTAGATGCGCTCGTGCAACTCCCGATGGTCCTGCCGCCCACCGTGGCGGGCTTCGCGCTGCTACTGGCGTTCGGGCGCGCAGGACTGACCGGCGGCGCACTGAGCGCGTTCGGCATCCGCCTGCCGTTCACGACCGCTGCGGTGATCATCGCGCAGGTGTTCATGGCCGCGCCGTTCTTCGTGGCCTCGATGCGCGCGGGCTTCGCCGCCGTGGACGTGCGCTATCGCGAAGCCGCGGCCACGTTGCGCGCGAATGAGTGGCACACGTTCGCGCGTGTCGCGTTGCCGCTCAGCCGCCGCGCATTCCTGGCGGGGCTCGCCATGAGCGGCGCGCGCGCGCTTGGTGAGTTCGGCGCGACCATCGTGTTCGCAGGCAACCTGCCGGGCGTCACGCGCACTATGCCGCTGGCGGTCTATGTGGCGATGGAGAGCGACCTCGACGCCGCGGTTGCGATCTCGCTCGTACTGCTGGCGATCGCCTTCGTGCTATTGCTGGCCCTGCGCATGGCGCCGGCCGATCCATTCGGAGGGCGCCGCGATGCTTGACGCTCAGCTTTCCGCGCGCAACGGCGAGTTCTCGCTCGAGGTGTCGTTCCAGGTGCCCGAGGCGAACACGCTCGCGCTGATCGGCGAGAGCGGCGCGGGCAAGACCAGCGTGCTGCGCCTGCTCGCCGGGCTCGACGCGCCGCTCGCGGGGCGCGTCCGCGCGGGCGATCAGGTCTGGTGCGACACCGCGCAAGGCGTTCAGTGGCCCGCGTGGCAGCGCGACCTGGGCTACGTGGCGCAGGACGGCGCACTGTTCCCGCATCTGGACGTGCGCGCGCAGTTGGCGTTCGGCCCGCGCGCGGCGGGCTGGCCGGCGGCGCGCACACAGGCTCGGGTGAGCGAACTGCTGACGGCGTTCGGGCTCGAAGCTCTGGCGACGCGCTTACCCGCGCAGCTCTCGGGCGGCCAACGCCAGCGTGTGGCGCTCGCGCGTGCGTGGGCGCTGGAGCCCGCGGTCCTGCTGCTCGACGAGCCGTTCGCGGCGCTGGATGTGACCGCGAAGCGCGAGCTGCGCGCCGAGTTCCAGCGGCAGCTCGCCGCGCGCCGCGGTGTGACCGTGCTCGTGACGCACGACCCGCGTGAGGCGATGCTCTTCGGCCAGCGCATCGCCGTGCTGGAATCGGGGCGGCTCTCGCAGCTCGATACCGCCGAGGCGCTGCTCGCGCGGCCGCGAACGCCATATGTGGCGGAGCTCATGGGCGTGAACTTGTTCGTGGCCGAACTGGACGAGCCGCGCGCCGACGGCTTGACGCTCGCGCGCACGAGCCGTGGTGAGTTCGAAGTGGTCGCCCAGGGCCATCGCGGACGCGTGTTCCTGGCACTCGATCCGCGCGAGGTCACGCTATCGCTGCAGCCGCCGCACGGCACCGCGCGCAATACACACGCCGCGACCGTGCTCGAAGTCGTGCCCGAGCCGCCGTTCGGCGAGCGGGTGCGCGTGTCGCTTGAGATGAGCAAAGGCCAGCCGCCGCTCGTGGCCGAGATCACGCGGCACTCGGCCGAGAGCCTGCAGCTCTCGGCCGGCGTGCGCGTGTTCGCCACGTTCAAGGCGACGGGCGTGCGGGTGTTCATATGAGCGGCGCTTGAGCCGCTTGAGCCGCTTGAGCCGCTTGAGCCGCTTGAGCCGCTTGAGCCGCTTGAGCCGCTCGGGCCTCCGGCGTGGCTAGTGCCTGCTTCGCCGCGCCTGCGTGCGTCGCCGCCGCCACGCCGCGCTCACGCGGCCACCGTCACGCGGCCGGCGGCCGGCGTCTGCTCCGGGCCACCCAGCGTGAGCGCCAGCAGCGCCCCGGCCAGCTGCGCGCGTTCGAGGTCGGTCTCGTCGAACGGCTCGCCGTCGCGTTTGTTGCTCAGGTTGAGCACCCCCACGATGCGGTCGCGATGCAGCAGCGGTACCGAGATGAACGAGCCCGAGTTGTAGCCCTCACCGCCGCGCGGCTGCGCCGGCGTCACGTCCAGGTCCTCGCGCACGAACAGCGGCTTGCGGTGGCGCGCGACCCAACCCGACACACCTTGGCCCAGCGGGATGGCCACGCGCCCCGCCACGGCCGGATCCATGCCCAGCTGCTCCAGGATGCGCAGGCTGCCGGCGCGGTCATCCATCCGCATCAGGCTGCAACGCTCCACCTGGAACTGCTCGCAGAACCACTGCACGATCCGCTTGGTGGAGTCCTTTGCATTGCGCATGCGCGCGATCACCTCGAATCCCTCGCGCAGGAAATCCAGTGTGCGCTGGGCCTCACTGTGACGCGCCTGCGTGGCGGCCAGCTCGGAATAGGCATCGGCCAGATGCAGGCCGGCCGAAGCGTTCTGGTCTTCGAGCGCCGCCAGCATATCCTTGATCTCACTGCGTTCGGCCAGATAGCGCTTCGTCGCGTGGCGCAAAAGTTCGCTCTCATGCGTGAGCTTGGTGATCGTCTCGCCCTTCTCGCGGCTCTCGGTGGCCAGTTGTTCGCACTGCCGCTGCAGTTCGCGCAAGCGCTCCTGCGCCACCTTGGACTCGCGATGCTCGGCCGAGAGCTGTTCGTACTGGAGTTGCAGATCGCGCATGCGTTGCTCACTCACCTGCGAGGCTTGGCGCATCTGATCCTCCGCTTGCCGGGCTTCGGGGGTGAGGCGGCCACCGGACTGCAGCCGCCGCGCGAACGACAGCGCCGCCAGACTGCGCAGCGCAAGCAGGTCATCGAGCACATTGCCACTGAACGCGCGCACCCGCGGGCTGACCACGAACAGCATGCCCAGCAGGTCATCGCGGTCGGCGAGCGGCAGGCACACGCACGATTGCCACGCCACGGGTGAGAGCATCGGGGTCAGCTGCGGTGCTTCGAAACGTTCGGGTTCGTACGCCGGGCTCGTCTGGAAGAGCTTCTCCAGGAGCTGCCGGCGGTCGTCGGGCTGGAAGAATGCACTGGGCCGGAAGTACTTTCGCACGATTCGCGCGGGCAATTGGTCGACGCTGATACGCACGTCGCGGCGTTCGAGCTGGCCGTGCGCGCGACGGTAGACGTGACTGATGACCTCGGCGCCGGCGTCGTGCACGGCGAACGAAGGATGCCAATCCGGCTGTACCGCATGGAGATAGCCGAGCAGGGCATCGACGGCGGCGTCAAGATCGGGCGCGGTGGTGAGGCGATCGGCGACGTCGCGAAGCGGGAAGCGGGACATGCGGAACCCCCAGAAGTCGAAGCGCGATGCGAAGTAGTCCACTCCCGCGAGGCAAGCGATGTGCCGTGTCATGTATTGCGCGATGCACGCACGATGCAGGGTGCGAAAACCCGGCCGGGTCCCGTAGAGTGTGCGCGTTCACTCGCGACGATCGCGTTCCACCACGTCTCATTTCACGGAGTCCTGCATGCCTCGCTTGATCGCGGATCGGCCGGTGTTGTCCTCGACTTCGGAGTTGGGCCGCGTCATGGCAGCGGCCAAGGCGCGCGAAGCGGCCGGCGAACGCGTGCTGCATCTGGAGCGCGGCGAGCCGGACTTCGACACGCCGCCGCATATCGTGGAGGCGCTCGCGCAGGCGGCGCGTGACGGCTACACGCACTATCCGGATTCGCGCGGCGAGATCACGCTGCGCGAGGCTCTGGCGGCCAAACTGGCGCGCGAGAATCACATCGTTGCGCACGTCGACGACCTGGTGGTGACCGCGGGCGGCACGCACGGCTTGTACCTGACCATGCAGGCGCTGCTCTCAGCAGGCGACGAGGTGCTGGTGTTCGCGCCGCACTGGATGGCGATCCCCAAGCTGGTCGGCTTCGCGCAAGGCGCGACGTATCGCACGCTGCCCGTGTACCTGGCGCTGCAGTCGGGCGAGTGGGATGACGCCGCGTTCGAACAGCACCTGCGCGCCGCGATCGCCCCGGCCACGAAGGGGCTGTACGTGAACTCGCCGAACAACCCCACGGGCGTCGTGCTCACGCGCGCGCAGTCGCAAGTCATCGCGCGCGTCGCGATCGAGCGCGACCTGTGGGTGATCAGCGATGAAGCCTACGAGCACCTGCTCTTCGATGGCGCCACGCATACGAGTATCGCGTCGCTACCGGGCATGGCAGAACGCACGGTGAGCGTGTTCACGTTCTCCAAGTCGTACGCGATGACGGGTTGGCGGGTGGGCTACGTGGTCTGCCCGCCGGCGCTGCGGAGTGTCTTCGGGCCGTTGCTGGCGTTCTACACCACGCATGGTGTGTTCCCCTCGGCGCAGATCGCCGCGCGCGCGGCGGTCACGAGTCCGCAGGCGTGCGTCGAGGACATGTGCCGGGCTTACGATGAGAGACGGCGATTGCTCCTGGATGGCCTGGCCGGCTGCGGCGCGATCACCGTGCCGGCACCCAAGGGATCCTTCTACGTCTTTGCGAATGTCGCGGGCGCGCGTGCGGGCCGCGACGTGTGGACACTCATCGACGAATGGCTGTCGCTTGGCGTGGCGGCGTTGCCGGGCACGGCCTTCGGCCCGGGGTTCGACGACTGGGTGCGGCTCGCGCTCTGCACGCGCCGCGAGGACGTGAGCGAAGCCGCGCGGCGGCTGGCGGCGCATCACGCCGCCGCGGCGAGGGCGTGACCATGTGGTGTCCGGAGTGCGGCGAGGGGTACGACGCCGGCATCGTCGCGTGCGCGGATTGCCGCGTGGCGCTGGTCGCGGAACGGCCGCTCGCCGAGGGCGCGGCGCCGGTGGTGGTGCATCGCGTGCCCGACGCGGCGTCCGGCGCGCTGCTCTGCGGTGTGCTCGTCGCCAATGGCATCACCGCTGTGCTGCGCAGCACCACGCTGCCGGGCTATGGCCTGGTGCCGCGCGATTGGTCCACATCGGCGTGGGGCGAGATCATGGTGCCCGCCGCCGCGGAAGAAGACGCGCGCGCGCTGATCGGCGACTACCTTGCCGCGCTGGCGAGCGGCGGTCCGGTGCGCGACGAAGAGGTGGAGTAGCTACTCGTCGTCGTCGAGGCCGATGCGCTTGCGGCCAACGACGCGCATCGGTTCTTCCTCTGCTTGCGCCTCGGGTTCTTCGGCGGTGATCAGGAAGCCGCTGCCGGCGCGCTGCGGCACGATCACCTTCGAGAGCGCGAAGTCGAACACCTGGTCCATGCTCTCGACCGGCACCAGCTCCAACTTGGCGCGGACATCGGCGGGGATGTCATCGACGTCTTTGACGTTCGCCGCCGGGAACATGAGCGCGCCGATGCCCGCGCGGTACGCGGCCAACGCCTTCTCGCGCAGGCCGCCCACCACGAGCACCTTGCCGCGCAGGCTCACTTCGCCGGTCATGGCCACGTCGTGGCGGATCGGCCGGTCGCTCAGGACCGACGCGATCACCAAGCCGATCGTGATGCCCGCCGACGGACCGTCCTTGGGCACACCGGCCGCGGGGAAATGGATATGGATGTCGCTCGAGTTGAACGCGTCTGCGTCGATGTCGAGCATGTCCGAGCGCGAGCGCACATACGAATGCGCGGCTTGGACGCTCTCCTTCATGACCTCGCCCAGTTGGCCGGTGAGCACGACGCGGCCGGAGCCCGGCATGCGCAACGCTTCCACGACGAGCATCTCGCCGCCCGCCGCAGTCCACGCGAGACCCATCGCGACACCGACTTCATCGTCCTTACCGGCCATCTCGGGCAGGTACTGGCGGGCTCCCAGGTAGTCGGTGAGCTTCGGGGTGGTGACCACGTGCCGGCGGCCATCGCCCGTCGCGCGCGAGCGCGCGACCTTGCGGCACACCGTGGCGATCTGGCGCACGAGGCCGCGCACGCCGGCCTCGAGCGTGTAGTGGCGGATCATCGCGCGCAGCACGTCGTCGCCGAGCGTGAGGTCGCGCGCTGCCAAGCCGTGATCGGCGAGCTGGCGCGGCAGCAGGAAGCGGCGCGCGATCTCGATCTTCTCGTCTTCGGAATAGCCGGCGACCTCGATCACCTCGATGCGCTCCTGCAATGTCTCGGGCACCAGGTCGAGCTGGTTCGCGCACAGCAGCAATATCGCGTGCGACAGGTCGATGGGCAGGCCCAGGTAGTGATCGGTGAAGTGCGCGCTCGACTCGGGATCGAGCAGCTCGAGCAGCACCTCGGCCACGCCGTGACCGCCTTCGCCAGCCAGGCGATCAAGACCATCGATCATGAGCACGGGGTTGCGGGCGCCGGCATCGCGCAGGGCGCGCACGATCTTGCCGGGCTGACCGCCGGGTGCGGTGCGCGCTTGGCCCACGAGCTCCGCGGCGTCGCTCGTGCCCGACACGCTGATGCGCGCGAACGGGCGCTGCAGCGCGCGCGCGACCGCGGCGCCGAGTGACGACTTGCCCGTGCCGGGCGGGCCCACCAGGCACAGGGCCGGGCCGGGCAAGTCAGGCTTGAGACGGCGCACGGCGAGGTATTCGACGATCCGTTCTTTCGCTTTGTGCAGCCCAAGCTCTTCTTCTTCGAGCACGCTCTGCACCTCGAGCAGGTCGGCCTCTTCGGAGACGGCCGACTCCCAGGGCAGCGACCAGAGCCAGTGCAGGTACGCGCGCACCGAGGCGGCCTCGGGCGAGCCCGCAGGCAGCCGGCGCAGACGATCCATCTCGCGCTGCGACTGGCGCGACACCTCGGCCGGCAGCGGGCCGGTCGGCGCGAGCGGGCGGATCTGCCGCAGTTCGTCGCGGTTGGTGGCCGGAGCGATCTCGGTCGCAGCGGTAGCCCGCAGCGTGCGCGAAGCACGCTTCGGACTGGCTGTGCGATTGCGGGCGGGACGAGGCATGCGGGACTCCGGAAGGGTCACCCGGGACGGACGGCCGTGACGAGGCAACGTGAGGACACCCCAAGCTGTCTCTATGCAATTCGGTTGCCAGAGCGGATTCCCGTAGGGCCGTCTTGCGGAGCGCGTGCGAGTGGCCCGCCGCCTCGTGCGATGTGCACGGCGGCGTTGCAGGACGCACGCTGTGAGGGAAAACACGAAGGCCCCGCCCGAGTGGGCGAGGCCTTCGTGAACCGCGTGCTGCGGAGACTACCGGTAGATCTGCTTCACCGCGCCCCACGTGCTGGTGCGAGCCGGGACGGTCGAGCAGTTCGGATTCGCCGCCGACGCCGACGTGTGCGGCACCGGGCTCGTCGTGATCGTGAAATCAGTGCCGTTCTGATCGGTGTCCGTGAGGCCACCGTTGTTGCGGATCGCGGCCGAGTTGTTGGCCGTGGCTGCGGTGGGGGCGGCGCCTTCGAAGCAGCTCGCCGTGGGGCCGTATCCGACCTTGTCGACGAGCGGCGCTTCGGAGCCGCAGGTGACGTTGGTCGGCGTACCGCTGAAGAGCATGACCTTGCCAGCGCCAGCCGCCATATTGAGCGTGCCCGTATTGATATCGCCCGAGATGTTCGCGCCGCCGGTACCAACCGTGCCCGAGTTCATCACGACGAGGAAGTACTGGCAAGGCTGGATGAACGTGTTCGCCGGGAACGTCAAAGTGTTGGCGCCGCTGGTCGGGATGACGCCGGCAGCCGAGCCGTAAGCGAGAACCCAGCCGCCCACGTTGACGGGGGAAGGCGAGCTGTTGAAGAGCTCGACGTAGTCCGCCTTGTACGATGCCGAGCTCGAGGCCGAGCCGCCGCCACCGTAGACCTGGCTGATGCGCACGGCGTTCGCCGCGAAAGCCGACGCCGCGATCGCGACGAACGCGAGCGTCGAAACAAGAGTAACGATCTTCTTCATCGGGGGTGTCTCCTGCAAAGGTGTGAAGCGGGGTGCATGGCGGAGCGCCTGCAACCGTGGGGCCTACGACCTGCCCCGGATGCGGCTGCGGCCGGTTCGGGGCACGAGTGGGTTGGCGGCGGGAGCTTAGGCGGCAACGCGCGTGGACTCAAGCGGTTCCGCGTGCTCGCCTACGGAATTCACGGCCGGGATGCCCACCGTTCATAGCCCCGAAACCCGCCTGCCGCCGTGACCCGTTCTGGCGCATGAAGATGGCGGTGCGGCCCGTTGGGGCCACGCCGCCGTCTGATGTTCGTCTGTTTGCGAAATGAACCGATTACGCGCCGCCCGGCGTGGCCTTCTGGAGCAAGCGCACGGCATCAGCGAATCGCGTGGCCAGCGTCGGGGCGCCCAGCACGACCGCGATCAGGTCGCGGCCCTGCAGGTGCACCCACGTCGCAAAACAGTAGCCCGCTTCGTTGATGAAGCCCGTCTTGCCGCCCAGAACGTCGTAGCGACCGTAGAGCAGGCGGTCGGTGTTGCGCAGCGCATGCACGCGGCGCTCGGTACGGAACTCGTACTCGCGCGACGTGGTGATCTGCTGGATGAGCGGCTCGTGCGCAGCGGCGTGCAGCAGCCGCGCCACGTCAGCGGCCGAAGCCACGTTGCGCTGATCGAGACCCGTGAACTCCACGAAGCGCGAACCCGACAGTCCCAGCTCGGTGGCCTTCTTGTTCATGCGCGCCACGAAGTCGTCGGGCGACATGCCCGCTTCGCGGCCCAGGATGCGCGTCGCGACATTGTCCGAGCACATGAGACTCATGTGCAGCAGGTCGCCCAGCGCCACCTTCTCACCGCTGCGCAGCTGCGTGTGGCCGGCGCCTTCGAGATCGGTGGTGTTCACTTCGGCGTAGCGATCGAGCGCCGGCTTCTGCTCGAGGAACACCAGCGCGGTCATGAGCTTGGTGATGCTCGCGATCGGCACCGAACTCGCAGCGTTCTTCGCGAACAGCACCTCGCCCGTGGAGGGGTCGATGAGGATCGCGTTGCGCGCGTAGACGCCGCCCGCAGGGGGCGCGCCGTGCCGGCGATGGCGGCCATGGGCGCCCTTGCGGACGACCTGAGCCTTGCCATGGGACTTCTTGTGGTGGGTGGCGGCGCTGGCCGTCGTGGCCAGGACCGACAAAAGGGCGAACGTGAGCAGAACGCCCAGCGTGCGCAAGGCACGGAGCCGCATCGACTACCTCCCTAGGGCTCCCCCTCGCTGTGGAAGGGGTGGGTGACCGGATACCATCCTTGGTATCGGCAAGAAGCCCGCCGAATCTAGGGTGGTCTCACGGTGGAGTCAACGCGAGAATCGGGCCAACGCCGCTTTTGATGCGGGCGGCGTGCTTACCGGCGTACGCACGGATCAAGGCCTCGAAGAAGCGGGGCGAATCGCCCGCTGCATGGTTCAGAGCGCCCTGATGCGCCGATATCAAGCGCCGCGCGGCCGCGTGCTGTTGGCCGGCGGAAGTCGCCTAGTCGATCGCGGCTGGCAGGTCGCCCAGTTCGATGCGGACCTTGTCGAGGCGGTCGAGCAGCGCGGGCAGCACGATGCCCTCGCGCACCGAGAGGCCGGGATCACTCGCGCATCCGACCGTGAGCCGCGCACAAGGCCCGTTGTGCGGATCGAGGCGATTGAGCAGCGCGAGCAAGGGCCGCTGCGACTGCAGGCTCAGGGACTCCAACTGATCCAGGAAGAGCGTGCCGCGTGCGCATGCGCGCAGCGGATTCTCCTCCAGACCCGGGGCGCTGGCCGACAGCCAGCATCGCAACGCCGCCTCGAGTATGGGTTCCTCGGTCGCGCAATCGAGCCTGGTGAAGAGCCCGGTTCGCACCGGGCTCTGGTCATGGAAGGCCTTCGCCATCTCGGCGCGTCGCAGCTCGGTTCCGCCCACGATCAGCACCGGGGTCAGGCTGTTGCGATGCAGCTGCATCAGCGCAGACGGGCGCGGGCCGCGGGCAGTCCAGGTGGCGGCATCAGCGTCGAAAGAGGAAGGGCCCGCCGCCATCAACGTTTCCCCCGAAACGTTGTTGCCGGATTGCTCCGTCGGTAGGCGACGAGGCCCATTCCTCTTCCACTGGTCTCTGCAGGCAACCGATGCGCGACCCACGTCCAAACCCGCACCTTCCAGTTCGCGACCACGGCCGTCGTCGTGGCGCCGTCGTCGGGGCTGGCGGGCCGGCAGTTGCCCCCTCCGCCATCTCCAGACATGCCGGTCTGTGCGCGGCAGATGACTGCGAACGAAAGGCCGGCGATCAAGAGGACGACACACAGGGACGACTGGGACTTGCGCACGAGGACCTCTGCGAGAATGGTGGATGGACTGTGTCCATTCACCCCACATCGCGAGGACCATGCCGACGCCGAAATAAGCCTGAAACAGATTCATAACTCACTGCACGCGAGCGAGTTAGAGCATATCAGTGTCGTCGAAAGAAACCCCAACAAGAAGCCGGATTCGCTTATTTCAGCGAATCCGGCTACGATTATAACTGTTATCGTTATTATACGTAAGCACTTATGTGTATTCGCTATTTTTTACGAGTTCGCCGATTTACGCGAGTCTTCGCAACTCCATTCTTTCGAAGCCAATAGCGCACCGACTGCTCGGTGATTCCCAGCGCTTCGGCCGCCGCCGACTGATTGCCTTGGCTGGCGCGAAGCGCGTCATGGATGAGCCGGCGCTCCAACTCCAAGCGCGCTTCCGGAAGGCTCGTGTTCGCCGCCGACGGCGCTTGGGCGCCATACCCGCTCAGGTCGCGCGGCGGAGGTACTGGTTGCAGATCACCGCCAGGCGTCATGGCGAGGATGCGCTCGATGTAGTTCTCGAGTTCGCGCACGTTACCGGGCCAGTCGCTTTCGACGAGTGCCTGGATGAACGCGCGCGAGAGCTTGGGCGCCGGCCGTGCCTGCCGCGCCGCGAGCTTGGCGGCCAGGTGGTGCGCGAGCAGAGGGATGTCGCCCTTGCGCTCGCGCAGCGGCGGAAGCTCGATCGGTATCACCGCGAGACGGAAGAACAGGTCGATTCGGAACCGGCCCTCGTACGCCTCGCGCGCCAGATCCACATTCGTGGCGGATATGATGCGCACATCGAGCGGGATCGGGCGGGTGCTGCCGATGCGCGTGACCACGCGCTCCTGCAGCACCCGCAGGAGCGCGACCTGCAGCGCTGGCGGCATCTCTCCCACCTCATCCAGGAACAGTGTTCCGCCGTTGGCCATCTCGAAGACCCCGGGCCGCGCCGCCACGCCGGTGGCGATCTTGCGGTCGATGCCGAACATCTCGCTCTCGATCAGGTTTGCCGGCCCCACGCCGCAGTTGATGGCGATGAACGGCCGGCTGCTGCGCGGGCTCAGACGATGGAGCTCGCGCGCGACCAGTTCCTTGCCCGTGCCCGTGGGCCCCAGGATCAGCACCGAAGTCGAGCTCATGGCGGCCTGGCGCGTGCGCATCCGCACGTCCTGGATGCCCGGGTCGAGGCCGATGATCGGGTCGGCCGGGTCATACTCGGGCTGTGCCGAGAGCGCGCGTTGCAGCGAGATGTTCTCGTCGGTCAGGCGCGCGTTCGCCGCTTCGATCTCCTGCTGGCCCACGCTGCGGACGAACGCGGCGCTCAAGAGATGCGCAAAGCCCTCGAGCTGCACTCGAGCGCGCACACGCAAGGGGTTCTCGCCCCGCGAGTCGTGCATGTAGACGCAGCCGATGATGCGGTCTCCGGAGCGCAGAGGGACCACCGCCATCGCCTGCACACGCATTTGTGTCGCGCTCGGCGCACCCAAGCCACTCACAGCCACGTGGTCCTCGAGATACATGCTCTCGCCCGTTGCGCGCATCCGCGAGATCGCCGTGCGGCTGTAGCGTACCGAGTCGCCTTTCTTGCCTGGACCGTGCTCGCCATATTCCGCGACTTCGTCGAATGTGCCGGGCTCGCCCTTCTCGAGCAGTAGTACGCCGTACTCGTACCCCAAGCGCGTCACCGCGAGCGCCACGGCTCGCCGGCCCAGTTCATCGAGCGAGGAGAGCGTGAGCATCATGCCGCTCAGCGCCTCGAGCAGGTCGGGGTCGGCTTCGGTGGAGGGCGCAGCAAGCGGCGCCGTCTCGCGCAGCAATTGTGGGGTCAGCTCGGCGACCGCCAATCGCATGCGCCGGTCACCCAGCATGCGGAAGCGCTCGCGCGCCTGCTCGAGCCAGTCCGCCACCGGCAGTCCCGCGGTGCGCAGGTGATGGATGGCAAGTGCCGCCAGGTCGAACGCCGCGCGCGCGTGATCGCCCGGCGCGGGCAGTGCCCCATACGCCGCGA
>JANYBS010000246.1 GCA_025360715.1 Candidatus Eiseniibacteriota bacterium | reverse complement strand
GGCTCCGAGGTGCCGGGCATCTACCACGATTATGTGAAACGCGGCGATCCGTACGCGCTGGTGCCCGTGTTCCATCACAACCTGCTGGACGTGATCACCATGGCCGAGATCCTGCACGCGCTCTGCAAGCCGCGCCGCACGAACGGCCGGGGAGTGCTGCTTTCTTGACGCGGATTCGGGCGGCCCTCTAGCCTGAGGGGCCCACTCGCGTCGGCCGCGTCCCCACACGGCCTCCCCCGGACGCGCGAGCCATGGAGAGCCCCGCGATGATCGGCCGCGTGCTTGGCAACTTTCGTATCGTGTCGCTGCTGGGTCGGGGCGGCATGGGCGAAGTGTGGAAAGCCGAGCAGGTCACGCTGGGCCGGCGCGCCGCTGCCGTAAAAGTGATCGCGCCGAACGTGACGGACGCCGAGCAGGCGATCGAGCGTCTCCGGCGCGAAGGCGACATCGCGGCGAGTGTGCGGCACCCGGGCATCGCGGGAATCCTCGATGCCGGCGTGACTGAAGGCGTGCACTGGATCGCGCTCGAGTTCGTGGACGGGGAAACTCTGGCTGATCGGCTCAAGCGCGGCCCGCTCGAGCCGCAAGAGGCCTGCCGCGTGGCCCGCGAGGTCGCCGATGCGCTCATCCACGCGCACTCGCGCGGCGTTCTACATCGCGACATCAAGCCCAGCAACATCATGATCGAGCGTGACGGCCACGTGGTGCTGCTGGACTTTGGCCTGGCACTGAGCGAAGGCCGCTCGCGGCTCACGCCTGACGGCGTGCTCGTCGGCACGCCGCAGTACCTGGCGCCCGAGGTACTCAAGGGTCATAAGGCGGATGCGCGCAGCGACGTGTACGCGTTGGGCGTGGTGTTCTACGAATGCCTCACGGGCGCGCCGCCGTTCAAGAGCGAGCGCGCGGAAGGCGCGTTCCACGGCCCGCTGAACGAGAACCCGCAGCCGCCGAGCAAGCGCCGCTTCGGCCTGCCAGCGCGCATCGACGAGTTGGCGCTCAAGGCGCTGGTCCGCGAGCCCGGCCTGCGGTTGCAGAGCGCGCGCGAGTTTGTGAGCGCGGTGGCGAAGCTGATGGGCGATGCGCCGCCGGCGGGCGGGGGCGCGCCGCCGGATACCGAAGAGACGACGGGCAATATGCCCGCCACGCCGCCGCCGCCCAGTCGCGTGAAGCGGCTCGCCGTGCTGCCGTTCCACGAACTGAGCGGCGAGCCCGATGGCGAGGCATTCGCCGACGGGTTCGCGGAAGTCGTCTCTGCCGCGCTGGCGCGCTACCCGGGGATCGATGTGATGCCGCCGTCGTCGACACGCCATCTGGCGCGCGAAGGCGCGCCGTCGGTGGTGCGCGAGCTCGCGCCCGATCACGTGCTGAGTGGCATCGTTCAGCACTCCGCGGATCGCATCCGTGTCACGTGCTCATTGCTGGACAGTGCGCAGGGCACGACCACCTACAGTGATCGGTTCGAGTGCTCGCGCAAGGATCTGTTCCGGCTCGAGGACGACGTCGTGCGCGCGCTCGCAAGCGCATTGCGCTTGGCGCCCCCCTCACCGCAACCCGACCGCCACACGCCCGATCCCGTGGCGCACGAGAAGCTGCTGCAGGCGCGAGGCTACCTGCAGCGCTTCGACAACGAGGCGTCCGTCGACGGCGCGATCAAGCTGCTGGAAGCGCTGGCCCACGAAGGCGACGCGAGCGCGAGCGTGTGGGCCGAGCTGGGGCGGGCGTACCGGCAGAAGTACCACCATGTGACCGATCGTTCATGGTTGGAGCGTGCGCTCCATGCCAGTGAGCATGCTTTGACCCTGGATCCGCGTGAAGTGCGCGCCATCGCAGCCAAGGCCAGCTCCAACATGATGCTCGGGCGTCTGGAAGAGGCCGAGGCGGGATTCTACTTGGCACTCGAGCTAAGTCCCGATGATCTACAAGCTCGCACTGGACTCATGGAACTCTTTCGGCGCCAAGGCCGACTCGAGGACTCCGAACGGGAATGTCGCCGAGGAATCGCCAGTCGCCCCGGCGAGTGGGCGCCCTGGAACTTGCTGGGGGCGACGCTCTTCGAGGCCGGCCGTTTTGTAGATGCCGTTGAGGCTTGGGATCAGGTGATCCGGCTCACGCCAGACAATGGTCGCGCCCACTACAACAAGGGCGCCGCCCTTTTCCGACTTGGCCGTCTGGATGAAGCCCATGACGTCTTTCTGGAAGCGATCGAACGCCATCGGTCCGGGCCCGCGTTGACGGGTCTGGGGACTGTCCTCTTCTATAAGGGCCAGATGCAGGCAGCAGAGGAGGCATTCTCAAGAGCCGTCGGGCTGCGTCCTCGAGATCCCATTCTATGGGGCAATCTGGCTGCTGCGAGAAGGTGGATACCGGGCCGGGGCGCCGAGGTCGCGGCCGCCTACGATCAAGCCATCCGGCTTGCGCAAGACGCGCTTGATACGAATCCCGCGGCGACCGACCTCATGGGTCACCTTGCGGTCTGGCTCGCCTCTTGCGGTAAGTTTGACGAGGCGCTGGCGACGCTGGAAAGAGCGTCTTCACAGGATTCCAATGGGCATGAGTTGAAATTGCGCGCGGTCACCGTATTCGAGCTCTCAGGCCGTCGGCATGAAGCGTTGAGATGCCTGAGACAGGCAGCGGAGTCGGAGCGGATGTGGATCGAGATCGAGAGGGACCCCGATCTTCAACTACTCAGGAGTACACGAGAATTCATGGAGTTGTGGCGCGATCACCAAGCAGAAAAAACGACTGCCGTTCGTCCCTTGGCGCATCAAGAGCCGGAGGCCTCATGACGAGTCTGCGGAATGCGTGGTTCCGAATCATGATTGTCGCGTGTGCGGTCCTCATCTGCTCGCTCGCCGTGGCTCGGCCAGTCACAGCGAAACCGAAGGTCTACCCGATCGCGTGGATCACTTACGAAGTCGATTCCCTGCATGCGAAGGTCTTTTATCGGTTCGACTATCCATATGGGGCGGCGATCCCGAGGATCCATCGCCACGGAGCTCTGGTCTTTCTGAGCGTTGGACAGGGCCCAAAGGTGACTCGATGGGATGTCCTGTCCCCGGGGACGTCGAAGCCGGACCCCGATGCATTCGGAGGTCCAACTCTCACCGGCGACCCGACGAGCGACCTGGATGCCTTTTCCGCAAAGAAGGAGAAGGGTTCAGCCGCGGCGGAGGTCGAGTTTGCTTGGTATCTGCACGACACAAGGCTGACGCCTGTACTTGGGCTCTCGGGGTTGAGCGGAAGAGGCGGCCCCACTGTTGTCGTGGACGGTGGTGATGGGATCATGATCCCAGTCGGCAGTCCTCGTCCCCGGCCGCATAGGCCAAAGCACTAGATGCGCCCCCACCCGCCGGGCCCGCGCCAATCGCGGGTCCGGCGGCTTCTTTTCAGCCGTTGACACCCGATTGAGCGGGCGCGGATACTTGAATCGTTGCACGGTCCCAGTGGGTCTCTCTCGTCGAGTTCATGGTACGCCAGTGACTGCGGGTTTCCGGTTGTCGGCTTCAA
>JANYBS010000235.1 GCA_025360715.1 Candidatus Eiseniibacteriota bacterium | reverse complement strand
GAGCTTGATCGGCGCGCCGGCGGGAATGACCCCAGCGCGGGTGGCAATCTGCGGCAATCCGCTCGGGAGCGAGCGGAGCTTGAGCGCCCCACCAGACACGTCATAAGACCCATTAGCCGACTCGACGACCCAGGCGGCGTCATTCAGAACCACGCCGTCGAAATCATCGCGAAAGACAGTAGTCCAAACGCCGTCGGCACTTGCTCGGTCGGGGGAAGCCAAGGCAAATGCAGCCAAGAACAATGCTGCTCCAAAGAGACGCATGGTGAACTCCTCTCATTAATAGGTGGTCTTGAACTTGCCCCATGACTCTGGCGCCGACTGTGTCGCCGCCGTGAAACTGATGCTGCTCCCGAAGAGGACGCCTGCGGGGTTCCCTGAGTTGGTGCAGGGATCACAGCGACCACCAGTGAACGCTACGGGGCCGTCTTGCGCACGGAGCGGGATGACGTTGTTGCCGCCCAGTTGGAAGGGCGTGAGGTCGATCACCTCGATGGAGCCTTGCGCGGCCCCGGCAGCCCCGTAGTCCGTCGTGCTTCCAGATGAGCCAGCGAGCACGCTGTTCACGCGAACCTCGGCAAAATCATCGGCGGCGATGCTGATCAAGCCTGAAGTCGGCAGGCCCGGGATGTCGATCGTCTTCACAAAGACGCCGCCGTGGAGGTCGGTCGGTTCACTGCAGCGAGTGACGCTGGGCTCCCCGAGCGAGCACGCGCGTGGGAACGAAGTGAGTGAAGCGCCCCAGCAGAACGGGTGCCCGAAGTGCGTCGCCCCTGGGGGGCAACCCGAGCTGCAGGCACACACCAATTAGGCAACCTCGAGCGACGACTCCGCAGTTCCGTCGGGCTCATCGCAAACGACAGCCACGTTCTGTCTGAGTTGAAGGGGATCGTGATGTGGCCCGGCTCGCTCGCGGCGCGTGCGGCGAACGCGGCGGTGGGGATCACTTGCAGGAGGTGGGCATTGCCATCGCGGCGCTGGGCGGCACCCAGCAGGTTGTAGTGCATCGGCGACCTCGGCACTTGTCGCGCCTCCGTGCGCGGTCGTTTAACCGTGACTACGACTCTACACCCACACGGCTGGCTAGGCGAATTGCATCCTCAGCAGGGTTGCCTTATTCACATTGGGTGATCTTGCCGACAGCATCGCTCCGGGCGAGTCCGTCGAGGTAGTCGATCCGCCGCCGGGTCGATAGATTCGCCTATGCGCCCGTCGTCGAGAGCTTTCAGTGCCGCAGGGGGGCACGGTCATCCTCGGCGCCACGCCCGGCGTCGAGGGCACGAGCAGCCGCCGTATGCCATGGCTGCGCGGGCCAAAACTCGGCGGCAGGCCGGCCGCCGCGGCGTAGCGCTCATGGGAGCTGCCAGACTCGAACGCGATGAAGCTTGCCGGGCATAAGTCGGAGTCGATCTACCGCCGCTACGAGATTGTCTCCGAAGCCGATCTTGCCAGGGTGTCGGCCGCAGGGCTGATTTCCAAAGGAGAACCTGCATAGTTCCCGCATAGTCGTCGGGGACGAAGGCGGACGATGACGCACCCTCGGCAGCGTCAGCTGTTGGAAGATTGGTGCCGGAGGTGGGACTTGAACCCACACGCTGCTTGCGCAACTCCGGATTTTGAGTCCGGCGCGTCTGCCAGTTCCGCCACTCCGGCACCGAAGGGGGACGCGCAAGCTATCAGCGCGGTCGAGGCAGCGTCAACGCGCGCGAAGAGTGGCCGGTTGGTTCGGCGGCACAGTTGGTTCGGCGGCCCTTTGCACGTTGCACGTGTCAGGCTAGGCTCGACCACATTCGTTGTCCTGGAATCCGATACCACGGGGGACTCATGAGCGCGTCACCAAAAGCCGAGCCGGTCCAGTCGCCCCGCCTGTTCACCCAACTCGCTGCGCTTCCGCGCGCGTTCTGGATGCTCAACCTGATGGAGATGTTCGAGCGGCTCGCCTACTACGGCGTGCGCGTGGTGATCCCCATCTACATCGCCCAGGCCGACGACATCCATGGCCTGCACTTCACACAGGCGCAGAAGGGACTCATCTTCACGCTCTGGGCGCTGGTGCAATCCGGCGTGCCCATCTTCTCGGGCGGCTTCGCAGACCGGTACGGTTACAAGAAGACCATCGCGGTATCAATCGCGATCAAGGTCGCGGGCTATCTGCTCATGGCCACGCAGCGCGACTTCTGGTCGTTCACCGCGGGCTGTCTGGTGCTGGCGTTCGGCACGGCCATCTTCAAGCCGGGCGTGTGGGGCGCGCTGCAGTGCACCATGGATAAGCGCAGCTCCTCGATTGGCTGGGGGCTGTTCTACATGCTCGTCAATGTGGGCGGGTTCCTTGGGCCGCCTCTGGCGCACTACCTGCACGGCTATTCGTGGCCGACGGTGTTCTTCGGCTGCGCGGTCATCGTGTCGCTGAATTTCCTCATGCTCTTCACTTACCCCAACGTGAGCGCGGGCACGCCGCAGACCGCGAGCTTCTGGCAGACGGCGCGCGACACTGTCACGAACCTGTTCCACCCGCGGCTGCTGGTGTTCATCCTGATCATGTCGGGCTTCTGGCTCATGTTCATGCAGCTCTTCGACCTGCTGCCCAACTTCATCGTGGACTGGGTCGACTCGCGCGCGATCGTCGCGGCACTGCATCTGCCCGCCACGTTCACCACGGTCACGCCGCGCGGCACCATGGTGGCGCAGGAGTGGATGATCAATCTCGATGCATTCCTGATTGTCTTCTTGGTGGTGTGGGTTTCGCATCTGGTCACACGCATGCGGCGGGTCCATTCGATCTTCATCGGTATCGCGATCGCGTCTGCCGGTCTCCTGGCGGCGGGCTTCACCATGTCGGGCGTGGCGTGCCTGCTGGGCATCGCGTTCTTCGCGCTGGGCGAGATGCTCTCGAGCCCCAAGATGAACGACTACCTGGGCGTGATCGCGCCCGAGGGCAAGAAGGGCTTGTACATGGGCTACGCGAACATGCCCACGGCCATCGGCTGGGCGTACGGCTCGTTCATGGCGGGCGACCTGTACGGCAAGGTGGGCGAGAAGGCGGGGCTCGCGCTGCGCTATCTGCAGCTGCACGGCGGCGTGCCGGCGGGCGTCGATCGCACGAACGCGATGGAGGCGGTGCAGAAGCTCACGAATCTCGATCCCAACGCGGCGACCGCGATGCTGTGGCATGCGTACCAGCCTTATCAGGTCTGGTACCCGTTCGTGGGCATCGGAGTGGCTTCGGCGGTGGCGATCTTCATCTACGCGCGCTGGGTGCGCGATACCGACGATTCCGATATCTAGCGGGTCAAGCCGGCGTCGGCGCGTTGTCGCCGGCCGGATCGGCGGCGGCGTCGATGGTCGCGGTGTTCTTGCGCTCGAGCTTGCCCCAGCCGGCGTGATGGCCGATCACAGCTGTGCGCAGCGAACGCCACACGACGGCGTACATGACCTGGCGGTAGATGAAGCGCTGCCAGAAGAGCCACCACAGCAACCGCTTCTTCTCGCGCTCCAGCAAGATGGCCACCGTGGCGCCGAAGAGTTCGAGCAGGAAGAAGAACAGGTATAAAAAGCCCACGGTCGATAAGCTCTCGATCGCGTTCGGCAGCGGTTGCCAGTCCTGCGTGAGCAAGCCGCGCGTGATGTAGCTCGAGGTGACCATCACGAGCGTGTAGATGACTTGCAGGTCGATGATGGGCGAGAGCGTCTGGAAGCCGATCTGAAACAGCCACAGCGTGGGCAACGCAAGCCGCCCGAACCAGCCGTACCGGCCAATGGCATCGCGGTGCTTCCACAGGCACTGCAGCGTGCCGAAGCTCCAGCGAAAGCGCTGGCGATAGAGCGTCTCGATCGAGTCGGGCGCTTCGGTGAAGCCCATCGCGGTGCTGTCGTTGGCGATCACCCAGCCTTGGCGGCGGATGCGCCATGTCAGGTCCATATCCTCGGCCAGCGTGTCGGTGCGGAAGCCGCCGGCGTCGAGCACCACTTGCCGCCGCCACGCGCCGACGGCGCCGGGCACCACGGTGATGGCATTGAGCAGCGCATAGGCGCGGCGGTCCAGGTTCTGGCTCGTGATGTATTCCAGTGCCTGCCAGCGCGTCCACACGTTCACGCGATTGCCGACCTTCACGTTGCCGGCCACAGCGCCAACCTTGGGGTCGCTGAAGTGCCGAAGCAGGCGGCCGATGGTGTCGGGCGTGAAGAGCGTGTCGGCGTCCAAGCAGATCAGGATCTCGCCGCGCGCCTGGGCGATGGCGCGGTTGAGTGCGCTGGACTTGCCGCCGTTGGCCTGGCGGATCAGACGCACGAGCGGATGTCCCCGGAAACTCTCCTCGACCTCGTCCGCAGTACCGTCGCGCGAGCCGTCGTCGACGACGATGATCTCGAGCGGTTGCGCATGATTGGCGAGCACGGCCTGGATGGTGCGTGTGATCACGGGCTTCTCGTTATAGGCGGCGATGAGCACGCTCACGCTCGGCAACGGACCCGGCGCGAAAGCGCGCTTCTTCTCGCGCTGCCACGCGATGAGCGCCAGGATCGTCATCCAGAACACGCGCGCCGCGCCCAGCACGATGCCGGTGATGAACGCCCAGCGCAGGAAGTTCTGCACCAAGAAGAGCAGCTCGAAGGCGATGCGGTCGCCGCCCAGCAGCGCGCGGTCGCGCGCGCTCACGGGCGGCATGACTTTGTCGCGCGACACGCCGGCCAGTGACGAGACGGGCACGAACGTGTAACCCTCGGCGCGCAGCTGCGGCACGAACAGGCGCATGGCCTCGATGGTCGCCGTGCGATCGCCGCCGCCATCGTGTAGCAGGATGGCGTTGCCATGGCCGCGGTGCACGGCCTCGACCACAGCATCGGCGATGTCGCGCGGCGTGCGGCGCACGCCGTCGGCGGTGTACAGGCGCCAGTCCTGGGGGTCCAGGTACTCGCCCACGGTGATGTACCCCAGCTTGGCGGCGGCGAGGATCGGCAGCACTTCATCGCTGGTGGTGGGCTCGGCGTCGGCGTTGTAGGGCGGCCGGAAGAGCAACGTCGAGCGGCCGAGCTGCGACTGCAGCACGCGCTGAGTGGCGTTGAGTTCGAAGTCCACGCGCTGCGGCGAGATCGCGGCGAGGTTGGGGTGCAAGTAGGTGTGATTGCCCACCTCGTGGCCTTCGGCCCACATGCGCTGGATCAGGCCCGGATGGTGCTCGGCATTGTCGCCGATCACAAAGAACGTTGCCGGCGCCTTGAGGGTCTTGAGCTCGTCTAATATGGGCGGCGTGAAATCCCCCGAGGGGCCGTCGTCGAATGTGAGCGCGAGTTCCTTGGGCTGGAAGCCCTGCCGGTGCAGCAGGTAGCTCTTGGGGTATTTCAGGTACGTCTCGTCGCTGAAGAGCCCCGTGGTGGGCTCGCGGTCCAGCCGACGCTCGCCGTTCTGCGGCAGCGATGCCACCGAGAGCAACTCGCCATCGCCCTGGAACTCCACGTCGTACGGAAAACTCGTGCGCGCGAGGGCGATCGAATCGGGCACGGCATCGGGGCGCGCACGGTCAAGGAAACTCCACACCGACGGGTCCTCCGTGCCGAGCACCCACAGCGCCGAACCCTTCACGCCGTGCGCAAGCGCCACCTGGCGCTGGTTCGCAGCAGTGACGGCGTCGAGCATCCAGACCTCGTGATCGCGGTTCTGCTCGTCTTCGTAATGGAACGTCGGATTGAAGGCGACCGAGTCGAAGTCAACGACCTCCGAAGGCGGTACTCCCTCGTGACTGTCGGCGGCCAGGAAGAGCGCTTCCTGGTAGGTCATCACGTCGGCGGGGGCGCGGCCGTTGGTCCAGTCGTACGCGTAGTTGCCCACGCCGAGCACGAGCTTCTCGGGCGGCATCTTGGCAAGCGTGCGGTCGAGCGCTTGGCCGAACCAGTCGATGCCGCACAATGGCCCGGCTTCACCCGCCACGTAGTGCTGGTCGTACGCCATGAGCACCACGAAATCGACATTGCGCGCCACCAGTCCGGCATCGGGCACGTCGCCATCGACTTCGAGATCGAAGCTCACTTGCAGTTGCGCGGGATGCAGCACGCTGGTGACGCGTGCAAGGAACGCCGGCACCAGATGGGTGTCGGCTGCGCTCAGGTTCTCAAGGTCGATGTTGACGCCGATGAAGCCGTGCTGCGCGAGCCAATCGCGCAGTTCCTTGGCGAGCTTCATCTGCTTGGCCGGATGCGTGAGCAGCTCGTGCGCGAGCGCGGTGTCGAAACGCCCTTCGTGGGCATTGCTGAGCACGGGCATGACCGCGATGTGGTGCTGCTTCACGATCTTGAGCACGTCCTTGTTGCGCGGCGTGTTCTCGAGCACCCAATCGCGCGTGTCCAGGCCATCGGCGGTCTCGCCGATGCGCAGCCACAGGGGCAGCAGGTGGGTGATCTTGTCGGCGTTCGCGCGCAGCGAGTGGATGCCGGTTTCCTGCCATGTGGCGTAGAACGCGGCCACGATGCCGTTGGGGCCGGCGGCCGTGCGTCGCTTGGCCACCTTGGCGCGTGCCGCGCGCTCGTCGCTCGAGATCTGTGCCAGCAGCTTGCGACGCTCCTCGCGCAGGAGAAAGCGCTGGATGGCGGTCTCGCGCTTGAGCGGGATCGCGGCTTCGGGACGCAGCGCCCGCCTCAGCGGCACCGAGAGTCCCTCGGTGGGTGGCAGGATCGGCACCGCGATCAGACTGAAAAGGAAGACGCCCAGGATGGCCACGAGCAGCGCGCCCAGCCCCACGGCGATGCGCAGCGTCCAGCGCCGACGGCGGCCGCTGGGGTCGTGGAAGATGGCGCGTGGTTCGGGAGTCATATGCGCAGCCTAGCCGAAGCGGCGCGAGCGCGGGTCAAGGAATCGTAGGAATCTCGCGCGGGCGTCGGCGCTGCGGACTGCAGCGGGCCGCATATTGCGGAGTTGGCAGCGAGCACACGGCCGCTTAGCATGCGGTGCGTTGCGGCCCCCAACCCAAAGGAGTGCGTGTCGATGGATCCCAAGGTGCTCGAAGCAGCGCGTGCGGCGTTCCCGGCCAGTGGCCCGGCATTGGTGTTGGGCGCAGTGGTGCATGAGGGCGAGTGCGATCCCGAGCCGATCGTGCGGCTGCCACTCGCCATGGCCAACCGTCATGGCCTGATCGCCGGCGCTACGGGCACGGGCAAGACGAAGACGCTGCAGGTGCTGGCCGAACAATTCTCGGCCGCCGGCGTGCCGGTGTTTCTCGCCGACCTCAAGGGCGACCTCTCGGGTATCGCGGTGGCGGGCAAGGCCGACGATCGCGTGACGCAGCGCGCCAAGGACACGGGCTTCGCCTGGAAGAGCGCGGGTTGCCCTACGGAATTCCTGAGTCTCACCGGCAGCGGCGGCGCACAGTTGCGCGCGACGGTGTCGTCATTCGGGCCGTTGCTGCTCGCGCGCGTGATGGGGCTCAACGACACGCAGTCCAGCGTGCTGTCGCTCGTGTTCAAATACTCCGACGACAAGCACCTGCCGCTGCTCGACCTGGCCGACCTGCGCGCGGTGCTGCAGTACCTGAGCGGCGACGGCGCCGACGAACTCAAAGACTACGGCGGTATGAGCAAGGCGACCGTGGGCGTGTTGCTGCGCGAGATGGTCGAACTGTCGCAGCAAGGCGCCGACGCATTCTTCGGCGAGCCGGAGTTCGACCTGAACGACCTGCTGCGCGTGGACGCCGGGCGCGGCATCGTGAGCGTGCTCGAGCTCTCCGACGTCCAGGAGAAGCCCGCGCTCTTCAGTACCTTCATGATGTGGATGCTCGCGCGGCTCTACCACGACCTGCCCGAGGTGGGCGATGTCGACAAGCCGAAGCTCGTGTTCTTCTTTGATGAAGCGCACCTGCTCTTCGATGACGCCAGCAAGGCGTTCCTCGACCAGATCGAGCAGGTCGTGCGCTTGATCCGCTCCAAGGGCGTGGGCGTGTACTTCGTGACGCAGAACCCCAAGGACGTGCCGTCCACCGTGCTGGGCCAGTTGGGCCACCGCGTGCAGCACGCCCTGCGCGCCTTCACGCCCGATGACGACAAAGCGCTGCAGGCGGCGGCGCGTACCTACCCCAAGACGCCATTCTATGAGGTGGAGAAGACGCTCACTTCGCTTGGTATCGGCGAGGCGTTCGTGACCGTGCTCACGCCCCAAGGCACTCCGACCATGCCCTTTGCCACGCGCATGGTGCCGCCGGGTTCGCGCATGGGCCCGCTCGCGGCCGACGAGATGCGCCAACACCTGATGGTTTCCGATCAAGTCCAGCACTACGCCGCGGCAGTCGATCGCGAGAGCGCGCGCGAGATGCTCAGTGCGCGCGTGGCGGTCTCGGCGCAGGCCTCGCGCGACGCGGCAACGCCCGCGGCGCCGCCGCCCGCAGGCGGCGTGGCCGCACCGCACGCGGGCGGCACCGAGGCGGCGATCGCCGGCGCGGCGGCCGTGGTGGGCGCGGCGCTCAGTTCGCCGATCGCGCGCGCGATGGCCACGAGTGTGGCGCGCTCGGTGGGCACGCAGCTGGCGCGCGGACTCATGGGCGCGCTGCTCGGCGGTGCGACACGGCGGCGGCGCTGAGCGCTTTCGATAAACCCGCGCCGAACCGGGCCACGGGGCTCTGGGGACTGATTGCAGCGCTGCTCGCTGCGGTGTTCGTGCACCGCGGCGCCTTGTCGGCGCCGTTCTTCGCCGACGACTGGCTGTTCCTGGAAGCCGTGCGTGGTCGCGGCCTCGTGGGCGCTCTGCTCGCGCCCGATCCGCTTGGGAATTACTTCCGCCCACTTGGTCGCGCGGCGTGGTTCTGGGCAGTGAGCCACGCGAGCGGCGAGAGTGCCGCCACATTCCATTGCGCGAACATCGCACTCTTCCTGATCGCGATCACGCTGCTTTGGGCGTTGGCGCGGCGTGTGGCGGGCCAAGCAGTGGCCGCGATCGCCGCCGCGATCTTCGCGCTCACCTGCGCGGCCGACGTACCGGTGCTCTGGGCGTGTGGCGCGCAGGACCTGCTCGCGGTGACGCTGGCGCTCGCCGCACTGCTGGCGGCGGCGTACGACCGCCGCTTGCTCGCATGCGTGCTGTTGGTGATCGCGCCCCTCGCCAAGGAGACCGTGGCGCTCACGTGCATTCCCGCGTTGCTGCTGGCGCGGCGCTCGGGTGAGTCGTGGCGCGAGACGTTGCGCCGCGCGTGGTGCTACCCGGCGGCGACGTTGATCTGGGCGATCGCGGCGGGGCTCGCGCTCTCGCATGCACGCGTCGGCGCGAGCGGCCTGGCGCTCTCGCCGTGGGGGCCGCTGGCGGCAGTGGCCGCTCTCGTGCGCACGGCGCTCGGTCTGGAGTGGGCGAGTGACGCGCTGCCGTTCCTGCCCGTGCGCTGGCCGGGCGCCGATGTGCTGGCGGCGCTGCTCGTGGTGACGCTCGCGGTGGGCTTCTTCGCTCCGGGCTGGCCACAACGCGCGCGCGAGCGCTGCACACCCGCGCCGCCGCGCGGCAAACGCCGCGGCGCGATAGCGGCGCAGGGCGCGCGCGACGACGCACCTGCCGCCGCGCCCACTGCGCCCGGCACGCCCGGCACGCCCGGCACGCTCACCATGGCGATCGCGTGGATCGTGGCGGGCACGCTGCCCGTGGCCGCGGTCGCGCCGATCTGGAGCGCGTATTACCTGCTCTTCGCCATGGCGGGCGTGGCATTGCTCGCGGGGTTGTACCTGGCGCGGCTGCCGCGCGGCACCGCGACGGTGGTGGTCGTGGCGCTCGGGATCGCCGCGCACCAGGCGCGCGCGGTCCAGGAGTTCGCCACAGCGCCGGGGGAGTGGAGCCGGCAATCGCATGTGAATCGCTTCTACCTGGAGCGCGGCATGCGCGAGTCCGCGCGCGTGATCGCGGAGATCCGCGCGGCGGTGCCTGCGGTGGAGCCGCACACGACCATGCTGCTCGCCGGCATCCCGGCATGGTGCGCCGTGCAGACCGGCAACGGTCCAGTGCTGCGCGGCGTGTATCGCGACAGCACGCTGCGCAGCTACTACCTGACGCAGTTCGATCCCGCGATGCTGGCACGCGGGCCCGTGCGGCTCGTCTACACGGGCAACGACCGGCCGCAGCTCACGGACCACACGCGCGAGCCCGGCGCATGGTCGCAGGCGGCGTACGGCATGTTGCTCGAAGGGCGCATCGCGGCCGCTGACGCGGCGCTGCGGCAGAGTCTGGTGGTGCAGCCCGGTGACCTGTTTGCGCTCTATGGCTACCTGTGGACCGCATACGGCGTAGGCGATCGCGCGCGCGCCGACTCGCTTGCGCGAATGCAGCAGCTCCAGCCGCGCGCCGGCGCCGGCGCGGTCGTCGCTGCGGCCAAGGCACGACTGGCGGCGCGCGACAGCGTGCAGGCCACGGTGCTGCTGCGCGCGGCGCGGCAAGCGTATGCCTATGATGCCCCGCTGCACGCGCTGGCGGCCGATTTGATGATGCAGGTGCACGGCGCGCAGGACGAGGGCGCGATCGAGGCCTTTGCCGCGCATGTGCTGGCGCCCGAGGACGGCGAGGCGTGGCGGCGCTGGGCCTACGTGCAGATGATCCATGGGCGCGATCAAGCCGCGCTCGCGTCGCTGGCGCGCTACGAGGATTTGGCGCCGGCGCTGGCGGGGGCCGACGAGGCGCTGCCGCGCTGGCGCGAGTTGCTTCAGGCGCGCATCCCGGGCGGCAGCGCGGCGCAGGCGGCGCTGCGAAGCCCCTGACGCGCCTCCGGACGCGGGCTGCGGCGTTTGACGGGCGTGGCCCGGGCAGTGTATTTACTTGTTGCCGAACATGCTGTGTGGGGCTGTAGCTCAGCTGGGAGAGCGCCTGACTGGCAGTCAGGAGGTCGACGGTTCGATCCCGTTCAGCTCCACCATCTTCTTAAGCCGAAGCGCGGTGTCGTTGCAGGAACGCCTGTTGAGGGCTCCCGCATCGACACCGCGCTTTGGCTTTTGGGGGTCGTCGCCTGTCACTTGGCGGCGGCCATCTCCTCGTCGACGATCTGCGAGAGCGCTTCGTTCTCGACCACGAGCCGGCCGTTCACCACGAACGTCGGTGTACCCGAGACGCCAGCTGCCACACCCTCGCGGATGTCGGCATCCACGCGGCGCTTGGGTGCGTCGGTCTGCATCGCCCTATCGAATGCGGCACGGTCCAGGCCCGCGGCGGTGGCCCAAGCGCCGAAGTCGGGGTGGGCCAGGTCCTGTTGATGCGAGAAGAGCACGTCGTGGTAGGCCATGTACTTGCCCTGCGCGGCCGCCGCTGCGGCCGCATGCGCCGCGGGCATGGCGTGTTCGTGCGTGGGCAGCGGATAGTTCAGGTAGTAGAGGGCCAAGCGGTCGCCGTACTTCTCGCGCAGCGTCTTGAGCGTCATCTCGGACTCGCGGCAGTACGGGCACTCGAAGTCCGTGAAGATCACCACCCGCACCGGTGCGTTCGCCGGTCCCACCAGTGACGCATTCGCGGTGGAGACCTGAACGCGCGGCGCCGGCAGCAGGTTCTCCGGCTTGGCGATGGGCGTGACGCCGGCGATGAGCTGCGCTCGCGCCTGCTCGATGCGCGCGCCGCGGATCGCGGCCTCGAGGCGGCCGTCGCCGGGGGCGATCGTCGCGCTGGCGGTCAGCTTTACGTTCTCGTAGGCCTTGATGAAGTCGAGGTCGCTCTTCGTCACGGCCGGCGCCTGGTTCTCGATCGAGCGCTTGAGCTGCTCGGTCGTCATGCCCTTGGCCTTGGCGGCGGTCTCGAAGAGTCGCGCCTGGACCAGTTCATCGAGCGCCGCGCGCTCGGTCTTGTAGATGCGCTCGCGCTGTTGCTGGATGCGATTGCGAAGATTGGGATCGAACTTGTCGAAGTCGCTCGTGGCGATGCGCGCGTAGATCGAATCCGGCGGCAGGTTCATCTCCTTCGCCATGCGTTCGAGCGCTTGGCGGCCCAGGAAGTCCCGCACCGAGGCATGCTCGTAGTCGCGCAGGTCAGCGATGGAGTCGTGGTACTCCTGGCTGCCGCCTTTGGAGAGCACGGCGTCCAGATCCTCACGCGTGATCGGCTTGCCGTTGACGACGGCGACGACCTGACTCGCGAGCAGTGCGAGCGCGAAGAGCAGCGGATTCATCGAGTCCTCGTCGATTGATGTGAGGGGCCGTCCAGGGACGGCGATCCAAGGGAAATGCAGAGGGCGGCACCGTGATGCCGCCCTCCGCACACAGATGTGACGACAGCCTACGGCGTGATGCAGCCCTTCGCGAAGCCGCCCAAGCCGGTCGAATACTCCGGCTGCATCCACGCGCCACCCGCCTGCTGATACAGGTTGTGCCACGCGCACTTGTCGTCAGCCTCGTAGCCCGACGACGACTCCCACCACGCGTTGACCGGATCCGTGATCGCTTCGCGGATCTCGTGACCCGACACGATGGTCATCATGTCGACGACGGTCTTGCCGCTCAACGAGCAGCCGCTGCAGTTGTTGTACGGCAGCACCGCGTACAGCACCGTGATGCCGTTGTACGTGTAGCTGCTGTGGTAGCCGCAGTAGCTGGTGCACGAGCGCGAAGAACCGTTCGTGGACACCGTTCCGCTCGGCAGGTACACGCCGTAGATCGTGTTGCCGTTCGCCGTGATGCTGTGGGCGTTGAAGAGGCCCGTCAGGTACGTACGAACGCCGGAATCCGAGATGCGGCTCGGCGCCGTCTTGTTGTCGACGAAGTCGGCCGTATGCGTAAGGGTCGCCGAGATCGCGTTGCCGGACTTGCTGTACTGCGTGATGACCTTCATGCCCGGGTCGGAGCCGCTGAGATTGTTCACCATGTTGTCGATGCCGGACTGGAGCGAGGCCGCCGTTGCCGAGTTGTAGAAGATCGGCTGGAACGCGGCGTTCGAGACCACCGTGCCGCCGTGGTCATCGAGCTGGCCGGGGATGGTGCCGTAGCTCGCGTTGAAGACCGAGTAGCCATTGAGGCGGTTGGGTGACTGCGCCATGTCGACCATGTGGCCCCGGCCGAGTTCGGCGGAGCGCGCGAGCTCGGGGCTCGCCATCACGTGGACGATCTCGCCATCGTCGCCGCGCACATGCCACACGCCGTCTTCGCGCTGCAGACGATCCTGCGCGAATGCGGGGGCGGCGGCCAGGCTGAGTGCAGCGGCGAAGAGGATCAGCTTCTTCATCGGTGTTCCTCCATCGAGAAGGGGGACTTCTACACGAGGAAACGCGCTGCCACGCTCGCGTGGGGCTGGTCGCCGGGCGGGGCGGCCGGAGCCTAGCAACAACTTTTACAACTTGTGAAGTACTTTTTTAACTCTTTGTGAATCCGTTCGGGCCGGACCGGTGCGGCGGGGACGATGGGTTCACCCGTCCTTGCTTGACCTTGCGGGCGATGTGCTCTATCAACCGAGGGCTCGAACGTGTTTCTCTCGTCTGGACTCACGCCGGTCCGCTCGCCTCCAGCAGCGGCCGCCCTCAGGAGGCAGTCTCGATGGTCGTCGTCCTCATCCTGCTCGCCGCCGCATCGCGTCTCCTGCCGCATCCGCCGAACTTCGCTCCGGTGGCCGCCATCGGCCTGTTCGCGGGCGCGACCCTCGACAAGCGCGCCGCGTGGCTGGTGCCGTTCGCAGCGCTGATCCTGAGCGACGCCTTCCTGGGCTTCTATCTGCCGATCGCGATGCTCATGAACTATCTGGGTTTCGCCGCCTGTCTTGCTCTTGGAACGCTCCTGCTGCAAAAGCAGCGCGGGGTCGGCCGCACCGCGGTCGCAGGGCTTGCGAGCGCGGTGGCGTTCTTCGTGATCTCGAACCTGGGGATGTGGCTGTCGGGCTACTACCCGCGCACGCTCGCGGGACTGAGCGAGTGCTACGTCGCGGCGATCCCGTTCTTCCGCAACACGCTCGCGAGCGACCTGCTCTTCAGCGGCGCGCTCTTCGGCGGTCACGCGCTGCTGCAGGCATTGGCGGCGCGGCTGCGCGGCAAGGCCGTCGCGGCCTGAATATTCAAGTCGCACGAAGCCCCGGAGCGCTCGGCGCCCCGAGGCTTCGTGCGTTCTCGCCCGCGCCTCAGGTGCCGTGCAGGGGCGCCGGCGCAGCAGAGGGCAGCGCGGGCGGCGCGGTGATCACGCTGTCGAGCGCTGCGCGCGTGGCCGGCGCAAGCCAATCCACTTCACCAGCCTGCTCGATCATGATGCGGCCACCGGCGTCGATCACGTACGTGTAAGGCATGCTGGGGCACGGCAGCACAGCCGACAGGTCGCGGCGATGGTCGAGCAGCACGGGCAGGCGCAACCGCATCCGGCCCAGATAGCGCGCCACCGACGGATAGGGATCGAAGCACACGACCGCGAACTGCAGCGCCCCGGGCGGCAGGCCGCGCCGTAACGAGTCGAGCGCGACCGCCTGCGGGCCGCTGTGGTGCTCCCAAGGCGCCCAGAAGTGCACGAGCACCGGAGCGTTGCCGGCGTGGATGCGCTCCATGCCCACGGGCACCGCGGCGAGGACCACGTCCACATCGGCGACGCGGCGCGCCTTGGGCGTGAGCAGCGCGAGCGGCAGCGGATGCGCGCCGGGGCGCGCGACCGTGAAGAGTTGCGAGCGCCAGACCAACGCCGCGAGCGCAGCGACGACGAGTAGCACGCCCAGGGCGCGCATCCTCACAGCTGCGCCGGTGCGGCCAGGCCCGCATCGCGCGCCGCACCGGAGCGCGTGAGCCAGTGCCGCAGGCAGTCGCCGGTGATGACGATCATGAGCGCCATGACAATGAGCGTGACCACGCACTGCGCGCGTGCGGGCACCGGTGCCTGTGCGAATGCCGCCATCAGATCCGGCGCGCCGGCCTTGAGCTGTGGCCGCAGGTAGTTGACCGAGAGGTTCATCCAGCCGGCGGTGAGCGTGTTCACGCACATGAAGCCCAGCGGCAGGATCGTGGTCCAGGCATAGCGCGCGCGGCCCTGGTTGATGAGCCAGCTCGTGCCGATCGCCAGCGCGATGGCGGCGAGCAACTGGTTGCTCACGCCCACGAGCGGCCAGAGCGACATGATGCTGCCGGTCCACACGAAGTAGCCCCATGCCGCCACGCTGAGCGCGCTGAAGAGCACCGCGGGAGCGAAGCCGGTCCAGTCGCGTAAGCCCGGCACGATCATGCTGCCGACCTCCTGGAACATGTAGCGCGTGACGCGCGTGCCGGTGTCGATGAGCGTCATCACGAACATCGCCTCGAACATGATCACGAAGTGGTACCAGAAGCCCATGAAGCCCTTGAGCAAGGGTAGCGAGGTGAAGATCTGCGCCATACCCACCGCGAGCGAGACCGCGCCGCCGGGGCGGCCCGCGATTCTTTCGCCGACCTGCGCGGAGAGTGCGTCCAGGTTCACGGTCTTCATGCCGAGAGCGGCGAAGACCTCGGGCTTGCAGTTGATCGCGAAGTAATCCGCTGGGTGTAGCGAGCATGCGGCGATGAGCGCGACAACGCCCACGAAGCCTTCGAGCAGCATGCCGCCGTACGAGATGGGCAGCAGGTCGGCTTCGCGGTCCACCATCTTGGGGGTGGTGCCCGACGCGATGAGCGAATGGAAGCCCGAGATCGCGCCGCACATGATGGTGATGAACACGAACGGGAAGAGCGGTCCCGGGATCACAGGACCACCACCGGCCACGAATGGCGTCACGGCCGGCATCTTGAGATGCGGGTTCACGATCACCACGCCCAGCGCGAGCACGAGCATGGCGCCGATCTTCATGAAGCTCGATAGATAATCGCGCGGGCACAGCAGCAGCCACACCGGCAGTACCGAGGCGACGAAGCCGTACACCATGAGGCCCGCGGCGATGCCCTTGTCGCTGAAGAGGAAATAGTGTTTGAGCGCCGAGTCATTCACATACGCGCCGCCGGCGACGGCGAGGAGCAATAGGGCAACGCCGACCGCAGTGGCCGGCTTCACCGCGCCCGGACGGATGCGATGGGTCCAGATGCCCATGCCCAGTGCGATGGGGATGGTGCAGCCGATCGAGAACACGCCCCACGCGCTGTCCTTGAGCGAGTTCACGACCACGAGCGCCATCGCCGCGAGTGCCACCACCATGACGAACACGATCGCGATGCTCGTGGCAGCACCCGTGAGCGGGCTCACCTGTTCGCGCGCGATGTTCCCCAATGAGCGTCCGCCGCTGCGCACGCTGGCGGTAAGCGTGATGAAGTCATGCACGCCGCCGGCTAGCACCGAGCCCAGCAGCAACCACAAGAAGCCCGGCGCATAGCCGAACTGCGCCGCGAGCACCGGGCCCAAAAGCGGGCCGGCGCCCGAGATCGCGGCGAAGTGGTGGCCGAAAAGCACCCAGCGCTTGGTGGGCACGAAGTCGTGGCCGTCGGGCCGCGCGTGCGCCGGGGTGCGGCGCATGTCATCGACCACGGCGACGCGAGTAGCCAGGAACACGCCATACGTGCGGTAGGCGATCACCGCGACGAGCGCGGAGCAGAGGAGCAGGTAGAGAGCCGGCAATGGGCACCCCTTCCCAAGGAGACGTGCGAGGCGGGAATCGGGCGAACGTCGCACGAGCCTAATGGGTAAGGCTGGGGCGCTTCAACCTCGATGCGCGGCGGACCGGGCGCATCGGGCCCGGCCGCGGTGATCAGCTCGCGCGACGCCGGATACTGGGCGGGATCGGCGTGAGTCGCGAATCGCCGGACTTGGCGCCCGTGGCCTTCTTGCCGTGGCGGTTCTCACAGCCGCAGCCGGGGCAGAACTCCCAGTCGGATTCCACGCGCTTGCGGCAGCGTTCGCAGTGCTGGCTCACGTAGACGCCGCAGGCCGGGCAATAGTCGTATTCGGCCGACAGCACCTTGGTGCAGCCGGGGCAGACCTTGAGCTCCTGCTCCGCCAGATACACGACTCGCGTGACCTCATCGAGCGTGGTGCGTCCGTCGAGCACCTTCGAGAGACCGTCCTGGCCGATGGGCACCATGCCCTGGTCGATCGCGGCGGTACGGATCTCGTTGTCGGGTGCGCCGCGGGCGATCAGGCTGCGCATGGAATCGGTGACTTCGAGGACCTCGAAGATCCCGAGCCGGCCGGTGAATCCCGTCCCGCGACAGTTCGGGCAGCCGTCGCCCTTGTAGAGCGTGACCGTGCTGTCGGTCGCGTGGTGGGTGCCACCCACGCGATTGAGGCTCGCCGCCTCGACTTCGTAAGTCGACTTGCACTTGGGACACAGCGTGCGCACGAGGCGGATGCTGATCACGCCCACGAGCGACGTGGCCACCATGAAGGGCTCCAATCCCAGGTCGATCAGTCGCGTGACGGCGCCAGCCGCATCGTTGGTGTGCACGGTGCTGAGCACGAGGTGGCCGGTGACCGAGGCGCGGAACGCGATCTGCGCGGTCTCGCGGTCACGGATCTCGCCCAGCATGATCACGTCCGGGTCCTGGCGCAGGATCGAGCGCAGCGATGCGGCGAATGTCTTCTTCGCCTTCTCATCGACCTGCACCTGGTTGATACCGTTGAGCTGGTACTCGACCGGGTCCTCGACCGTGGTGATATTGCGGGTGATGTCCTGGATCTCGCGCAGCGCGGAATAGAGCAGAGTCGACTTGCCCGAGCCCGTGGGACCGGTGACCAGGACGATGCCCTGCGGGCGGTCCAGGAAGTTCTTCACGCGCTTGAGGTCGTATTCCGTCATGCCCATCGTGTCGAGTTCGATGTTCGCGCGTGATTGGTCCACGACGCGCATGACGACCTTCTCGCCATTCGTGAGCGGGAGCGTCGAGACGCGCAGGTCCACACGGCGTCCCGCGATCTCGGCCACGAGGCGGCCGTCCTGCGGCTGGCGCTTCTCGGCGATATCCAGGTTCGAGAGCACCTTGATGCGTGAGACGATCGCGCCCTGGGTCCACTTGGGCAGTCGCTGCTCTTCGCGGAGCAGGCCGTCCACGCGTAGCCGCACGATCAGTTCGTTGTTCTGCGGCTCGATGTGGATATCGCTCGCACGCTCTTCCACGGCGCGGTGCAGCAGCCAGTTCGTGAGGCGCACGATCGGCCGGCCTTCGGCCTCTTTCATCAGTTCATCGATCGCCTGCCGCTCGTCGTTCTCCTGAAGCGCATTGACGACGACATCGTCCTCGTTCGAGATGATGCTCTGGATCACCTCGCTCATCGAGGAATCAATATGGTAGTAGCGCTCGATTGCTTCCAGGATCTGCGACGGCGCCGCGAGGACTGGCCTGATGAACATGCCAGCGTGGAACCGCAGGTCCTCGAGCGCGGACACGTTGAGCGGATCGGCCATCGCCACCACGAGCGTCTTGCGGCCCTCGATCTCGATCGGAAGCGCCATGTATTTCTTGGCCTGCTCTTCCTTGATCTTCGAGAGCGCCTGTTCGTCGGCGGTCGTGGTGTCAAGATCGACCAACGGCAGATCGAGCTGCTCGTGCAACAGATGCAGCACCTGCGTCTCGGTGACGAAACCCATGCGTACGATCGTGGCACCGAGCAATTGGTTGCTCTTCTTGTGCTCTTGGATCGCCGCGTCCAGCTGGTCCGGCGTGATCATCTCCGCCTGGATCAACAGGTCACCGAGTCGCTTGTGTTCGCCGGCCATCCCTGGGCCTCCACGAATAGGGGGGTGTCAACTCCCATGGGATATCGGCAGGCCGGGCCGTGGGATTGAGCGGGGATTGCCGGCGCAGCTGGCGATTCGCCGAGTGTTTGCAGGAACTTGCGCAAACACCTTCGACGCTTGCGGCCCCCGCGGCCCGACGTTAGGTTGGCCGCGTGAACGACGACTCCCGCAGTCCTGCCTCGCCGCCCGATCCTTCGTGGCCGCGCATCTCCGCCTTGTCCTTGCTTGGCCCCGAGGGGCTGCAGGGCACCGGGCAATTCGATGAATTGCTCCGCAGCGCCACCCGGCAGTGCCAGCGGTTGGTCGATGCGGGCCGGGTGCGCGTCTGGGTGTCGCGCCGCGGTGGCCGCCGGTTGGTGGCGCGCGAGTTCCAAGAGGGTTCCCTCAGCCGCGAGTTGCGGCTCCCAGCGGGCGAGGGTCTGGCGGGTTGGGCGATGTCGCATGGTCAGGCGCTGCGTCTGGGCGCCGCAGACGCGCGCCCGGCGGACCTGCTTGGTGCCGCCGAGGCGTTCCAGACCGCGCTCGTGATCCCGCTGCTGCGCCGCGGCGAACCCTTTGGCGCGATCGAATGCCTTGAGAAGCGCTCGGGTGAGTTCACCGCCGAGGATTTCGACCGGCTCGAGGTCGCCGCCGAGAGCGTGTCGCTCGCACTCGATCACGCCCTGCTCTATCAAGAGATGGAGCGCCGCGCGCTCGAGAAGGACGTGCTGCTCGATATCACGCGCACACTGTCTGCGCCCTTCGACCTGGAAGAGGTCATCGAGGCGATCTTCAAGTCGCTGCGTCAGGTGATCGACTACGACGCCGCGGCGATCTATCTGGTCGGGCGTGGCACGCACGTGCTCGAACTCGTGAGTCACGCGGGATATCCCGACGGCTCCGAGGAGGCGTTCCAGTTGAACATCGGCCAGGGCCTGGTGGGCTGGGTCGCCAAGACCTGTGAATCGGTCATCGTGTCGGACGTGCGCACCGATCCGCGCTATGTCGCCGCGCGGCTCGAGACGCGTTCCGAGATCGCGACGCCCATGGTGATCGAGGGCCGCACGATCGGCGTGTTCAATCTCGAGAGCGACATGCTCGATGCCTATCACGAGGGACATCTGGAGCTGCTCACGGCTTTCGCGGCGCAGGCGGCCGTGGCCGTCGAGCGCGCGCGCACGGCGCATGACCGGGTCGAGCAGCGCCGCCTCGAGAAGGAACTGGCTGTGGCGCGCGACATCCAGCGCTCGTTCCTGCCGGCGTCGGCGCCGATCATCCCGGGCTTCGAGCTTGCGGGCACGAGCATCACGCACGATGAAGTGGGCGGCGACTACTACGACTTCATCCCGGTCTCCGAGACGCGATTGGGGCTGGCGATCGCCGACGTGTCGGGCAAGGGGATTCCGGCGGCGCTGCTCATGGCCGGCTTCCGCATGAGCCTGCTCGCAGAGATCCGCAACGAATTCGCGATCCGTGCGGTGATCCGCAAGGCCAACCAGTTGCTGCACGAGAGCACGGAGCGCGAACGTTTCGTGACCGCGTTCTACGGCGTGCTCGATTGGAAGAACGGCGTGCTCATCTACAGCAACGCGGGTCACAACCCGCCGATGCTGCTGAAGGCCGACGGTCGCGTCGAACAACTGACAGAAGGTGGCGTCGCGCTCGGTGTGCTGCCCGATGCGCGCTACGAGGAATGCCCCATCGCGATCGGTCCCGGCGACCTGCTTGTGCTGTACACCGATGGCGTGAGCGAAGCCGAGAACGAGTCCAAGGCACAGTTCGGCGAAGCGCGTCTCGAGGCGCTCATGCGCAAGCACGCGAGTGACTCTGCCGAGGAGATCCTCAAAGCCATCGTCGATGCGGTCACGACATGGGCAGGGGAGCGCGGCCCCACCGACGACCTCACGTTGCTCGTGGTGCGACGCCTGCCCGCGTGAGCGAACCGCGGCCGGAGGATCCGAAAGCCGCAGCCGCCGCCGCGATGCCGCCGCAAGACCCGCGGCCGGAGGCCTTGGTAGCAGCCGCCGCGATGCCGCCACGAGTCCCGCGGCCGGAGGCCTCAGCAGCCGCCGCCGCGATGCCGCCGCAAGACCCGCGGCCGGAGGCCGCAGGTTTCTTGCTCCTATGGTCCGCGCACGGCGTCTCGCTGTTCGGTTCGCTCGTCACGCGCATCGCGATCCCATTCACCGCTTCGCTCGCGCTGCATGTGCCGCTCGCGCAGCTCGCGGTGCTCAACTCTGCGGACCTCATCGCCTCGCTTGCCGTGGGGCTGTTCGCCGGCGCGTGGGTCGATCGCATGCCTCGCCGCCCGTTGCTCATCTTGTGCGATATCGCGCGGGCGTTGGCGCTCGCCGCGGTGCCCGTGGCGGCGGTCACGCACCACCTCAGCTTTGGACTGCTGCTTGTCGTGCAAGCGTTGTGCGGCGTCTTCAACACCCTCTTCGATGTCGCGCGCATGGCCTACCTGCCCACGCTCGTGGGTGTGGATGCACTCGTCGATGCGAACGCGAAACTCTCCGGCACCGGTTCGATCGCCGAGATGAGCGCATTCGGGATCGCCGGCTGGCTCGTGCAGTGGCTCACCGGGCCGATCGCGGTGGCAGTCGATGCGGTCTCGTTCGTGCTCTCGGCCGGCTTCCTCGCCGCGATCCGCACCCCGGAGCCACGGCCGCAGCCGCGGGCGCATGCGTCGTTATCGCAGGCCACGGCTGCATTCATCGCGGACGTGCGAGAAGGCCTCGCCGCGACGTTCGCTGTGCGTGAGCAGCGCGGGCTCGCGCTCGCCGACGCGCTCATGCACTTCATGTTCGGAACCTTCATGGCGAGCTACACGTTCTATTGCACGCGCGAGCTGGCACTGCCCGCCGGGCCCTTGGGCATGATCTTCGGACTCGGCGGTGTGAGCGGGCTCGCGGCGGCGTGGCTCGCGCCGCGGCTCGGCGATCGCTATGGACAGGGCAGGGTCATGACGGCGGGGCTGCTCCTCGCGGTGCTGGGCTTCACTCTCGCGGCGCTTGCACCGGCGCACGCCGCCACGCCCGCGATGGCGCTGCTCGCTGCGCAGCAACTGATCGGCGATGGCGGACTCGCGCTGTTCGTGATCCATGCCGGCAGCCGGCGCATGGAACTTGCGGCCGAACACCTGCGCGGCCGCGTCGCCTCAGCGTCGCAGTTCCTGAGCATGGCGCTCATGCTGGCCGGCGTCACATTCGGCGGCATCGTCGGCGCACAGACGAGCGCCCGTGTCGTGCTCGCCAGTGGCACCGGCGTCCTGGCACTGGCGGCGGTGGCGATCGCGCTTTTGGGGGCGGGCAAGCCCGCGCGCGGCCTCGCGGTGTGACTGTTGCCCGCGTTCGTTCGCGGGAATGCAGTTGCGGCCGTCAGCTCGTGTGACACATGAGGTTCAAGCGAAGGCTCAGGCGGCGCGCGCAGGGTGCGGGGAATCCTGTGCGGGGAATCCTGCGGGGAATCCTGCGGGGAATCCTGCGGGGAATCCTTGACCCTCGCAGCCTGCCTCGGATATCCTGCCCCGCCAACAAGATACCCGTTCTTACAGGAGCCGCGTCCGGTGAGAGTCCACCTCATCTGCCTCGGTGCGTCGCCGGAACGCAAGGCGGTTCGCACCAGCCCTCGCCATTCCACGCCCGCGCCGGCTCGCCGGTGGGCGCGGACTGCAGCTCCCGTGCCCGCCCACCGGCTGGTGACCGCTCCCGCGGCCCTGCCCTCGAGCGGCGATCGCCGCCGCGGAGCTGCTCGATGACTTCGGTATCCACCCAACGCATCCTCTCGGGCATGCGCCCCACCGGGCGCCTGCATCTGGGCAACTACGTGGGCGCACTCGAGAACTGGGTGCGGCTGCAGGATGCGGGCTGGACGAACTTCCACATGGTCGCAGATTGGCACATGCTCACCACGGGCTACGAGCACACCGCCGATCTGCAGCAGAACATCTGGGACATGGTGCTCGACTGGCTCGCCGCGGGCCTCGATCCGGCCAAGAGCGTGATCTTCGTGCAGAGCGCGGTCAAAGAGCACGCCGAGCTGCATCTGTTATTGTCGATGCTCGTCTCCAAGGCGCGGCTCGAGCGCATCCCCACGCTCAAGGAACAGATCAAGGACTTATGTCTGGACGAGCAGACGATCTCGTACGGCCACCTGGGCTACAGCGTGTTGCAGGCCGCCGACATCCTGCTTTACCGCCCCACGCATGTGCCGGTGGGCGAGGATCAGGTGCCACACGTGGAGCTCACGCGCGAACTCGCGCGGCGCTTCAACCATGTGTACTGCCAGGAGCGCGCGGCCGTGTTCCCCGAGCCCGAGGCGCAGCTCACAGCCTTCGCGCGCATGCTGGGGCTCGATGGCCGCCGCATGAGCAAGTCCCTCAAGAACGCGATCATGCTCGCCGAAGAGCCCGCGGCGATCGAGAAGCTCGTCATGTCGGCCTACACGGACCCGAAGAAGCTCCGCAAGGACGACCCGGGCCGTCCGCAGGCCGATGAGTCCGATGGGCATCCGGGCTGCGTGGTGTGGGAGTATCACCGCAAGTTCAACAGCGGCGAAGCGGACGCGATCGCGGTCGAGTGCCGCGCGGGTCGGCTGGGCTGTGTGGCCGACAAGCGCCGGTTGGCGGCCGTCATGACCGAGGCGCTCGCACCCATCCGTGAGCGCCGCGAGCGCTGGGCGAACGATCCCGATGCCGTGCGTGACGTGCTGCGCGACGGCACCGCGAAGGCGCGCGAAGTGGCGCGCGAGACCATGGACCTGGTGCGGAGTGCGATGGGCGTCAAGTCCGTCGTGGAGCCCTCATGAGCGACGATCAGGGCGAGAACGTGAACGGTGAGCCGGCGGGCGAAGCCGCGCTCGCGGTGACGCCGCCGGACCTGCAGGTCGAGAGCCCTGCCGCGCGCGACCGCGACGGCGAGCCGCTGGTCAAGACGCCCCGCAACACGGTCAACGTGAAGCTCGACCGCTTCGAAGGCCCGCTCGACCTGCTGCTGCACCTGATCAAGCGCGACGAAGTCGATATCTACGACATCCCGATCGCGCGCATCACGCAGCAGTACCTGGCGTACATCGAACTCATGCAATCGCTCGATCTGGATGTGGCGGGCGAGTTCCTCGTGATGGCCGCGACACTCATGCGCATCAAGGCGAAGATGCTGCTGCCGGTGCCCAAGAGCGACGACGAGGAGGACGAGGGCGATCCGCGCGAAGAGCTCGTCCAGCGCCTGATCGAGTACCGCTTGTACAAGGAAGCATCGGAGACGCTCAAGTCCCACGAGGCGCTGCGTCGCACGCTCTTCGAGCGCGGCATGGTGCCCACCGAGGACGATGCCGGTCCGCTGCCGCTTGCGCCGGCCACGCTGTTCGATCTTCTCGAAGCGCTCAATCGTGTCATGGCGCGCCGCCCCGAGCGCGTGGTGTACTCCGTCACTACCGAGCTTTACGACATCGAGGACAAGATGTCGCTCATCGCGCGCACGGTCTTCGAAGATGGTCGGCTCATGTTCTCGGCACTCGTCTTCCATGCTCGCGCTCGCATGGAGATCATCGTCTCATTCATGGCCCTCCTCGAGCTGATCAAGCTCGGCCGCGTCATCGTGACGCAGGACGCCAACTTCGATGACATCGTCATCCTGCCCCGACTCCAGGAAGGAAGTGACCCGAATGCCCCCGTCGAATCTGCGATCGGCGGTTGAGGCGCTGCTCTTCTCGTCGGACCAGCCGCTGACGCTGGCCCTTCTGGGAGAGGCGCTCGAGACCACGTCCGAAGACCTCACTGCCGCTCTGCAAGCGCTGGGTGAGGAGTACCAAGCGCGCGAAGCAGGTGTGGAACTACGCGAGATGAGCGGCGGCTGGGTCGTGATGACGCGGCCGGAGCAGGCGGAGTGGATCACGCGCATGCTGCGCGGCAAGCGCAAGACGCGGCTTTCGCGCGCGGCGCTCGAGACCATGGCGATCATCGCGTACAAGCAGCCGGTCACGAAGAGCGAGGTCGAGGCCATCCGTGGCGTCGACGCCAGCGGCGTGATGGCCACGCTGCTCGAGCGCAATCTCGTCACGATCAAGGGCCGCTCGACCGTGGTCGGCCGGCCGCTGCTCTACGGCTCGACGCCGGAGTTCCTCAACTACTTCGGCCTCAAGGACCTCACCGAGCTGCCGCGTCCCGAGGAGTTGCGTGCGCTAGTTGCGGCTCGAGAGCCCGAGCAGATGGAGATGATGGAGCTCGATCCCGAGAGCGGTATGCCGGTCGCGCTGGCGGAGGGCGAACAGACGCTGGGTGATGGCGCTGCAGTCGCCCTGCTGGCCGAGGGTGTCACCGCCGCAGCCGCCGAGACGATGCCGGGCGGCGAAGACGTGGCGCATACGCGAGCGGCCGCCGCGACGGATGAAGACGACGCCGAAGATGAATACGACGATGATGAATTCGAAGATGACGATGACGACGCCGACGAGGATGACGACGCCGATGCGGAAGAGGAGGTCGTCGACGAAGACGCCTTCTCGATGGATCAGGCAGATGCGTTGCTCGTGGATGGAGTCGCCGATGTCGCTGAGGTGGGTGGCGACCTGAAGGCCTCGGACGCGGATGCCGACGAGGATGATGATGAGTCGTACGAGGACGACGAGTCCGAGGATGAAGATGACAAGGACGAGGACGAATTCGACGACGACTACGAAGATGACGACGAGGATGAGGATGACGATGACGACGGGGATGCGGAAGACGACGAGTCCCATCCCGAGGCGCATCTCACCAAGCACGACGATCGCCACTGAAACCCGCGCGGCGCATCGCTGCCGCCTGGTCTGCCATCGAGTGCCGTCATGAGCCCCGGCGCGTCCAAGGACGCCGCTGCTTGGGTGAAGGCGCTCACCCTGGTGCCTCATCCCGAGGGCGGCTGGTTCCGTGAGACCTATCGCAGCTCCGAGGCGCTCGCCGCCGGGGCACTTCCCGGGCGTTTCGGGGCATCCCGCGCGCTTTCGACCGCCATCTACTATCTTCTTCAGGCAGGGGAGCATTCCCGCCTGCACCGCCTGCACGCCGACGAGGTGTGGCATCTGTATGAAGGCGGACCACTCCACCTGCATGTGCTCACGCCCGCTGGGGAGTACCGGATGCATCGGCTGGGCCGCGATGTGGACCGGGGCGAGACATTCCAATGTGTGGTGCCGAACGGTTGTTGGTTCGGCGCCGAGCCGGGCGAGGGCGCCTCGTTCGCGCTGCTGGGTTGCACCGTGGCGCCGGGATTCGATTTCGCGGACTTCGAGATGGGTACGCGCGAGCAACTCCTCGCGGCGTTCCCACAGCACCGCGCACTGGTGACACGTTTTTCAAGACCGGAGAGCCTCTGACATGTCGATTCGTCTGAACAAACTGATGGCCGAGCGCGGCATCGGCGCGCGCCGCAAGTGCGACGTGCTGATCCAGGAAGGCCATGTTCGCGTCAACGGTCGCCTCGTCACCGAGCCTGGCACGCAGATCGAGATCGATCGCGACAAGGTCGAGGTGAACGGCCGCCCGCTGCCGAAGCGCCACGCGAACGTTTATTTCGTGCTCAACAAGCCGGTCGGCGTGATCAGCACGCTAGACGATCCGCAGGGCCGCCAGACCGTGAAGGACTACCTGCCGCCGGGCCAGCGGCTCTTCCCGGTGGGGCGATTGGACGCCGACACGAGCGGCTTGCTGCTGCTCACGAACGATGGCGAGCTCGCGCATCACCTCATGCATCCGCGCTACGGCGTGGACAAGGTGTACCGCGTGCGTTTGGGCCGCGCGCCGAGTCAGCGCCAGTTGGACCGCCTCGCCAATGGAGTCGAGTTCGAGCCGGGTGTGGTGAGCAGCCCCGCGCGCGTGCGCCGCATCGATCCCGGATTCGCCGCGATCATGATCGAGGTCGTGATCCACGAAGGCCGGTTCCGCCAGGTTCGCCGCATGTGCGAGGCCGTCGGAATCCAGGTCACGGGCTTGCACCGCGTGGGCTACGGCCCGGTGCGCCTGGGACCGTTGCCGCGCGGCATGTGGCGCGAGTTGTCCGAGGACGAGGTCGAACGCCTTCGCAAGGTGTCGGCTCGTCCGCGCGCTCGCACGGGCGGGACGTCACGCGGCCACCAGCCCGGCGGCGCATCCAAGCGCACTCGCCCCGAGGGCCTGCGGGCCGAAGGCACGCGCGGTGAGGCGACTCGCGGCGAGGCGACCTACGCGCCTTCATCGCGCAAGCGGTCGCCGGAGCCTTCGAGGCCGGAGGCTGAAGACTTCGACGACGACGTCGAGTATGAAGACACCTTCCTGGGTGGCGCTATCGCTCCCAAGGGCTCGCCGGTGTTCGAGGACGATGACGATGGCGCCGAGGCCGTGTGGCCGGTGCGCGCGAGCCGCAAGCGCGGCGACGCCGACTTCGTACAAGGCGGCGAGAGTGATGAGTACGGCAGCGACGATCCGGGCGGCGAGGAGGACTCGGCAGAGTCTCCGCGCACGCGTGGTGCCGCTCCGTGGCACGCGCCCGAGGTGAGCCGCGCACGCGGACCCCGTGAACCCCGTGAACCCCGTGAGCCCCGTGAGCCCCGTGAACCGCGCAAGCCGACCGCATCGCCACGGGCGGTCAGCGAGTCACGTGCGCCGCGCGAGACTCGCGAGACGCGTGAGACTCGGGAGCCGCGCGAGACTCATGCGCCGCGCGAGACTCGGGAGCCGCGCGCGCCACGCCGCTCGTCGCGCGCCGCCGCGAGCGCGCCGCCGGAGCGCGAGTACGCCGAGGCGCGCGAGCCGCGCGTGCCGCGTGACTCACGCATGCGCAGCGGTCCCACCGAGCGGCCCACGCCGCGCGGCGATCGTCGCGATGACCGCAAGGGTAAGCGCGGGCCGCGTCCCGGCGTGCGCGCCTTTGGCGGCGAGCGCCCTGCAGGCACCGCGCCGCGTGGCAAGGGTGGCGATGCTTCGCGGCCGTTCGCGCAATTCGAGCGCACGCCGCGCAAGGTCACCGGCCCGGCGTTCCCCAAGCGCCAGCCGTTCGCCAAGTTCACCGAGCCGGGCCCTGATGAGCGCCGTCCCCGTGGCCGCTTCGGCGACACGCGTCCGCCGCGCGGTCCCGAGGTCGGAGGCCGCCGCGACCGTCCAGCGGCGCGCGATCGTTCCACGGCCGAGGATCCGCGTCCGCGAGGCGGCGCCGGAGCGGGGGCAGGGCGTGGACGCCCGGCCGGCCGGCCGGCTGCCGGGCGCGACTTCGGCGGCACGCGTCCGGAGCGTGCACCTTCGAAGCGTCCGAGCTTCGGCGCCGGGCCGGGAGCCCGTCCTGCTGGCCGCGGTCCTTCTCGCGGCCCGTCCCGCGGACCCGCACCTGGAGCCGATGCGCGCCGGGGTGGTCCGACCCAGTCGCGCGCCCGTACTGGGGCGGCTGGCTCAGGCCGCGGCCCGGCGCGCGGTCCCGCGCCGCGTGGTCCGCGTCGCGACGACCGTGCGGGCGGTCCGCCGCGAGGGCGTAAGTCGCGCTGACACAACATGTCCCGGCGCAGGGCTGATGCCGGGCGCGAACCTCGTGCTGGCCGATCGCCAGCGCGGGGAGGCGGAACGAAGCTTGCGGTCTACGGTCGTGACCCAGGTGCGCCCGGGATGGGCGCCACCCGTACATCCTCTCGACGGGAGCGCCGTGCGTCATGGACGCCGCCGGCAACTTCAGGCACGCGCACTTGCGACTCGACCTCCTGCATCGCGACGCTGAGCTGGTCCAGAACCAGACCGAGAAACAGATCGAGAAACAGATCGAGAAACAGGGAACGCCCACCGGGGTGGACGGGGTAGAACCGTTCGTACCGTCGGCGGAAGTCCCTGCCGCGCCGCTGCGCAGCACGCTTCGCCCGATGCACTTCGTGTGGCTGTTCCTCGCTTGCGTCAGCCTTCTCGGTCAGGGGGAGCGCTGCCGCGTCGATCCGCGCTTTCGCTCGCCCAGTTCCACGCTTCATACGTACTGGTCCGCGTTGCGCCACGATGATGGCGATACGGCATTCGAATGCTTCGTGGAGGGGCGTCACGACCTGCCCGAACCGGGTGCATTGTGGTTCCTGCCGCCGACGGACGAGTTGTGGCTACAGGGTTTCCATTCGCTGCCCGTGACGGCGGGCCGCGTGATGGTGTCCTATGAGGTGCACTACCGGCCGAAGGGAGTCTTCGAGGAACGCATGTTCAAGACCGGCAGCGAACTGGTACGTCTACGCGGCGAATGGCGTATCGCGCAGCCACTCGGCAATGCGAGCTGGCCGGAGTGGAAGCCGGTGCCGACACCGGTTGACATCTGATTCCGCAGGCTCCTACGCTCCCTGCGCACGCCATCACATGGTTTCGTCCGGGTCCACGATGAGGAGACGCATGAAGCGCCTTTCCGCCCGCATCTCGATTGCCGCCGCGCTGTCCCTCCTGTGCGTCGCGCCGGCATCCGCCACGAAGTACGCGGGGGAGTTCATGAAGATCGCCGTCGGCGCGCGCGCCGTCGGCATGGGTGGCGCGTTCAGCGCCGTCGCCGATGACGCGACCTCGCCGTACTGGAACCCCGCCGGCATGGTCTTTCTGCCGTACCGCGAGGCGTTCCTCCAGCACGCCGAACAGTTCGGCAGCCTCGTGAACCACAACTTCGGCGGCGCGGTGATGCCGCTCAAGTCCGCCAAGGGCGGCAATCGAGCGGCGTTCGGCCTGAGCGGCACCTGGGTGGGTGTCAACGACATTCCCGTCACGCCGCGAGGCGGCTCGCTGCGCGCGGGCATCGACTTCCTGGACTACGGCAGCGATAACGATCCGCTCACGCCGGGCAACGGCCAGGGCAATGGCAAGTGGGATCCGGGTGAGCGCCTGCTGCTGAACTCGCAGGACCTCTATATGGCTAGCAGCGCGGACCTGGCGATGGGCCTGTCGTATGCGCGTCAGCGCGGGCCGCACTGGGCTTACGGTGGCACGCTCAAGTTCGTGCGCCAGAGCATCCCCGACACTCTCGCGGGCGATCATGTCACGTCGTTCGGCGCCGGGCTTGATGCGGGTGCGCTCTACATGGCGTCGGATGCCGTCACGATCAGCGCCGTCATGCACGACCTCACGACCACCTACCTGAGCTGGAGTAACGGCACGCGCGAGTTCGTGGCGCCGTCGCTCACGACGGGTGCGGCGTTCAACTTCTTCCCGGCGCAGCGTCATGCGCTCACGTGGGCGGTGGACCTGGGCTGGAGCTTCGAGGACCGCGCGTTCGACAGCCAGATCAAGCTTGGCAGCGTCGATGCCGACCTGCATACCGGGCTTGAATACTGGTACCGCAACACGCTCGCGCTGCGCTCGGGAATGAGCGGTAAGGATCTCGATTTCGGATTGGGCGTGCGCTACAAGCATTTCGGCGCGGACTACGCGGCGTCGCTGCATCGGTTCTTCGCCGCGAGCGACCCACAGTTCCCCGACGACAAGAATCTCGACACGACCCATCTGGTGAGCGCCTCCTTCAGCTGGTAGCCGCTATTCCAGCAATGTCTTCCGCCCTCGGCCCGGTAGTTGACCGGGCCGAGGGCGCTTCATTAGTGTCCGTAGCGTTCTCATCTTTCTTCGCGCACACAAGCTCATGGAAGGCGGACCCGATGCGCAATGTGATGGCGTTGATCCTCTCCGGCGGCGGTGGCGAGCGGCTCGGTGTGCTCTCTGCCGAGCGTGCCGTGAGTGCGCTGCCGTTCGGCGGCAAGTACCGCGTGATCGACTTCTCGCTCAGCAACTGCTGCCACTCAGGTATCGAGCGCGTGGGCGTGCTCGCGCAGCACGCGCCAGCCTCGCTCAACGATCACATCGGCGCGGGCCGGCCGTGGGACCTGGACCGCCGCCAGGGCGGGGTCGACATCCTGCAGCCCTACCAGACGCGCAGTCATGCGGGCTGGTACCGCGGCACTGCCGACGCCATCACGCAGAACTGGGACTTCATCGAGAACCACCGGCCCGATCAGGTGCTGGTGCTCTCGGGCGATCACGTGTACCGAATGGACTACCGCGCGCTCTTCCTGGCGCACGAGCAGCGCGGCGCGTCGGTCACGCTTGCGGTCACGCGCGTGCCGGCCGATCAGACCAAGCGCTTCGGCATGGTCACCATGGATCGCGGCGGCCGCGTGCGCGCGCTCGAAGAGAAGCCCGACCGCAGCGCCGCGTCGCACGCGTCGATGGGCGTATACGTGTTCGACTTCGAGGTGCTCGGCGAGATGCTTCGCAGCCGCCCGGTCGATCTGGTGCTCGACGTGCTGCGGCCGCTCGTCGAAGCGGGCGAGCGCGTGTACGCGCATGAGTTCAACGGTTTCTGGGAGGACGTGGGTACCGTGGGTTCGTACTACCGCGCCAATCTGGAACTCGTCGCCACCGAGCCGCGCTTCCTGCTGCGCGATTCACGCTGGCCGATCCTGACGCGTGACGAAGAGCGCCCGCCCGTGGTCGCGGCCGAGGGCGCCGACATCGCCGACAGCCTGATCGCCAACGGCTGCCGCATCGAAGGGCGCGTGCAGCGCTCGATCCTGTTCCCAGGCGTATACGTGGGTCCGGGCGCCGAGGTGAAGGACAGCGTCATCATGGCCGACACGCGCATCGAGGCGGGGGCCGTGATCGACCGCGCGATCCTCGACAAGTATGTGCGCGTCGGCGAGCGCGCGGTGATCGGCGCCGATGCCGCAAGCGGGGCTCCAGCAGAGTCCGAAGCGACCGAGCTCCTCGACGGCCTGTGCCTGGTGGGCAAAGACGCCTGGATACCGCCGGGTGGCCGCATGGAGCGCCCGTCGATGGTGGGTGTGGGTGGCCGCTACGAAGACTTCGCCGACGGTCTGCTTCGCACAGGCACGATCGTGCGAAACCGTCGCTGGTTCGAGGAGCTGCGATGAGCGGACGCTATGCATTCGTACTCGCCGGCGGCGTCGGTAGCCGCCTTTGCTTGCTGTCCGAGCGCCGCGCCAAGCCGGCAGTGCCGTTCGGCGGCAAGTACCGCATCATCGACTTCGCGCTCTCGAACTGCGTGAACTCCGGCATCTTCGATATCGGTGTGCTCACGCAATACCGCCCGACTTCGCTCAATCAACACATCGGCATCGGCCGCCCGTGGGACTTGGATCGCTCGCGCGGCGGCATCCAGCTGCTGCAGCCCGCGCCCGGCGCGGCGCAGTTCGACTGGTACCAGGGCACGGCCGACGCCATCTACCAGAACCTCACGCATCTCAAGCGCCGCCGCGTGGATGAAGTGCTCATCCTCTCGGGCGATCACGTGTACAAGATGGACTACAACGTCCTGTACGCGTTCCATCGCGCGAACCGCGCGCTGCTGACCGTCGCCGTGACCGAAGTCCCCGAGGACGAAGTCGATCAGTTCGGCATCCTCGAGACCGAGGCGACCGGCCGCGTCACGGCATTCAAGGAGAAGCCCAAGGGCCCGGTCACCTCGCGCATGGCGTCCATGGGCGTGTACCTCTTCGACCGCGAGGCGCTCATCCGCTGGCTCGTCGAGGATGCCGGCATGCCGGGCTCCTCTCATGACTTCGGTAAGGACATCATCCCGCGGCTGGTCGAGCGCGGGGAAGGGGTGTTCGCGTATCCGTTCCGCGAGTACTGGCAGGATGTGGGCACGCTCGATTCGTTCTACGACGCGAACCTGGCGTTTCTCGGCAAGAAGCCGCCGCTCGACCTGCACGATCCGTCGTGGATCATCCACACGCAGAGTGCGGACCGCGCACCGGTGCGCTTCGAGCACGGCTCGCGCGTGACGCACTCGATGGTGGCCAATGGCTGCCGCGTGGCGGGCGAGGTCATCAACTCGGTGCTGTTCCCGGGCGTGACCGTCGCTGCGGGCGCGGTCGTGCGCGACAGCATCGTCATGCACGACACGCTCATCGGCCCCGGCGCGCATCTGGAGCGGGCGATCCTCGACAAAGAGGTCATCATCGGCGCCGGTGCGCGCATCGGCCACGGCGATGACATGTCACCGAACCGCGCCTGTCCGGAACATCTCTCGAGCGGGCTCGTGGTCGTCGGCAAGGAAGCGCGCATCCCTGAAGGGCTCACCGTGGGCCGCAATGCGCGCATCGGCGCATCGGTCACGGAAGCCGACTTCACGGCGCCGGTGCCCAGCGGCGGCGTGGTCGATGGCCCGGAGTCGATGCATTAGTAGACAAGCCTGCGGCCTCCAGCCGCGAGTGGAGCGCTCCCGTTGCCAAGAAGAAGCCCGGTCGCTCTCACGAGTGACCGGGCTTCTCGTCTGCGCGCCGCGCGGCGTGCTCTAACCCGGAAGCCTCAGCTTCTGGCCAAGGCGCACGTTGTTGCCGCGAAGGTGGTTCGCGCGGCGCAGTTCCTGCACGCTCACGCCGTGCCGGGCTGCGATCGCGCCGAGCGTGTCGCCCTTGCGCACGCGCACGCTGTTCGCGCCGCCGCTGCTGGCATGGCCGGCGCGGCTGTGCGCGCTCTGCCTGCCGTGCTTGCGGCCCGAAGGCGCCCTGAGATTCGCGATCTGCACGCTGTCGCTCGCAGCGGTCGCGGCGACCGTGGCAGCGTCATCGCCCGTGTGGATGCGCAGGCGCTGGCCCGGCGTGAGCGCGTCGCTCGTGAGGTGGTTCCATTCGCGGATCTCGTCCACGCTCACCCCGGCCGACTGCGAGATCATCCACAGCGTCTGGCCCTGGGCCACGGTCACATGCTTGCGGTCGGCCGCATCACTGTTGCCGTTGAGCCTGGCCGGAAGGCCGATCTTGCGAGCGGGGACGTAGGCGGTGGATGCACGCGGGTCCTGGGTGCGATCGATCATCTCGGGCGCCGGAGCGCGCATGCTGGCGGGCACGGTGACCAGCATGCCGCGCCGCAGTGGGTGATGGCGCGAGATGCCATTGGCCGCCGCGATCTGCTTGGGACTGACCGAGTACTCGGCAGCGATGCTGCGCAGCGTCTCGCCGCGCTGCACGCGGTGACGCACGGTCAGGTCCACGGCCGGCAGCTGGCTTCCCTTGCTGAGCTTCTGCTGGATGACCTCGCTCTTGCCGAGTGGCACGCGGATCGTGGTGAAGCCGTCATTGCCCTTGACGGCGATGCTTCGCACCGCCGGGTTGAGCGCCTTGAGGTCCTCGAATGAGCAGTCCGCGAGCTTCGCGATCGCGCGCAGGTCGACGGCGCCGCGCATCGAGATCTCATCGAACCGCAGAGGGTCGTCCATCTCGACGTCGGAGAAGCCGTACTTGACAGGGTCACGCGTGATCGCGAGTGCGGCCATGAACTGCGGCACGTACTCCTCGGTCTGGCGCGGCAGCTTGAGGTCCCAGTAGTTGGTGGTGCCCTGCGCCTTGATCGCGCGCAGCACGGTGCCCTCGCCAGCGTTGTACGACGCCAGTGCCAGGGGCCAATCGCCGAAGATGCCATAGAGGTGCTTGAGGTAGCGCGCGGCGGCGACCGTCGACTTCTCGGGGTCCTTGCGCTCGTCGACCCACTTGTCCACGTTCAGGCCGAAGAGCTTGCCGCTGCTCTGCAGGAACTGCCAAGGGCCGACCGCGGCTGCGTAGGAGCGCGCGTTCATGTTGAAGCCGCTCTCGACGAACACGAGATGCACCAGATCCGGCGGCAGGCCTTCCTTCTGGAGCACGGTGCGGAAGAGCTCCATGTAGCGGCCCGATCGCTTGAGCCAGCGCTCGAAGGTGCTACGGCCGTTGCCGGTGAAGAATTGGATCCACTTCAGGACGTCCGCGTTCATCTGCAGCGGGATGTCCTCGATGGCCGGCTGGTTGAGCAGCGCCGCCTCGCTCGTATCGGTCGGGGCAGTGACACCCGGCTCGATCTCGGGCACCAGAGCCCCGCCCTTGGGCGCGGGCGTCGGTGAGTTGGCGGAATCGCGCACGGCGGGGGCAGCGCCCGCGGCGTAGGAAGCGCCTGGGGTCAGGCTGGCGAACGTCAGGGCTGCCAGTAGGGCCAGAGCGAATGTGTTGCGCAGTTTGATGCAGAAAGTCATAGGTCTCCGTCTCGCAGATCCATCCGCTGCACGGGTGGTGAACCCGCCGAAACTACGTGGCTTGGCGTGTGTTCTGCAAGGCAGGTTACTGTCAACTCGCACGTTCCGGCCGCTGGGCCTTCCTAGAATCATCGGCAGACACGCGCCCGTCCCGCACGTTCTTGCACGGGACATGCCACAACTCCGCTGCCCATTGACACTTGCACTGTCCAAGCCTTAGCTTGCCAAGGAGCCGCGTGGCACCTGTCCGCGCTGGGTGCGTTGTTGGGGAAGGAGCCCCTTAGGATGTTCCTCGCAAGGATGTTCCTCGCAAGATGACCCTCGCCGGTAACACCGCCCTTCGTTGGGTGGTCACGACCCGCACGCACGGGGAAGTCCTCACCGCCGGCATGTCCGCCGGCGAGCTGGAACTCGTTTTGCTCGGTGTGCCTGCCGGCTTCACGCCCGCCGAGGTGGGAGGCTGGCTGCACGATCTGGCCGGCGTCGCCCGCGAGACCTCGGCCACCGATATGCGCGTACGCGCGATCCCGGCGATCCTCCATCATGCCCTCACCGGCTTGCTCTTCTCGCATGCCGAACTGTGGCATCGCGAAGGCGAGAGCGGCCCGTGCTCCGTTGCGTTCGTCGACACGCCTTCCGGTGGCGCCTTCGGCTGGGTCGGCGAAGCCCGTGTGCAGGTGCTGCGCGACGGTGAACCTTTCGAGCCGCTGTGGGTGCGGGTGCGCGACGAAGAAGGCCGCGAGGCGCGTGCGTTCCTCTTCGAGGGCAGCACGCACGTCATGGTCTCGCTCGATCACTGGCCGCAGGGCGATAGCGAACTCGCGGCGCCCGCGGCTGTCGAGGCCGAGTGGTCGGCCGCCGGCGTCGAGGATGCCGCGCCTGCTTCGCGCGAGGATGCGCCACAGCCGGTCGCCCGGAGCGAGGCGCCAGCCGAGGTCGCAGCGGCGCGCGCGAGCATCGAACCGGCCGTGATGCCGGAGCCCGCGCAGGCGTCCGTCGCGCCATTGCCCGAGGCGTTGCCTCAACACCAGCCAGGGCTGTCGAGCCCGCTGGAGCGCGAGGTGGCATCTGCGGAGCCGCTCGCAGTCGACGTGGCGGTCGCGTCGCCGCAGGCCGATGCAACCGTTGCCAGCCACGTTGCCAGCCACGTTGCCAGCCACATTGCCGCCGCGGCATCCGAGCCTGCAGCTTCCGCGCTCTTCGCGCCGGAGCCGCCGGCCTTCGAGCCGGAGGCCGCCGAGCAGCCCGCGCGCGCCGCTCACCCGGTGGGTCGCTGGCTCAACCGTCTCCTGAGCTGGGGCCGCAAACCGCACGCTGAAGAAGATGAGCAGGACGATCGCGATCCGCCTCAGATGCTGCCTGCCGCCGAGGGCACCGCGAATGCCACCGCCGAGTCCGCGCCGCTCTACGGCGATCAGCCCGCGCCGCTCTCGGCGTACGACTCGCTGCTCTCGGCATCCGTGCCTGCGGAGCCGAACGAGCCGGTCACGATCGCGCACGAGCAGGCCGCGATCGCATGGGAGGATCCCTCGCTCGCTGCGCAGGACGCCCCCGAGACGCTGCTGCACGACGAATCGCTCAGCGCCGATGAGCAGGAACTCATGGCGGCGTCATTCGGGGGCGATGTCGCCGAGCGCGAGTCCGCGGCACATGCGCACGCCGCCGCGCTCGAGGCGCAGCCGCCCGCCGCGCCGGTCGCATCCACGCTTGATCCCGCCTCCGTGTCTGCGTCCGCGCGCTCCAGCGCGCTCGCGCCGATGCCGCCACTCGCGCTCGCCGCGCCTGAGCCGACGCCTGCGCCACTGCCTGCGCTCGATTCCAAGCTCGCTCCCGCGACGTTCGCCAGCATGTTCAGCGCCGCTGCGAGCGCGCCGGCTGCGAGCGCTCCTGCGCCTTCGGTGACCGCGCCGAGCCCGCCCGCTGCAGCGACCGCCGCGCAGATGAGCGACGCCGAGGTTGCGAGCCTGCCGGTGATCTCACCGCCGATGCTCACGAGCGATCCTGCCGCGCCGGTGAGCGTGGACCACGAACCGGTCGGTGCGCACGAGACGTTCGCCATCCCGCAGGTGCCCGTGCGTCCGCAGCCGCCTGCGGCGCCGCCGGTGTTGCGCGTGGAGCTGCCGCGCGAAACGACCGCGCCGCCGCTCGCAGTCACGCCGTCGTCGGTCGCGCCGCTGCCGGAGCAGCTCGCCGCCGTGCGCGCCGCCTCGCCCGAGGCGCCCGTCGCGCCGCCGCAACTGCGCATTCCCGAGGCCGCGCCCAGCGCGCCGCCGGTGCTGCGTGTGATGGTGCCGCCCACGGCGCCGCCCGTGCTTAACGTGGCGGCGGCGCCGCGTGCTGATGCAAGCGAGCCCCCCTTCGAGCTCACGCCGAGTTCGCCGGCGCGCGCCGCCGCGAGCGGGGCGCGTCCTGCTGGAGCCGTGCGTGCTTCGTGGCCGAGCCCAGAAGAACTCAAGGCGCCTTCTGCGTGGTATCGCAAGCCGTGGGCGTGGGGCAGTCTCATCGTGGTGCTCTTCGCGCTTGGCTGGTGGCTGGGTGGCATGCAGAGCGCCAACAAGGACGAACCGGGGCCGCTCGCGCGCCTGGCGCGCGCGGTGGGACTCGGCGCGCCGCGCTTCACCGCTGCGATCGACAGCGATCCGCCGGGCGCGTGGATCGCCATCGATGGCAAGGACGTCGCCAAGCGCACGCCGGCCAAGCTAGAACTCGCGCCCGGCGAACACATGGTCACCCTCACGCTCACCGATCTGGGTAGCGCGAAGTTCCCCGTGCGTGGCGAGAAGAACCAGAAGGTCGCATTGGACCAGACGCTCAACGGCGACCTCGAGATCTTCGCCGCCGACTCCGGAGTGCCCATCGCCGTCGCCGTCGACGGCAAGCCGCAGGGTTACGCGCCGGTCAAGCTTGAGTCGATCGCGCCGGGTCTGCACGAGGTGCAGTTCAGCGGCCCGGGCATGCCGGCGTGGGCGCAGACGATCCAAGTGGGTGTTCGTCGCACGGCGCAGTTGGTCGCGCATCCCATGGCCGCGCCGGCGAACGGCGTGATCCAGGCGCAGGCGCTGCTCAACGATGAGCAGGGCGCCTCGGCGCTCTCGGGCGCGCAGGTGTTCGTCGATGGCGAGCTGCGCGGCAGCACGCCGGTCTCGCTCGAGCTGCCGCGCGGCCCGCACAGCCTGCGCTTGACCTGGCACGGTGAGACCGCCCCCGTGCAGGTGATCGACCTGCCGGGCGGCAACCAGCGCTTCGCCACGTTCAACTTCGGCCTTGAGATCGAGACGGCGCACGTGACGTTGCTGGCTCCGCAACGCGTGATGCCCGCCAATGCCACGACGCTCATCTCGGCGCAACTCGAGAACCTGCAGCCCACCGATGTGCGAGAGTCGTGGCTGCACGTGCGCGCGACCGAAGGCCTGTGGCGCCGCTATCCGATGAACGTCATGCGCGGCCCCAATGGCACGGTCGTCGCCAGCGTCTTCCCGCTCAACGCGTTCGACGGCCAGGGCCAGACGCGCTGGTACGTGAGCGCCATGACGCAGCAGGGCGACGAGGTCTTCTCCGAGATCCAGAGCGCCACACTGGCCACCGCGCACGCAGCCCCAGCGCAGCCGCGCGCGCCGAAGGGCGCCAAGAGCGACGTGCCCGCGAAGGCCGCGAACTAGTCGCGCTCGCGAGCGCACGCAAGGCGCCGCCACGATTCACGCCCCTGTCCACGCCGTGGACGAGGGTGTGAGGTGTTTTCGGGCGTGAAGCCGCGCGCATCCGGCTTGCCGGTGCTGCGCGTGCGGGCCCCGTGCGTGTCCCACTGCTTGCGTCGCGCGGGTGCGCGAGGCCGCGTGTCGCGGCACGCTTCTCGCGTGATGCTGGCGCATGGCGGGACGCACAGCGCTGGGGATCGCGGCTGCACTGTGGATGGGCTTGGCGCTCGCGCCGGCGCTGGCTTGGCCTGCGGCTGCGGCATGGCTCGCGCTTGCGCTGCTGCTGGCCGCTCTGGCGTGGCGCGCGCCCCGGCGTACCGCCGGCGTGGCGCTGGTGCTGCTTGCGCTCAGCGTGGGCGTGGCGCGCGGCGGCGCGGAGCGCGCCCGGCTGGCGCACATGCGTGCCGCGCTTGCGGTGGGCGAGATGCACTTACGCTGCGCGGCCGTGGTGCTCGAGCCGCCACGAAGCGAGAGCGGCACGCCGGTCGCGCTCGTGCGCGTGTGCCGCTGCACGCCGCCTTTGCCGCGGGGCGCGCGCCTTCGCCTACGGCTGCCTCCGGCGTGCGCGGCGCAGTGGGGCGACACGGTGGTCGTCTTCGCGCGCATCGAAGCGCCGCACGCCGCGAGCAACCCCGGCGCGTTCGATGCACTGGCGGCGGCCGACGCTGCGCACGTGCTGGGCTCCGGCCGCGCCTTTCACGCGAGCGTGCGGCCGGCACGGGGCTTGGCGCAGGCGCCGCGGCGCTGGGTGAGCGCTGTGCGCGGCCACGTACAGACGGCGCTCGATGGCGCGCTCTCGCCGCTGGCGCGTGAACTGGCGGTGCCGCTCGTGCTGGGCGATCGCTCGGCGATGAGTCCCGAACTGGATGCCGAGGTGCGTACGGCCGGATTGGTGCACCTGATCGCGCTCTCGGGCCTGCACGTGGGCTGGCTGGCGGCGATGGCACGCGGTATCGCCGCCAGCCTGCGCGGCGGGCCGCGCGCTCGCGCGCTCGTGGGCGCGTTGGCCGCGTGCGGATTCGCGGCTCTCGCCGGGCCCATGCCGTCGCTGCTGCGCGCCGTGGCGGGGGAGTGCGCGCGCGCTGGCGCCGGATTGACCGGCCGCGCGCACGACGCGCTGCAATCACTCGCAGTGGCCGCGCTGTTGCTGTTGCTCGGCGCACCGGGGCTCTCGCGCGACCTGGCGTTCCAATTCTCGTTCGCCGCGAGCGCGGGGATCCTTGCGCTGACCACAGCGGCCGCCGCGCTCGCGCCGCCGCCGCACGCGCCAGCGCGCGGCTTCACCTGGGCGACGACGCTCGTACGACATGCGTTGCAACTGGCGGGCGTGACCGCCGCTGCGCAGGTGGCCACGCTGCCGCTCATGCTCGCGCGCTACCACACGCTGCCGTGGACGAGCCTGCTCGCCAACGTCGCGGTGATGCCGCTCACCGAGCTGCTGCTCACTGCGGCGTGGGCGGGCGGAGCGCTCGAGGCGCTCGCACCGGGCGGCGCCGGCGCGCTTTTGCAAGCCTGCGAGCCGTTGGCCCGCATGATCCGCGCCGTCACCGGCGCCGCTGCGCGCGTGCCGCTCGCGTTGCTGCCCACGGGGCATGCGCCGGCGCTCGCGTGGATCGCGGCCATGGGCGCCGTCACGCTGGCACTGGCGCTTGCGCCGCCGCGCAGTGTGCGCGCTCGAGCGCGCCCGTGGACGCCCGCTCGCAGCCGCATCGCGGTGCTGGGCGCCGCACTCGCGGTCTGTTCATGGCTCGCGGCGCTCTCGGCGCGCCCGTTGCTGCCTGCGCCGGGACACTGGTGGCTGTTGGCGATCGACGTGGGGCAGGGCGATGCGCTCGTCGTGGCGGGCGAAGACGGCTGGAGCCTGATCGATTGCGGCGCCCGCGGGCCGCACTGGGATGCGGGCGAGGGCGCCGTGTTGCCCGTGCTGCGCTGGGCCGGTGTGCGCGAGTTGCGGCTGCTCGCGCTCACGCATGATGACGGCGATCACACGGGCGGCAGCGACGCCGTGCGCCGCGGCGTGCGGGTGCGCGCGTTCGTCGCACCGGCGCCACGGCCGGGCGTGCCGGGGCCCTGTGTACGGTTCGGCGCCAGCCCTGTGGGCGCGGGCGATACACTGGGGAGGGCGCCGCTCATGATCGCGCGCTGGCCCCCGCGGCCCGGCGCGCCCGGTGAGGCGAACATCGCGCGCCGCGGCGACAACGCGGCGGCACTCGTGCTCGAGGTGGGTGGCGGATCGCATCGCGCGTGGCTCATGGCCGATGCCGACAGTGTGGTCGAGGCGCAACTCTCACCATGCGCCCCGGTCGCGCTGCTCAAGGCGGGGCACCACGGCTCCGGCTCGTCGAGTGGCGCGGCATTCGTCGCGCGCGCGCAGCCCGAACGCGTGGTGCTGTCGGTGGGCGCGCGCAACGTGTATGGCCATCCCGATGCGGGCGCTGTGCGCAGGCTCGGGCGCGGGGGTGCGGTGCTGGAACGCACGGACCATGACGGCCTGCTCTGGTATGACGTGGGTCCGGTGGGTGTCGACCGTCTGGACTGGCGCCGCGGCGAGCCGTGGCACGCGCGCGCGCTCGAAGCCGCTCGTGCGCGCGGCGCGTGGCGACCGCGCGCGCAACCGTGACGCGCTTGCCGCATGAAATGCGCCAAGCTAGATTGCGGTGTGCGCTCCATGCCGTCACCGCGTATCGCCGTCCTTGCATCGGGGAACGGCAGCAACTTCGAAGCCCTCGCTGCGGCGCATGCCGCGGGCGACCTGGGCGGCAGCATCGTGGCGCTGCTGTCGGACAACCCGCAGGCCTACGCGCTCGAGCGCGCGCGCCGCTTCGGTATCGAAGCGCTCACGCCGCCCGCCGGACGCTTCCGCACCAAGCTCGAGGATGAAGCGCCGTGGCTCGCCGCACTCGAGGAGCGTGAGGTGGATGTGGTGCTGCTCGCGGGATTCATGCGGCGGCTTCATGCGCCTTTTCTGGCGCGCTTCGCCCAGCGCCTGCTCAACATCCATCCCTCGCTGCTGCCCAGCTTTCCAGGCCTCGACGCCATCGGCCAGGCGCACCGCCACGGCGTGCGAGTGACGGGCTGCACGGTGCACTTGGTCGAGGATGCACTCGATGCCGGGCCGATCATCGCGCAACGCGCGATCGAGGTGGGCGAGGGCGAGGCGCTTGAGCGCCTCACGCACCGCATGCACGAGGCCGAGCACGCGCTGTATCCGGACGCCGTGAAGCGCTTCCTCACGCAGCCGTGGACGGTCGACGGCCGCCGCCTGCTCTTCGCGGACGCCGGGGCCAACGAGGTCTCGCATGGCTGAGCTGCCGCTGCTGCAGGCCGTCGTCTTCGATGCCGGCGGCACGCTCGTGCGTCTGGACTTCGAGTGGCTGAGCACGATGCTCGCTGGTCTGGGCGTGACCGCCGACGTGGCCGCAGTGCGCCGTGCCGAGGTGCGGGGCCGCCGCATGTACGACTTGGCCGCCGCATCACCAAAGCACAAACACCTTAGGCCCAGCTTCTCGCCGCTCGGTAGCAGCGTGCCGACGGAAGCTTACTTCGCAGGCATGCTCGAGGCGCTCGGGTGCCGGCATCCCGTGCTCGAGGAGGCCATGGCGCTCATGTTCGAGAAGGCCCGACCGCCTTCCTTGCTGTGGGGCCGAGCGGTCGAAGGCGCGCGCGAGATGCTCGATGCATTGCCGGCGCTGGGGCTGCGCGCGTGTTGTGTGAGCAACTCCGATGGCCGCGCGGAGCATCACCTGATCGTCTGCGGCGTGCGCGAGGGACTCGAGTTCGTCGTGGACTCGCAGCTCGTCGGCATCGAGAAGCCCGATCCGCGGATATTCCAGATCGCACTCGAGCGCATGGGCGTGGCGCCTGGACACGCGGTGTACGTGGGCGACATCCGATCGGTCGACGAAGTGGGTTCGGCATCTGCGGGCATGCATTTCGTGCTCATGGATGGCGACGGCACGTACGGCCGTGAAGGCGGGCTGAGCGTGGCGCACATGCAGGATCTGCCGGCCTATCTGGCCGCCCACTTTCGCACTCCGGTCGCACGCGTTAACTTGTCGGCCGGGCCCTAGTTCTGCCACCACACCACCTGAACGGCCGTCCCGAGAGGCGGCAGGAGGGGAAGATGGATACGTCCACTGCGATCCAAGTGCCGCGTGAATGGCTTGAGCCCGCGCATGCCGTGCGCGAAGTGCACATCCCGGGCGCCCAGCCGTGGCGCCGCGGCAAGGTTCGCTCGGTCTTCGAGGCGGGCCCCGAACACTTCGTGATCGTCGCCAGCGACCGCTTGTCGGCGTACGACTCGATCCTGCCCACACCGATCCCTGGCAAGGGCGCGATCCTGTCGATGATCTCGGCGTTCTGGATGCGGATCCTCCCCGCCGCGCGCCCGAACCATCTGGTGAGCGACGACCCCGCGGACTTCCCCGAGCCGTTCCATTCGCACGCGGACGACTTGCACGGCCGCGCCCAGCTCGTGCGGCGCGCCGAGCGCATCGATATCGAATGCGTGGTCCGCGGTTACCTCACCGGCAGCGGCTGGCGCGAATACAAGGACACGCAGAGTGTCTGCGGTATCGCGCTGCCCGCCGGGCTGCAGGACGGCAGCCGGCTCGAGCCCGCGATCTTCACGCCGGCCACCAAAAGCGACGAAGGGCACGACGAGAACATTCCGTTCGAGCGCATGGTGGAGATCGCCGGGCGCGAGACAAGCGAAGCGCTGCGTGCGCGCAGCATCGCGCTCTATGAAGAGGCGCGTGAGCATGCGTGGGCGCGCGGCCTGGTGCTCGCTGACACAAAGTTCGAGTTCGGCCTTGTCGATGGCGAGCTCACGCTCATCGATGAGGCGCTCTCGCCCGATTCGTCGCGGTATTGGGATCGAAGCGAATACGAGGCCGGCCGCCTGCTGAGTTTCGACAAGCAATACGTTCGCGACTGGCTCGATCGAAGCGGCTGGAACCACGAGCCGCCCGCGCCGGCATTGCCGGACGAGGTCGTGCGCCGCACGCAGGAACGATATCTGGAAGCGATCCAACGTCTGAGCGGAGGTGTCCGTTGAGCGCGCCGTCATCGCAGCAAGCACCCACTCGCACGGTCGCGCCGGGGTGGCCGCGCGCCGCGCTGTTCTCGCTGAGCGACAAGACGGGCGCGGCGGCATTCGCGCAAGTCCTGGTCGCACATGGCACGCGCATCCTGGCGAGCGGCGGCACCGCGAAGGCGCTCGCCGACGCCGGTGTCCCCGTGACCGCGGTCGAGGAATGGACGGGCTTCAGCGAGTTGCTGGGCGGCCGCGTCAAGACGCTGCATCCGCACGTACACGCGCCGATCCTTGCCCGCGGGGATGCGCCTGCCGACATGGCGGCGCTCGCGGAGCGCGGCCTCGAGCCCATCGACCTCGTGGCGGTCTCGCTTTATCCGTTCGAGCAGAAGGGCATGGCGCTCGATGATGCCGGCATGATCGAGGAGATCGATATCGGCGGAGTCGCGCTGTTGCGTGGCGCGGCCAAGAACCACGACCGCGTCGTGGTGCTGCATGACCCCGCGCAGTACGCGGAAGCGCTCGCCGCATACGAGCGCGGGTTGACCGCGGAACACCGCCGCCGCTGGGCGCTCGCCACGTTCGCGTACACGTCCCGGTATGACGGCACGATCGCGGCCGAACTAGCGCGGCGCAGCGAGGGCGAAGCGCCGCCCGAGTTCCACACGCTGGCGCTCGAGCGGGCGCGCACGCTGCGCTATGGCGAGAACCCTCATCAGCCCGCGGCGCTCTACGCACGGGCGGGCGCCCGCCACGCGTTCGACGCGTGGCGTGAGGGAAAGTCGCTGTCCTACAACAACCTGCTCGACCTCGAAGCCGCCGTGCAGTTGGTGGGACGATTCGAGCAGCCGGCTTGCGTGATCGTGAAGCACAACCAGCCCTGCGGCGCCGCGACCGCCGCCGCGCTCGATGAGGCCTATGCGCGGGCGCTGCGCAGCGATGAGCTCTCGGCCTTTGGTGGCATCGTGGCGTTCAATCGCACCCTCGACACCGTCACGGCGCAGGCGCTGAGCGCGCAGTTCGTGGAGTGCGTCGCGTTCCCCGCCATCGCCGAGGGCGCCGACCAGGCGCTGCGCGGCAAGAAGAACCTGCGCTTGGTGCAGTTGACCCCGGCCGACCTGGCCTGCGCGGACCCGTGGCAGGTGCGGCTCGTGGGGCCCTGGGCGCTGCTGCAGCGCAACAGCGACGGCGCGCCGCCGCCGTGGCGCAATGTGTCGAAGCGCGCCCCCAGTGGCGCCGAGATGGCGGCGCTGATCTTTGCATGGGAGGTCGTGAGCGCCGCGCGCAGCAACGCCATCGCGATCGCGAGCGGCGAAGCGCTCATCGGTCTGGGCAGCGGTCAGACCTCGCGCGTCGACGCGGTGGATGTGGCGCTCATGAAGGCCAAGCGCGCCGGGCATGATGTGAAGGGCGCCGTACTCGCGAGCGACGGGTTCTTCCCGTTCCCCGATGGGGTCACCAACGCCGCCGCGGCCGGTATCACCGCCATCGTGCAGCCCGGCGGCAGTGTGAAGGATCCCGAAGTCATCGCCGAGGCCGATCGCCTTGGCATCGCCATGGTGTTCACGGATCGCCGCACGTTCCGGCACTGAAAGGACTCTGCACCCGAATGCCCCGTGAACTCGTGCTTATTCTTGACTACGGTTCGCAATACACGCAGTTGATCGCCCGCCGCGTCCGCGAGCTGGGTGTGTATTCCGAGATCATCCCGGGCAACTCGTCGCTGGCGGCGATTCGCGCCAAGAAGCCCAGCGCGATCATCCTGGGTGGTTCGCCGGCGTCCGGCTACAAGGTGGATGCGCCCATGCCGCCGGCCGGGCTCTACGATCTGAAGAAGCCCATGCTGGGCATCTGCTACGGCTTCCAGGTCACGCAGCAGATCATGGGCGGCGCCGTCGCCAAGGCGAAGCACGCGGAATATGGCGTGGCCACGTTCGTGATCGACAAGCCTTCACCTTTGTTTGCCGGGGTCCCCAAGCGGTTCAAGGCCTGGATGAGTCACGGAGACGAAGTGCAGTCGCTGGCACCCGGCTGGCAGAAGGTGGCGCACACGAGCAACTGCGCTTTCGCCGCGGCGCGCCACGAGAAGCTGCCTTTCCATCTGATCCAATTCCATCCCGAAGTCGTGCACTCGCCCTACGGCAAGCAGGTGCTGAGCAACTTCCTGTTCAAGGTCGCGGGCCTCAAGGGCGGCTGGTCCATGAAGGGCTTCATCCGTGAGGCTGTGCGCGAGATCCGCGCCCAGGTGGGCAAGGGGCACGTACTCTGCGGGCTCTCGGGCGGCGTCGATTCCACCGTGGCGGCCACGCTCATCCATCGCGCGATCGGCGACCGACTCACATGCGTGCTGGTCGATCACGGCCTGCTGCGTATGGACGAAGCGGCCGAGGTCGTGCGTGAGCTGGGCATGCGGCGGCACCTGAACCTGCGCGTCGTCAACGCGCAGCGCCAGTTCTTGGGTAGACTCGCAGGTATCTCGGATCCCGAGAAGAAGCGCAAGATCATCGGTGGCGAATTCATCAAAGCGTTCGAACGCGAGGCCAAGAAGATCGGCAAGTTCGAGTTCCTGGCGCAGGGCACGCTCTACCCCGACGTGATCGAGAGCGCCTCGGCCGGCTTCGGCGCGCAGGTCATCAAGTCGCACCACAACGTGGGCGGACTTCCCGAGCGCATGAACATGAAGCTGGTCGAGCCACTGCGTTGGCTCTTCAAAGACGAGGTGCGCGAATTGGGCCGAGCGCTCGGACTGCCCGCGCACCTCGTGGACCGTCATCCGTTCCCGGGGCCGGGACTCGCCGTGCGCATCCTGGGTGCGATCCACGAGCCGGACCTGGACGTGCTGCGCAAAGCCGACGCGATCTTCATCGAGGAACTCAGGCGCCATAAGTGGTACGGCCGCACGTGGCAGGCGTTCGCGGTGCTGCTGCCCGTCTTCACGGTAGGTGTGAAGGGCGACGAACGCTCGTACGAGAAGGTCATCGCCTTGCGCGCGGTCAATAGCGTGGATGGCATGACCGCCGACTGGACGCGGCTGCCGCACGAGTTGCTCGCGCGCGCAGCGAGCCGCATCGCCAACGAGGTGCGCGGCGTCAATCGCGTCGTCTACGACGTGACCAGCAAACCGCCGGCGACGATCGAATGGGAGTGAGCGACAATCCGGAGATCGAAGCAGCGCAAGCAGCGCCGCAACTCTCATGGTGGAACCTGTTCTCCCAGGCCGAGCTGCGGATGGTTGCACCCGTCGCGCCTGCCCAGGTGAAAGAGCGCCTGCGCGCGCCGGAAGTGAGCGTGTCCCAGTTCGGCTCGAGCGTGATCGTGCGGATCGACACGCGGCGGCGGAATTTCGCCGAGACTTGGGCGAGTGTGCACGCCGAAAGTCTGGGCGAGGGCTCACAGCTGCGGCTCCGCTACGGCACCCCTCTCTGGATCATGCTGCCACTCGTGGCGCTGGTGCTCATCGGCGTCACGCGCCTAGCGCTGCAAGGCGACTACCTGTCCGCCGGCACGTGGGGCTGCGTCTTCTTGGGGCTGCTGCTCTTCGGGCGTTTCCTGGGCCGTGACGACGCGCGGCGGCTCCACGGCCACATCGTGCGCTCGCTCGAGGCGCGGTTCGATCGCGCGCACGGGGCGATCGATTGAGCGGCTCCGCGCGCGTCTGGTGCGGCGCGCTGCTGATGCTGGCGTTCGCAGGCAGCGCGAAGGCGCAATCGCCGGCCGCTCCGCAGGCGCAAGCCGGGCGCGTTCGCTGGGAGCTTGCGCCGGCGCCGGATACGAGCGCTCGCGGCGATGTGCGCGCGTGGTGGCTGCAGCAGGCGCGCGGCGGCGACCCTGCACTGGTTCGGCGCGCGGCGCTCGCGCAACTCGCGGCCGGCGATACCGCTCGCGCGGATTCGCTGCTGGCGCGGCCCTCGCTCGCGACCTCGCCGTGGGCGTGGCTCGCGCTCGATCAGCGCGTGCGCATCGCCGTGGCGCGCGGCGATACCGCGCGCGCCGACACGCTGCTGGCTGCTTCTGACCTCAACGCCTGGCCGGAGGGGGAACGTGCGGCGTGGCTGTGGTCGCGCGCGCGGCTGCGCTTGGGGCTGCGTGACAGTTCGGGCGCGCAGGAGTTCGCGCGTCGGGCCGTGCAGACGTACCCGGGCGTGGCGGCGGCGGCTGTGCCGTCGCTGGTGTTGCTCGAAAGCATCGCGGCGGCGCGGCGCGATGTGCTGCCGCTTGAGATCGCGCGCGCGGCCGTCGAGATCGATGTGCTGCGCGCCGACCGCGCTTCGGCGGCGCGCCGCCTGCGGGCGTTGCTCGCGCGCACGCCGCGACTGCTTGGTGCCGAGCGCTGGCGCATCACGCTTCGTCTGGCCGAGGTCCAGCGCGCGGCGCGTCGGCCACTCGAGGCGCGCGTGTGGGCGGATTCCGCGCTGCGCTCGGCACCCGAGGGCGAGGAGCGATTCAAGATCGAGCTGGAGCGCGCGCGCTGTCTGCGCGATGCGGCGCGCACGGACTCGGCGCTGGCGCTCTATACGCGCATCGTTCGCCGGAGCGGTGACGCCGACACGCGCGCGACCGCGCAGTGGGAGTTCGCGCGCGAGGCGCAGGACCGCAGCCGCTGGCGCGATGCGATCGCCGGCTTCGCGCGCCTCGCGCAGATGGGCGGTCCGCGTGCGAGCGATGCGCGTGTGCAGCGTGGGCTCATCCTGCTTGCGATCGGCGAGCGCGATTCCGCAGGTCTCGCATTCGCAGGCGCCACGAGCGAAGCCGCGCAGTTCTGGCGCGGCGTGATCCTGCGCGGCAGTGCGAAAGACCGCGCACGCGGCGACTCGCTCTTGATGATGTTGGCGCGCAAGCCCGGCTATGCCTTCTACCGGGCGTGTGCGCGCGAGACGTTGGGCGTGCGCGGCTGGCCGGGCGCTGTGCTCGAGGCAGCAGAGGACTCGAGCGCTACCGTGCTGCTCCGCGCGCGGCGTCTGCTCGCCGCCGATTCCACGGGCGAGGACGCCATGACGCTTCTCTCGCGCTGGGCGGCGGCCGATGCGCGTCTCGATGTCACGCGTCCCGGCATCGCCGAATGGCTCGCGTCGGCGCGCATGGCGTTCTCGTGTGGTCGGACCGCGCTGGGCACGCTGTGGGTGGACCGCGCGATCGGCGCTGCGCAGTCGCGCGCGGATTCGATTCAATGGGCGCTCGTGCCGTGGGCGTATCCGCCGGCGTTCGAGCCGCTGGTGCGTGCGGCGGCGGTCGATTCCATCTCGATGGACGCGCCGCTGCTGTGGGGGCTCATCCGCCAGGAGAGCCGCTTCGATCCGCGGGCGCGTTCGCGCAGCAACGCGCTTGGGCTCACTCAGCTCAAGGTCGAAGCCGCGAGCGACGCGGCGCGCGCGTTGCGCGAGGGCGCGCCGGGCGAAGCCATACTGTTCGACCCTGCGCACGCCGTGCGTTACGGCGCGCAGTACCTGGGCGCACTGCTGCGGCGCTTCGAGCGCCACGTGCCGGTTGCTTTGGCGGCCTACAACGCCGGGCCCAGCGCAGTGCGCAAGGACTGGCGCGACTTGATCGCGCGCGGGGGCGAGGCGCTTTACTGCGAGGTGGCGTCCAACGCCGACTCGCAGGACTACGTGAAGCGCATCACCGGCTTTCGTGCCGCTTACCACGAGCTGGCACCCTCCGGCCGATGAGGGGCCTACGATTCCACCCGATGGAGTCGTCCGGCACGGCGCTGCTTCTGATAACCTTGCGTCCGTGAGTACTCCCGCGCCGAACAACCCGAATGACAGGAACGATCCACTCGAGCCGCTGCGCCGTCCGCAGTGGCAGACGGAGTTCCGCCGCAAGCTCGTACACCTGGGCTTCATCGTGCTGCCGCTCGGGCTCTTGTGGGAGTTCCTGCCCTGGCCGCGTGGCAGATCCGAATTCCGGCAGCTCTTCATCCTGCTCACTGTGGGCGCGATCGCGGTCGATCTGTTCCGCCTGCACGATGACCGCGTGAAGAAGTTCTTCAAGTCCTTCTTCGGCGAGATGATCCGCGAGCACGAGGAGTTCAGCCTGCTCGGATCCACGTACCTTCTGCTCGCCGCGCTGCTCGCGATCGAGATCCTGCCGCAGCCGGTGGCCGCCGCGGCACTGGGCTTCACCGTGCTGGGCGATGCCTTCGGTGCCTTGGTGGGCCGCGCGTACGGACGCCACAAGTTCTTCCGCAAGTCGCTCGAAGGCGCGCTGGGCTGTCTGGTCGTCTGCCTGCTGTGGGGCGTGTACCTGGTCACCGTGCATCACATGCCCTGGCAGGTGGTGCTGGTCGGCGCGCTCACGGCCACCATTGTGGAGATGTTGCCCATCCCGCTCGATGACAACCTGGGCATCACGCTGGCAGCGGGCTACGCCATGAAGCTGATGTTGCTCTAGCAGCGAACCCGCGCCGCTTCTGATAACTTGCGCGCTTCATGGCACTCACCCCCGGCACCCGGCTTGGCCCCTACGAGATTACCGCGCCCTTGGGCGCGGGCGGTATGGGTGAAGTCTATCGCGCCCGCGACACCCGGCTGGGCCGCGAGGTCGCCATCAAGGGCCTGCCGGACGGATTCGCCGGCCACGAGGAGCGCTTGGCGCGTTTCGAGCGAGAAGCGCGGCTACTCGCTTCCCTGAGCCATCCGAACATCGCCAGCATCCACGGCCTCGAGGAATCCTCCGGCACGCCGTACCTGGTGTTGGAACTCGTCGAGGGCGAGACGCTCGCCGCGCGCATCGCCCGTGGACCGCTGCCGGTGCGCGAGTTGCTCGAGGTGGCCACGCAGATCGCGTCGGCCATGGAGGCCGCGCACGAGCGTGGCATCGTCCACCGCGATCTCAAGCCCGCGAATGTCATGCTCACGCCGGCGCGAGTGGTGAAGGTGCTCGACTTCGGCCTGGCCAAGGGTGGCGCCACCGAGCAGATGTCATCACCGGACCTGAGCGTGTCGCCGACCATGGCACTCTCGGGCACGGTCGCCGGCGCGATCCTGGGCACCGCGGCGTACATGAGCCCCGACCAGGCGCGCGGGCGCGTGGTGGACCGCCGCGCGGATGTGTGGGCGTTCGGCTGCATGCTCTTCGAATGCCTGAGCGCGCGGCAGACCTTCGCCGGCGAGACGGCCTCGGACATCATCGCGCGCATCCTCGAACGCGAACCGGATTGGAATGCGCTGCCTGCAGGCACGCCGGCGCGACTCGTCGATATCATCCGGCGCTGCCTCACCAAGGACGTCGAAGCGCGCCCGCGCGACATCGGCGATCTCAAGCGCGAGTTGGTCGCCATCGCCGCCGATGCGTCGTCGAGCGGTTCGAGCAGTTCCGGCATCCGCGCCGCGGTGCCGTCGCTGGCCGTGCTGTATTTCGAGAACCTGGCCGCCGACAAAGAAGCCGAGTACTTCTGCGCCGGCATCACCGAGGACATCCTCACCGACCTGTCCAAGATCAAGGCGCTGCGCGTGGCCTCGCGCAATGCCGTCGCCAAATACCGCGGCTCCGAGGTGGACCTGGCCAAGGTCGCTGCGGAACTGGGCGTGGGCGCGGTGCTGCAGGGCAGCGTGCGGCGCTCGGGCGACCGTGTGCGCATCACCGCGCAGCTCAGCAACGCCGCCGACGGCTTTCAGCTCTGGGCCGAGCGGTTCGACCGGACTCTGGAAGATGTCTTCGCCGTGCAGGAAGAGATCGCCTCGGCGATCACCGAGGCGCTGCGCGTAGCGCTCACCCCGGCCGAAGCGGCAGCGCTGGTGAAGGACCGCCCGCAGGACGCGCAGGCGTATGACTTGTACCTGAAGGCGCGAGAGCTTTACGGACAATACGACGAAGCGTCCTTGAAGGCGGCGCTTGAGTTGTTCCGCAAGGCGATCGAACTGGACCCGAACTACGCCAAGGCTTGGGCCGGGCTGGCGGATACGTATGGCCAGCTCAATCAGTGGGGTGATGGCACCCACAAAGAGGAGAACTTCCAGCGCGGACGTGAGGCTGCGGAGAAGGCGATCGCGCTTGCGCCGCACATGGCCGACGGCTACAAGGCGCTCGCGGTCAACCTGAGTCAGCGCGATGACGAGGATGCGGCGGCGGATGTCCTGCGCAAGGCGATCACGGTCGATCCGCGGCACACGCCTTCGCTGATGAACCTTGCCGCCTACTGTGCGCGGGAAGCTGACTACGCCGGCGCCGAGCGCATGGTCCGGCGGACGCTCGAGATTGATCCGCAGGAGGCCTTCGGCCTTCATTGGCTGTTCTGGATCACCGCGATCACCGGGCGCTCGGACGAGGCCGCTCGGTCGCTCGTGCGAGCGCTCGCCTGCGACGATGGCCCGTTCTACGTGGCGGCCACGCACACCGGCCTGGCGTGGCTGCAATTCCGGCGCGGCGACACGCAGGCGTTCCTGGCGCAGCGCGAAGCGGCGTCGACCGACGGCATCCGTGCCGCTGAGGCCCTCGCACTCGATGCCGGAGTCGCGCTGCTGGCGGGACGAGTCGAGGAGGCGCGGCGGATCGTGCTCGATCTGGCTCCGCGTTCCCGCATGGTCGCACCCGCCACGCAGATGCTCGCAGTGCTAGCGCTCCGCCTGGGCGAGTTCGACGCGGCCGAAACGGTGATGCTCCAGATGCACATGCGGGCGTTCTCGATGGCCGTCGTTCGCATGGATCCCATGCTGCATCCGCTGCTCGACCGCCCGGCCTTCGCCCCTCGTGTCGCGGACAAGGCGCTCATCTGGCCGCTCGAGGCGCCCATGATGGAAGCGAGCGTGCACCGCTGCTTCAAGGAAGTGCGCATCGAATCGGGCCTGCCGCAGGGCAGCGATGTGCGTTAGGGGCGCCGCATGCCGCTGACGCCCGGAAGCACGCTCGGCCACTACGAGATCCTCGGCGCGCTCGGCGCCGGCGGCATGGGCGAGGTGTATCGCGCGCGCGACTCAAGACTCGGCCGCGAGATCGCCATCAAGGTGCTACCCGCGGACATGGCGCAGGACCCCGAACGTCTGGCGCGCTTCGAGCGCGAGGCGCGCACCGTGGCCGCGCTCAACCATCCGAATATCGTCACACTGCATGCGATCGAGGATGCCGGGAGCGTGCGCTTCCTTGTCATGGAGCTGGTCGAGGGCGAGAGCCTGGATCACCTGGTCACGCCTGGTGGCCTGCCGCTCGAGCGCGCGCTGCGCATCGCGCGCGAGCTCACCGCTGCACTCGAGGCGGCGCATGCACGCGGCGTGGTGCATCGCGACCTCAAGCCCGCGAACATCATGCTCACCGTGGATGGCCGGGTGAAAGTGCTCGATTTCGGCTTGGCGAAATCGGCAGCCGATGCGCCTTCGCTCGACTCCACGCAGGCGGCCACCGTTGCCGCGCCGCTCTCGACCGTGGGCCAGGTGCTGGGCACCGTTCCTTATATGGCGCCCGAACAGGTCCGCGCCGAGGAGGCTGACGCGCGCACCGACCTGCACGCCGTGGGCGTGGTGTTGCACGAGCTCGTCGCGGGCGTGCGCCCGTACGGTGGCGCGACAGCAGCCGATGTCGCCAGCGCCATCCTTCGCGATGCGCCGCCCGCTCTCCGAGGGCGCCGTGCCGAGACGCCGGCTGCGCTCGAGTCGCTCGTGCTGCGTTGCCTGGCAAAGGCGAAGGCGGAGCGATTCGGCTCGGCCAGCGAGTTGCTGGCGGCGCTGCGCGCCGTCTCGCTGGATGCTAAGGCCGCGGGCGACACGACGCCCACGACTCCGGCCGCAGAAGCGCCCTCGATCGCAGTCCTGCCATTCGTGAACATGAGCCGCGACGAGGAGAATGAGTATTTCTCCGACGGCCTGGCGGAGGAATTGCTGAATGTGCTCGCCAAGATCCGCGGCCTGCGCGTGGCGGGCCGCACGTCGAGCTTCCAGTTCAAGGGCCAGAACATCGACGTGAGCGTGATCGGCCAGCGCCTGGGCGTGGCGACCGTTCTGGAAGGCAGCGTCCGCAAGAGCGGCGCGCGCGTGCGCATCTCGGTGCAGCTCGTGAAGGTCGCGGATGGATTCCAGCTGTGGTCCGAGACCTATGACCGCACGTTGGATGACATCTTCGCGCTGCAGGACGACATCGCCCAGAGCGTCGTCAAGGAACTGCGCACGACACTGCTCGGCCAGGACTCTGACTCCAAGGCGAGCGGGGAGGTGCGCGCCGAAGTGGCGATCGCCGCGCGTGGGCGCGGCACGAACCCCGAAGCGCATCGTCTGTTCATGCTCGGCCGGCACCTGTCGGCGCGCTACGTGCGCGAGGACAACGCGCAGGCGATCCTGCACCTGGAACAGGCGATCGCGCTCGACCCGGAGTATGCGATCGTGCATGTGGAGCTCGCTCGCGCGCGGATCCGCGCCGCGGAGATGGGCTGGTTCCCACTCGAGGAGATGCTTGCGCTCGCGCGCACAGGCCTGGACCGGGCGTTGGCGATCGATCCCACTCTGCCCGAAGCCGTCGCCGGTCGTGGTTGGATCGAATTGCGTTTCGAGCGCAATTGGGTCAAAGCCAAAGAGTGGCTTGAACGGGCGGATGCACTGGACACCGAGAGCGAGTTCTTCGTGGTTTTCGCAGGAGGCTTCTATCGTGCGCTTGGACAGTTCGCGAAAGCCGAGACGTACTTCCGTCAGGCCTTGTTGCGCGAGCCGTTGAGCTCGATCTCACACATGAACCTGGCGATCCTGCTGGATTATCAAGGCCGTCTCGAAGAGTCCCGCGAATTGATTCGGCGTTGCATCGTCCTCGCGCCGGGCAACACCATCGCCGTATCGCACCTCGCGCAGCAGTTGGTGGATGCAGGCGAGATCGCCGAGGCACAGCCGCTGGCCGCCGCGGCCGCCAAGGACGCTTTCGGGCTTTCGACCCTCGCGATCGTCCAGTATGCCGCGGGGAATCGCGAGGCTTCGGACGCCGCGCTCGCAGAACTACTCGCCATCCCCGGTGGCGCCGCGGCTTTGAGCGTGGCAAGCGTCCATGCCCAGCGCCGCGAGACGGACGACGCCTTCCGCTGGCTCGAGCGTGCGGTGGATCTGCGCGCGCCCTGGCTGACCGATATCCGGTTCCTTGTCGCGTTCCGGCCGCTTCACGGCGACCCGCGCTGGGACGCGTTCATCGCGCGGATGGGCTTCCCCGCGTGAGCGGCGTCGCGCCGGGTCTCATTCCGCGTGATACGTGAGCCCGGTTTCAGTTAGATTCGCCCGATGCCACTGACCCCCGGTACCCGGCTTGGCCCTTACGAGATCACCGCGCCCTTGGGCGCGGGTGGTATGGGTGAAGTCTACCGCGCGCGGGATTCCAAGCTGGGTCGCGACGTGGCGATCAAGGCTATGCCGCGCTCGCTCGCCGCGGGGCCCGAATTGCTGGCGCGCTTCGAGCGTGAGGCGCAGATCCTCGCATCGCTCAACCATCCGAACATCGGCGCGATCTACGGCCGCGAAGACGAGCATGGCGTTCCGCACCTGATCCTGGAGCTCGTGCCCGGTGAGACACTGGCGGCGCGCCTCGAGCGCGGGCCGCTGCCGCTTCGCGAAGCGCTGGCGGTATGCGTGCAGATCGCGGCAGCGATCGAGGCCGCGCACGAGCAGGGCATCGTCCACCGCGACCTCAAGCCGGGCAATGTGATGATCACGCCCTCGGGCGTGGCCAAGGTGCTCGACTTCGGTCTGGCCAAAGGCGACCTGGGCTTCACCGCTTCGAACAGCTCGATCTCGCCGACTGTTGCGGCAAGGCCGGACGCCACGGTTGCGGGCACCATCGTGGGCACGCTCGCGTACCTGAGCCCCGAGCAGGCGCGCGGACTCGCAGTGGATCGCCGCAGCGACCTGTGGGCGTTCGCCTGCGTGGTGTACGAGTGCCTCACCGCGCGTCAGGCGTTCCAGGGCGCCACGCCATCGGACCTGATCGCGCGCATCCTCGAGCGCGAGCCGGACTGGAGCGCGCTGCCGCCGGGCGTGCCGCCGCGGCTGCGCGACGTGCTCAAGCGCTGCCTGCGCAAGAACGCGGACGAGCGTCCGCGCGACATCCGCGACGTGAGACTCGAGATCGCTGAGATGGCTTCGGGCGGGGAGAAGGGCACGACCGAGCGCGAGAAGAGCGTCGCGGTACTGCCCTTCGAGAACCTGAGCGGTGCAGATGACGAGTACTTCGCCGACGGCATGACCGAGGAGATCCTTGGCGCGCTCGTGCAGGTCGAGGGCTTACGTGTGGCGGCGCGGACCTCTTGTTTCGCCTTCAAGGGCAAGCGCGAGGACCTGCGTGTGGTGGGCGAGAAGCTCGATGTGGCGACGGTACTCGAGGGCAGCGTGCGCCGTTCGGGCAACCGCCTGCGCATCTCAGTGCAGCTCGTGAACGCGGCCGATGGCTATCAGCTCTGGTCCGAGCGCTACGACCGCGAGATGACCGACGTCTTCGAGGTCCAGGACGAGATCGCCGGTGCGATCGTGAAGCGCCTGAGCCTGACGCTGCAGGGCGGCGGCCCTGGCGCCGCGCGCGTGCGGCGTGGCACGACGAACCTCGAGGCCTATGAGCTCATGCTCAAGGGCCGGGCGTTGCAGCTCAAGCGCGGGCGGCACCTGCTCGAGGCCATGCCGGTCTTCGAGCGTGCGATCGCGCTCGATCCGCAATACGCCGAAGCGATCGCCTGCCTGGCCGACTGCCACCGCCTGCTCGGCACGTTCGGCATGCGGCCACCGTCCGAAGTCATGCCGCGCGGCAAGGCGCTCGCGCAGCAGGCACTGGCGATCGAGCCCGACCTGCCCGAAGCGAACGCGACCCTGGCGACCATCCAGGCGCAGTACGAACGGGATTGGCCGAGCGCGCTGGCGTCGTGGGACCGTGTCTTCGCGGCTGACCCGCGGCACGCGCGCAGCATCTGCGAGCGCTCGCTGTGGGGCCAGGGCATGGGAAAGTTCACGAACGAGTTCGCTTGCGCCGAGACTGCGCGTGCTGTGGCTGCGGATCCCCTCAACGCTTGGGTGCTCGGCATGAACTCCTTCATGTTCGGGTTCTGGAACAAGCACGCCGAAGCCATGGAGTACGCCGACAAGGCGATGGCGGTGGACCCCGAGTCGTTCTTCGTGCAGTGGCAGCAGTTGCGATCGCGCGCATGGGCCGGCGAATACGCCGAGGCATGCCGGCTGGGCAGCGCATTCCTCGAACACACCGGACGCAATCCGTGGATGCTGAGTACGCTCTGCTGGTGCCGGGCCCAGTTGGGCGATCGTGAACTGGCTGGCGCGCTCTGCGACGAATTGATCGCGCGCGGCCGGCAGGAGTTCGTCGCGGCCGGCTGGATGGCCGTCGCACTCGACGCCGTGGGCCGTCATGAGGAAGCCGTGGCGATGCTCACGCGCGCATTCGATGAGCGCGATCCCATGATCATGCTCTCGACGCGCTCGCCGTGGTTCGAAGGCCTTTGCAAAGACGCGCGTTTCGCCGAACTCTCGAAGGGGATCTGGACATGACGCTGCAACCCGGAGCCAAGCTGGGCCCGTACGAGATCGTCGCGCCATTGGGCGCCGGCGGCATGGGCGAGGTGTACCGGGCCACGGACCCGCGCCTGGGCCGCGATGTGGCGGTGAAGGTGCTGCCCGAACACCTGACCTCGAACGCCGACATCCGCGCGCGCTTCGAGCGCGAGGCGAAGACCATCTCGAGCCTGAACCATCCGAACATCTGCACTCTTTTTGATGTGGGCCGCGAGGGCGAGACCGACTATCTGGTCATGGAGTTGATCGAAGGCGAGACGCTGGCCCAGCGGCTGCTCAAGGGCGCGCTGCCCACCGCCGACGTGCTGCGCATCGGCGCGCAGATCGCCGACGCACTCGACCGCGCGCATCGCGCCGGCGTGGTGCACCGTGACCTCAAGCCGGGCAATGTGATGCTCACGCGAAGCGGCGCCAAGCTCATGGACTTCGGCCTTGCGCGCGCGTCGGTCGCAAGCGGTCCCGTGAGCGCGAGTGGCGCCACCATGGCGGCGCTCACGCAATCACCCACGATGGCGTCACCCCTCACGGCCGAGGGCGCGATCGTGGGCACGTTCCAGTACATGTCGCCCGAGCAGTTGGAAGGCCGCGAAGCCGACACGCGCAGCGACCTGTGGGCATTGGGCTGCGTGCTGCATGAGATGGCGACGGGTCGGCGCGCGTTCGATGGCAAGTCGCAGGCGAGCCTGATCGCCGCGATCATGCATGTCGCGCCTGCGCCCGTCTCGGCTGCGGCACCCATGGCGCCGCCGGCACTCGATCGCGTGGTGAGCGCATGCTTGGCGAAGGACCCTGCCGACCGCATCCAGAGCGCGCACGACGTGAAGTTACAGCTGGGCTGGATCGCCGAGCCCGCGTCGCAGTCGGGCGTGGGTGCCGCGCCGGTGCTTCCCGCAGCGCCGCGGCATGCGGGCAGCGCAGGCGCGTGGATCGCGTGGGCGCTCGCGGTAGTCGCGCTGCTCGTGGCGGCGTGGAGCCTGTGGAGCCTGCGCGGGCGCAGCGAGGCGCCCGTCGTCGCCGACATCGCGGTGCCGCGCGGCCTTGCGATCCGCGACTATTGGAGCTCGGTGGCGATCGCGCCCGATGGCGATCATGCGCTGGCGTGCGCTCAGGGCACCGATGCGCCGATGCGGCTGTGGATATGGCAACTCGACACTCCGGTGCCGCGCGTGCTCGAGGGCACGGATGGCGCGATCTATCCGGCTTGGTCGCCCGACGGCCGCTATGTGGCATTCGACTCCGCCAAGGAGAAGGGCCTCTGCCGCATTCCTGTAGGCGGCGGCGGCATCACGAGGCTCGCCGATGCGTCGGACCCGCGCGGGACCGCGTGGGGCAGCAAGGGCGTGATCCTGTTCGCGCCGCGTTCCTCGGGCCCGATCTTTCGAGTACCGGCCTCGGGCGGCACGCCGGAGGCGGCAACCGAGCTGGACGCCTCGCGCGGGGAAGGGTCGCACCGTTTCCCCACGTTCCTTCCCGATGGCGAGCACTTCCTCTTCACCGCCGTGCCGCGCGGCCCCAAGGGGTTCGCGGTCCGCATGGGTACGCTCGGCTCCACGAAGTCGAAGGTCATCCTCGAAGCCGAAAGCGGCGCCGCGTATGCGGAGCCGGGGTATCTGGTATTCGTGCAGGGCCGCAAGATCATCGCGCAGCGCTTCGATGCCTCGAGCGGCACGCTCAGCGGCGAGCGCTTCGCGCTTGATGACGCGCCGACCCCCGGCGACATGGACGCGGAGCCGGCCGTGACCGCCTCGGCCCGCGGGCGTCTGCTCTACATGGTGAACCCTCGTCCGGCTTCGACCTTGGAATGGGTTGACCGCGAGGGCCTCACGCGCAGCACGCTCGCGCTACCGCAGGGCGATTGGTGGGTGGGGTCGCTCTCGCCCGACCAGAAGTCGGCGCTGGCGACCATGGGCAACGATCTCTGGCAGGTGGACCTCGAACGCGCGGTGCCCACGCGCCTGCTCACGGGCATCGATCCCTACGAGGCCTGCGCGTGGTCGCCCGATGGGCAGCGGATCGTGGCGACCAGCCGCGAGTCGGGGCACGAAGTGCTGCAGATCATCCGCAGCGGCGGCAGCGGTCCACGCGATTCGGTGGCGGTGGTGCCGGCGCTCTTCCTGGAATCGGCCTCCTGGGCACCCGATGGCAAGACGCTGCTGGCC
>JANYBS010000203.1 GCA_025360715.1 Candidatus Eiseniibacteriota bacterium | reverse complement strand
AGTAGGTGGTCGAGAAGGTCTGGTCGCTGAAGTATCGCCGGCAGTGACAGCAGCGGTAACGCTGGATACGCCTGGGCGCCTGCTCGCGATCGTAGAAGCCGGCGCGCTTGTAGCGCCAACCCGTTGCGCTGCAGTGGAAACCGCACTCGTCATTGGGACAGAACGGGGGCGCGGAGGGGGCGGCATGATCGCGCATGCAGGGGAATCACTGCATAGCCCCTGCCAGATGCAATCATCGGCGCACAACCTATGGGATGCTTGGCAATGGGTTGTGGCGCGACCACTCAACCGTTCTCCGCAGCCCCTCCGCAAAGCTCACCGTCGGCTGCCAGCCCAACACCCGCTTCGCGCGCGACGCATCCAGATAGATCTGCTGGATCTCGCCGGCGCGCGCGGGCTCGTGGATAGCACCTTCCGTGATGCTGAGGATGTTCTGGAGCTCGCGGACGATGTCGAGTACCGAGGTGCCGACGCCCGTGCCGATGTTGAGCATCTCACCGCTGCCCTTCTCGAGGGCCAGGGCGTTGGCGGCCACGACGTCGTCGACGAACAGGTAGTCGCGCACAGCCGTGCCGTCGCCAAAGATACGCGGGCGCTTCCCGGTGAGCATGAGGCCGATGAAGATCGCGTTCACGCCGGCTTCGCCATGCGGATTCTGGCGCGGGCCGTACACATTGGGATAGCGCAGCACTGTGTAGTCGAGGCCGTGGAGAAGCTTCCAGATGTAGAGATAGTGCTCGACCGTGTGCTTGCTCGCGCCGTAGGGCGCCTCGGGGTTGATCGGGTGGTCCTCGGTGGCGGGCAGTTGGCGGCCCTCACCGTAGAGGGCGCCGCCAGTCGAGGCGTAGATAACCTTGCGCACGCCGTTCGCGATGCAGGCTTGCAGCATGCCGATGCTGCCGAGCACATTCACTCGCGCATCGAATACGGGGTCGCTCACGCTTTTGCGCACGTCGATCTGTGCGGCGTGGTGGTCGACGATCTCGGGGCGGAAGTCGGAGATCGCGTGACCGATCGAGGCGGCGTCGGCGAGGTCGCCCTCATAGAAGCGCGCTTTCGGGTTCACGAACTCGCGAAAACCCGACGACAGGTTGTCGAACACAGCGACCTCATGGCCGAGCGCCACGAAGCGATCCGCCACATTCGAACCGATGAAACCAGCACCGCCGGTGACAAGGATACGCACGCGCTTCCTCCGGAATCAGACCGTGACCATGACGGGCCACGAATGGGGCGGGACGCTAGACGTCGTCGCTTCGCCGCGCAAGCGCGGGCTATCACCAGGATCGGGACGACTCACGCTGCGCGCACATCTTCGCTGCCAAGCGCCGAGGCGAGTCGCGCAGTCAGCGCGCTGGTCGAGTGCGCGGCCGCCACCTCGCGGCCGCGGTCCCGCGCGTCCTGCAGGTCGCGAGTGCGATCGAGCGCGGCGGCGAGCGACTCTGCCAGCGTAAGGCCGCGATGCCAATCGGTGCCATGGGCGGTGAGCCAGCGCGCAATGGGTTCCGCGGCGTGGCCAGCGGGCAGGATCGGGCAACCGTTCGCGAGTGCGCGCAACAGCAGGCCGCCTGAGAGCGGTACCTCACCGGAAACGACCGCCACGGTCGCGGTGGCCAGCCACGCGGCTTCGGCTTCGCGCGGGGCGGGGCCCACGAAGTGCACGCGCAAAGAAATGCCACGTGCATGGGCACGCGCTTCCAGGTCCTCGCTCGCGTGATCGCAGACGACGAGGTCCATCTCGTCACGGTCGCCTGCGGCTTCGGCGAAGGCGTCGATGATCGCCTTTCCGCCCTCGCGTCCCAGCGGCGCCGGCGCGAGGATGAACACCCCATCCCAGAGCGAGAGCCGCGATCGTCCGCCGCTCTCTCGTTCGACCAGGCTGCCACTGCACGGTGCGCCGTCGCGCCAGAGCGGCTCGAGCGGACCGCGGGTGATGCCGTGCAAAGGCGCGTGCCCGGACGGCCACCAATGTGCGGTGACGTCCGCGGGCAGCAAACGCGCCGCGTCGCCGCCGCCGGGCGTGGCACTCGCCCACAGCACGCGCTCTCCACGAGCGCGGGCCACGCGCTTGCGCAGGAGTTCGCGGCCGCACGCGTCGTCACAGTAGGCCTCGACGCCGGGACCGTTGCGGCGCATGCGCGCAGGGTACTGCAGGTCGTCATGCTCCGACGCGTCGAGCACGACCACTTCCACATCGCAGCCGGCAGCGCGAAGCGCCGCGGCGCGCACGCTCGCGTCGGCGATCGCCGCTCCGCTGGCGTCCAGATGCTCGATGAGCAGGACGCGGTTCTCGCGGTCCACATCACCCTCTTGCGTTCCATCGCCTTGGGGCCGGAGCGGGACGGCGCGAGGCGGCGAGCGCGGGGCGCTGCGCGCGACGAGCGATGTCCTGCCAGCGGGACGGACACGATGATCCGGCGCCACGGGGCCTTGCGGCGACGCGCTCCGATCCGTGGAGCGGGTCACTGCCACCCGCGCCGGCAAAGACGGAGCGAACGCTCAGACCGTGGCGGGGCGGTTCTCCGACTGCACCCGGCGCATCCACGCCAGGAACCGCAGCCGCTGCTGTACTTGCAAGTCGCAGTCCAGAACCACGCCCTGAGGCGGCAAAGCAGCGATACGGCGCGGTTCGGCGGTTGGCATCACCACTGTAGCTGCCGGCACACTCGCCGGCTGATGGCCACGCAGGGCCTCGACCCGGGCGCCGAGGAGTTCCAGCTGGACTTCATCGATCGCGTCCAGGTCCATGGCAGAAAAGGCGATACCGAGCCGGGCGGTGAGCTCGACAGCTGCCTTCGGCAGGCGGTCGACGGCCTCGGCCCACCAGCCTTCCAAGGGCCGACCCAGGAGCGCATCGCCGATCGCCCGGGGAGCCGAGCTGTCGAGTGCGAGCACGATCCGGCCGAAGTGCGGCTTGGCATCATCCAGTCGCTGACCAAGGCTCGCCCACCCCTCGCCCCGGGCGGAGTTGCCATGGGCCAGCAGGTAGAACCCGGGCCGGCCGCCATATTGGACCAGTCCGAGCACGGGCATGTCCGCAAGAAGGCACTCCATGAGGCCCCAGCGCGCTTCTCGGCCGAAGCGCTCGTGCAGGGCCAGTTTGGCGCCGCCGTCGACCACGAGCACGCGCTCGCCACGCGCCAGCGCGTGCGCGGCCAGTTCCAGCGTCGCGCGTGCCACCGCGGTGGCGTTGGGGCCTGCGACCAGGTGCAGCCACGGGCCCTGCGCGCCAGGATCGCGCACGGGCGTGAACGCGAGCAACGGCCGCGGACCGGTCGTGCGCAGCAACATGCCGAGTGACGCAGCGAGTCCGGCGCCGATCGCGCCGAGCAACGCCCCCATGCCCAGCAGTCGCAGCCACGCATCGGGCAGCGGCACGGCCACGGGTAGCGGCGAGGGTTCGGCGGCGAGCACGAGCTCGTCATACGCGGACGGCGATGAGGCATCGAGTCGCGCGAGCAGCGGCGCCGACGCGCTCACGGCAAGCGAGCGCTGCAGCGGCGTCTCCTGCGCGGTGAGCCGCGCGGCCATGGCACCCAGTGAATCGGCACGCGCGAGTTGCCATGCCCGCCACGTGGCGCCACGCACCGCGGCACTCGCCTGCGGCGAGGGCACGCCGGCAGCGAACCACGACGCCTCTTCGGTGGCGGCGCTCTGGAGCGCGCGCGCGAGCATGGTGACCTCGGCATCGGTCGATGCGTTCGCGATCGCTTCCAGACGCGAGCGGACGTTCGCGGGCGGCTCGGGCGCTCGCGCGGCAGCGCCGGCGTAGGGCGCCGGCAGGAACGCGGCCAGATCGCGGTCACGCTGCGCGGCGGCGAGCAGCTGGCTCGCGCGCTCGGCAGCCGGCGAGAGATCCGGCAGGGGTTCGGAGCGCTGCCGTGAGATCCAGCGCGCACGAGCCTGCGCGCGTGCGCCGGCGAGCGCGCTCACGCCGGCTTCGCGGCGGCCCGCGATGCCTGCCGCCAGCTCGCGCGCAACAGGGGCGCGCGGGGCGCGCACCACAAGAGTGAGCCTTGTACCGATCGTCTGCAGCGCGGCGCTCTCCCCCGGGCGCGCTTCGCGCGGCCATTCGGCGGCAGAAGGAGCGTCGGCCGTCCACGGCAGGCGCGCTTCGAAGAGCGGCTGCGTGCGCGGCGCGCTGACCAGCGCGAATGTGGCGCCGATCACCGCGCCGGTCAGGACCGCGAGCGCGAGCGTTGCGAGCGCTGCGGCCGGGACTGGGTCGGTCGGCATGCGCGACTGGGGCGTGGCGTCTTCCGTGGCGCTCATCGAGGGGGCTCGATCGGTGGATGGGTGTGTGATCCATGGCGCGCATCCTGCGCACCGCGCTCAAGTTATGAAACCCCCCGCCTACGGTCAAGCGCTTCCCGTTGCGCCAGGCGATGCCCATGCGCAAGCCGAAGCGCGGCGTGCGAGCAGGTGCTCGTGCGCCGCGCGCGTATCAGCGAATCGCGATCGGTCAGTGCTGAGCCGCCGGCTCGCCGTGAGTGGCATCGGCGACCGGCAGCGTGAACCAGAACGTGCTGCCCCGGCCTGCTTCGGACTCCACGCCGATGTGGCCCCCGTGCTGCTCCACGATACCCTTCGAGATCACGAGGCCGAGTCCCGTGCCGCCCACCTTGCGCGTGGAACCAGAGTCGATCTGCTGGAACTTGCGGAAGAGCTTGTGCAGATCCGCCGCGGCGATGCCCTCGCCGTGGTCGCGGACCTCGATGCGGATCTCGCCGGGACGCTGCTGTGCGCTGATGCGGATGCGTTCGCCGGGCGGCGAGAACTTGACGGCGTTCGAGAGCAGGTTGGTGACCACCTGCGTGATGCGATGCGGATCGAGCATGGCATCGGACAGGTCGTGCGGCATGTCCAGATCGAGCTGGATGCGGCGCTCCTCGATCAGCATGCGCAGGTTGTGCGCGGCCTGCTGCACGACCGGCTCCAGGCGCTGGCGCTCGATGGTCATGGGCAGCGACGCGGACTCGAGTTTGGAGAAGTCGAGGATGTCATTGATGAGCAGCAACAGCCGCTCGGCATTCGCATGCGCGATCACCAGCAGCTTGGTCTGCTGGTCGTTGTTGTGGAAGTAACGGTCGTCGCCGAGCAGTTCGAGCGCACCCTTCACGCTGGTGAGCGGCGTGCGGATCTCGTGCGAGACGACGGCCACGAAGTCGCTCTTGAGACGGTCGAGGACCTTGGTGTGCTCGAAGAGCTGCGAGTTGCGTACCTGCACCGCGGCCTGCGATGCGAAGAGCGAGAGGAACTCTTGGTCGTCCTGCGTGAATGCTTCGGGCTTGTCGAAGGCGACGAGCACGCCGATCACCGCGTTGCCGTGCACCATCGGCACGGCCAGCAGCGTCTGCATCGCGCCGGCCACACCGGCCACCGACACGCTGGCGCCCTGCGGCTCTGCATGGCGCAGCGGCGTCTGGTTGAAGGCCACCATACCCAGCAGCCCGGCACCAGCCAAGAACTCAGGCTCGCCATCGTTACCACGCACGATGTCGCGGCCGTAGACAGCGGCGATGCGGAACTCGGCGGTCTCCTCATCCTGCAGGTACACTGCCGCCGAGGGCGCATTGGCCAGCTGCGCGGTCGTCGCAGCGATTCGCGCCAAGCGCGGTTCCAGCTCGAGGTCGGCGCCGATCTCCATCGACACGCGATAGAGCTCGCTCATCTGCCATGTGGCGATCTTCACGCGCTCGCGCAGCTCATGCTCGTGGCGGCTGAGCACCTCGTTCTGGCGCCGCAGCTGTTCGAGCAGCGCGCGGTTCTCGGCTTTGAGCCGGCGGCCGCGTAAGCGCTTCTCGACCATCGCCGGAAGTTCGGCGATATCGTCGAAGGGCTTGGTCACATAGTCGTCGGCGCCCTGGCGCAACGCGTCGATCGCGGTCTGTACCGAGGCGTAGCCGGTCATGAGGATCACGGCCACTTCGGGGTCCTGGGCGCGGGCTTCGCGCATGACCTCGAGGCCGCTCTTCCCCGGCAGACTGATGTCCGTCAGGATCAGGTCGGGACGCAGCTCCGGAATGCGCGCGAGCGCCGTCTCGGCTGAAACGGCGAACTCGAGCTGGAACGGCTGATCGCACAGCACCTCGCGCAGCACATCGGCCACGGTCTCGTCGTCTTCCACGACGAGCACGCGTGCCATGGGAGCCAAGGGCGCGGGCTGCAGATAGTCCTCGTTGCCCTTGCCGGGATCCGCTTTCAGGTCTCGATCACTCATCGGAGGTCCCTCATCCTCAATGGGTGTGTACTGGTCCGCTGGCAGCGGTGCGTCGTCGTCCGGCCTTCTTGGCCAGACCCAAAGCGCTTTCCACAGCTGCAACGAGTTCCGTGGCTTCGGTGCCGTCGCGCGGACTGGCCGCGACGCCTGCCGAACAGCTGAGCCGGCCGACTCGCGCGAAGCGATGGTCCTCGACGCTATGACGCAGGCGCTCCGCCAGACGGCGCGCCGGCGCGAGATCGCAGTCCGCGAGCACGATGCCGAAGCGGTCTCCCGACAGCCGCGCGAGCAAGTCGCCCTCGCGCACGGCCAGCTTGAGCACGCGGGCGCACTCGGCGAGCACTTCGTCGCCGGTGGCCTTGCCGTACTTGCGGTTCACGCCTTCAAAGTGATCGATGCCGATCGCGATCGCGGCCAGCGGCTGACCGGTGCGTTCGGCACGCGAGACCTCTTCGAGCATGCGCGCATGGAACGCGCGCTCATCCACCAGGCCTGTCACCGCGTCGCGGCCCGGAGCGTGGCGCAGTCGTTCCAGTTCGATCCTCGTGCCGAGCGCCGCGCCAAGTGCCCCGGAGGCCGTGCGCACGAGCGCCAGTTGCTCGGGGCTCCAGCGCTGGCCCTTGCGCGCGCGCAGGTCGAGCGCACCCACGCGCTCGCGACCGCGGAAGAGCGGTACGCTCATGCATTCGCGCAGGTCGCCGGCCTTGGTCTGCCATTCGCCACGCGCACACCACGGCTCCAGATGTCCCTTGGCGCCGATCGCATGCAGCGCGACGCCGTCGCACTCGAAGACCGTGCGCAGTTGATCGAGCGCGCGTTCTACCGAATGCGGATCCGCGCTGGAGAGCAGCGCCTCGCACGCATCCCACAGGCAGCCCGAAGCCGCCCGCCGGTCCCCGAGACGCGGGACGGTGACGGTGCCACGTGCGTCGCTCTTGCGTTCCCGCGGCCCGTGCCCTTCGGGCACCGGCGCGGTCTCACGCGGCGCGCGAGTGGGGATCGACGCCACCGAAGCTCGTTTTGAGCTCGCGGAGGCGGCCTGACGCTTCCTGGATCCGACCGGACTCACGGAGTACGACCTCCAAGCGTTCGCGCAAGCCCTGCATCTGGCCTGCACCATTCATGAGCAGCAACTGCGCGTTGCCGCGCACACCGACCAAAGCGTTGTTGATCTCGTGATGCACACCCAGCACCTCTTGGATGCGGGCGTTGAACTCTTTTTGCTGCTGCCACCATGCGTCGACCGTGGCGCGCAACCGCGCCGCAGCAGCCGCCTGGCCGTCCGCTTCAAGCGCTGCGGCCTCGGCTTCGAGGCGCGTGCGCAGGTCCTCCCATGGCGGGGGGATCGGAGCAGGACTGTGGGGCGAAACCGGATTCACGCCGCCTCTTCCTGCATGGAGATGGCCTTCTGCAGACGCAGCCGCAGACGCGACATCGCGCGCGTATGCACCTGCGAAACGCGTGACTCGGAGATGCCCAGCGTGCGGCCGATCTCCTTGAGCGTCAGGTGTTCGTAGTAATAGAGCGCCACGACCAGCCGCTCCTGCTCGGGCAGCATATCGATCGTGTGCAGCAACGTCTGGCGCTGCTGGTCGTCCTCGAGACGGGCTTCCAGGTCGAGCGCGTTGGGATCGGCGAGGTGATCGGCCAACGAGCCCTGCTCCTCGCCGTCGCTCGTGCGGGTCTCGTCGAGCGAGACGAGAACCGCGCCGCGCACGTGATCGAGCAAGCGGTAGAAGTCCTCGCGCGACATCTTGAGCTCGCGCGCCACTTCTTCTTCGGACGCCGCGCGGCCGAGCTTCTGGTCGAGCTTGCGCGTCACACCGTCCAGGTTACGGGCCTTGCGGCGCATCGAGCGCGACGCCCAGTCGAGCGCGCGCAACTGGTCAAGCACCGCGCCCTTGATCCGCCACACCGCGTACGTCTCGAACTTGACGCCCTTGCCCGTGTCGAACTTGGCATGCGCGTCCAGCAACCCGAGTACGCCGGCCGAGTAAAGGTCCTCGTGATCGACGTTGCGCGGAAGCGTCGCGGCGACACGCTCGACGACATGGCGCACGAGGGGCGCGAAGCGCTTGAGCAGGTCGTTCTTGTTGTACGTGACCGGCGTGCCCGTGGAGACGGCGGCCGGAGCGGCCACGGCAAGCGGCTTCTTGCTCGCGACCGGCTTGGGCGCAGCCGCGGACGTGCGGCGGGCCGGGACGACCTTGAGCACCGGACGGCGGGTGGTCGACGACGTGGACTTCGTACGGCTGGCGGTCAGGACGGCGGCGCGGGGCATTCAGTCCTCCTAGGCTTCGAGGCGCAACGACGGCGGGGTGATCACTTCTGAGGGCGGGTCCGACGGAACGTGCTTCCACAACTTGGCGGCGAGCGCGCGGTACGCGAGCGCGGCCGGCGACTTCGGGAACGCGGTCACGACCGGCTCCTGGAGCCGGACGGCGCGCGGGATCGACGGATCGAAAGGCACGGTGCCCAGGCACTCGAGCTCCAGGCGCAAGAAGTGCCGCGCGACGAGCTTGATGCGGTGCGCGGTATCCTCGGCCTCGTCCTGGCCATTGGCCATGTTCACGACGATGCGCGGGGCGCGCGCGAGGCCGCCCTGTTTCTGCAACAGCTTCACGAGCGCGTACGCATCGGAGAACGCCGGCATCTCGGGCGTCGTCACGACGATCACATCGTGCGCGGCGCGGCAGAACTCGGTCGTCTGCTTCGAGACACCCGAAGCGGTGTCGATGATCACGAAGTCGGCGTCCGCGTCCACGTTGCCCAGGCTGCGCAGCAGCAGCTCGCGGCGGTAGTCGTCGAGGTCGGCGAGCTCGGGCACCCCGGAAGCGGCCGGGACCAGCTTCACGCCGAAGGGACCCTGGACGACGATCTCGTCCAGCGTCTTCTCCCCCTGCAGCACGTGCTGCAGGTCGTAGCGCGGGTGCAAGCCCAGAAGAATGTCGAGATTCGCCTGCGCGAGGTCGCCATCGAGCAGCACGACCTTCGCGCCGCGCTCGCCCAGCGCGAGCGCCAGGTTCGCGGCCAGGTTGCTCTTGCCGACGCCGCCCTTGCCGCTGGCGACCACGATGGTGCGAGCCTTCGTGCGCGCCCACTGCGCCGGATGCTCGCGCTCCACGCGCGGTGCATCGCCGGCTGCCGGCGGCACCAGCCGGATCACCGGCGCGGCGGTCTTATGCGTTTCCTTGCGGCTCAAGCGTTGACCTCGACCGCGACGCGGCAGACGTTCTGCACGAACTGCCAGTAGCGCAGCTGCTGGTGGCAGCGCGCCAGCGGAAGCTCGAAGCCCAGGCGCTCGAGGCGGCGCTGCTCGTCGCGCAGCGACGCGACGGCGCGCGAGGCGGCATCGAGACGCGCGGCGGCCTGCGTCGGCATCGAACGGTTCGGATCGCTGCTGGCGGTGAGCGATTGATAAGTGTTCATGCCGCCCTCCGCTGCGCCTTGCGCGCGCCGGTCTCGCCCGCGATGGCCTCGATGGCGTTCTGATAGCTGGTCTCGACGGCACGCTTGCTCAGGCCCATCGCGCCGGCGGTCTCGAGCGCGGTCAGGCCTTCGACGACCATGAGCGAGAGCACCTGACGCTCACGCGCCTCGAGCTTCTCGATCGCCGCCTGCATGCGCACACGCAGCGGCAGCTTCCGGACAACGGGCGGCAGAGCCATCACGCGGCCTTTCGAAGCGCAGGGCGGCGGCGCGCCCCGAAGGTGGCGAGAGCGGCGCGCACCGAACGGCGGAGCGCGTCGACGTGGAAGGGCTTGGGGAAGATGTCGGCGACGCCGGCGCGACGCAGGTCCTTCATCGTCTCGGGCGAGCCATAGGCGGTGACGACGATCACGGGCTGGGCGTTGCGGCCGCGGCGCAGCTTGCGAGCGAACTCCAGGCCGCTCATGCCCGGCAGGCGCAGGTCGCAGATCACCAGGTCGCTCTCTCCCGAACGCAACCACACCAGCGCCTCTTCCGCCGAGCGGAAGGTGTCGATGGTGAAGCCGTCATCCGAGAGACCCTCGGCGAGCGCCCAAGAGGTCGTCGGTTCGTCTTCCACGATCAGGATGTGCGGCATCGAAGTGGCTCCCGTGTTCGAATGGAGGGGTTCGGACGCCGGTCATGTCTTGCAGACCGCATGCCATGCACGGCGAAGGCGCACGAACGGCGCGCTTTTGCGCGTTCTGGCCCACGCGAGAGCCCTCCGCCGGGCGCGAAGCCGGGCGGGCAGGTCGTTGGGATGGCGTCAGTTGACGCGTCGCCGGCCGCTGGGTGAGCGCCACCCGGGGCGGCGGCGGCCGGTGGCCCGCGCATGATGACGGCCGGGTCCCGTAAGGCCCCGGCCGCTCAATCGCGCACCGCTTTCCGCGGCACGCGCATGCATTCTGGTCGCTCGGGAGTTTCTAGGCCCCCGGCTCCTCACCGTCGATATCGTCACCCAGGGCGTATTCCTTGAGCTTCGTTCTCAGCGTCTGGCGCGAGATGCCCAGAAGCGTGGCCGCGCGCGTCTTGTTGCCCTCGCACACGCGCAGCGCATGTTCGATCGCCATCTTCTCGATCTCGGTGAACGGTCTCACGACGCCTGCAGGGAACGGCTGCGCTGCCAATGCCGCGGCACCGGCGCCGCCGCTTGTGCTGCTGCCCGGCGGGCGCGTCATCTCGAGCGGCAAGTGCTCGCTCAGGATCACGTCCTCGGCTTCGAGCAGCACCACGCGTTCGATCACGTTCTTGAGCTCGCGCACGTTGCCGGGCCATGCATAGGCGCGCATGATCTCGAGCGCGGCCGGATCGAGCCGCACGGCCGGGCGGCCGAGCTCGCGGCAGAAGCGCTGCAGGAAGTGCTCGGCAAGGATCGCCACGTCGTCGACGCGTTCGCGAAGCGGCGGGATCTCGACGGGCACGACGTTGAGGCGGAAGTACAGGTCCTCGCGAAATCGGCCCTCAGCGACCATCTTGGACAGGTCGCGATGCGTCGCCGCGACGACGCGCACGTCGACGGTGATGTCGGCGTGGCCGCCGACGCGGCGGAACGTGCGGGTCTCGAGCACGCGCAGCAGCTTCGCCTGCAGCTGTGGCGCCATCTCCCCGATCTCGTCCAGGAAGAGCGTGCCGCCGTCAGCCAGTTCGAAGAGACCTTTCTTGAAGCGCTTGGCATCGGTGAACGCGCCGCGCTCGTGGCCGTAGAGCTCGCTCTCGAGCAACGTCTCGGGGATCGCGCTGCAGTTGAGCTCGATGAACGGCCCGCCAGCGCGCGCGCTCTTGTCATGGAGGAGGCGCGCCATGAGCTCCTTGCCGCTGCCGGTCTCGCCGCGGATGAGCACGGTCGAGGTGCCGCTCTTGGCGGCGCGCTCCAGACGCAGCAGGGCTTTCGCGAGTGTCTCGCTGCCACCGACGATGGGCTGGGCGTTGGGGTTGCTCGCGCGCAGGTGCTCGACTTCGCGCTTGAGGCGGGCGTGTTCGAGCGCGCGTTCGAGAACGACGCCCAGGTGGTCCAGGTCGGGCGGCTTGAGCATGAACTCGTAGGCACCCATCTTGATCGCGCGCACGGCGTGCTCGACCGTACCATGGCCGGTGAGCATGACCACCGGGAGCGTGGGATCGATCTCCTTGAGCTTGCGCAGGATCTGCAGGCCGTCTTCATCGCCGAGCTTGAGATCGAGCAGCACCGCGTCCACCGAATGCTCGCGCGCGGCCTCCAGCGCTTCACGGCCGCCCGGTGCCTCGAGCGGCTGGAAGCCCATGTCGCGCGCCCACTCGCCGATGCTGAATCTTAACGAGCGTTCGTCATCGACGATGAGCAGCGTCTGGGCGCTCTGAGTGCGCGTCATGCTGTCGCCTTTCGCCATGGCGTTTCTCCAGTGGGAAGTTAAGGAGGACCGTGGTGCCGCGTCCCTCGCGGCTGTCGACGGCGATCGTGCCTCCGTGTTCCTGCATGATGGTCTGTGAGATCGAAAGTCCCAGCCCGGTGCCGGTCGCTTTGGTGGTGAAGAAGGGATCGAACATCTTCTCGAGTACGCCGCGCGGGATGCCAACGCCGGTATCGATCACGCGTACCTGCTGGTACTCGAGCCAGCCATTGCCTTCGGCGCGCCGGTCGGCAGCGCTTCCCTCGGCGCGATCGCTCGCGCGGCGCTCCCCGGGCGCATCGTCGGCGCGCCGGCCGGGGCCGCGCGGCGGGCGCCGGCGGCGGACCTTGCGGATCTCGTAGCGCAGCACGCCGCCTTTGGGGCTGGCCTGCACCGCGTTGAGCGTGACGTTGAGCAGCACCTGCGTGATGAGGTCCGGATCGATATAGAGCGCGGCGAGCCGTGGCGCTGCATCGATCTCGACCTTCACGCCGGAAGTGGCGATCGCCTCGCCTGCCAGGCCCGTGACCTTCTCCACGCACGAGGCGAGCGTGGCCGCGCGCAGTTCGGGCGTGCGCGGCCGCGCGTATTGCAGAAGGCTTGTGACGATACGGTCCAGGCGCGCGACCTCGTCGAGGATCACCTGCACGAAGCGCGCGCGCTCATCGCGCGGCTCGAAGCGCTTGAGCAGCACCTGCGCGCTCGTGCCGATGCCGGCGAGCGGATTGCGGATCTCGTGCGCGACGCCGGCCGAGAGCTGTCCGAGCGTGGCCAGGCGTTCGTGGCGGCGCAGCTCCTGCTGCATGCGGCGCATCTGCGTGAGGTCCTGCAACGTGACCAGCACCCACGCGGGCTTGCCCACGCGGTAGCTGCGGAAGCGCACCGGGACATCGCCCGCGCGCGGCGTGTGCAGCACCACCTCGCGCTCATGCTTGGCGGCCTTGAATGCCTCGCGCACCAGATCGTCGCCGGCGACGACCGTGCGCAGGAGCGCGGCGGGCGCGGCGGCGCGGATGTCGGCGGACTTGACCGCGAGCAGGCGCTCGAGCGCGGGATTGTGATCGGCCACCTGCCCGGAAGGATCGAGCAGCAGGACGCCCGTGGTGGCATCGTCCATGAGCGCCCGGATCAGCGCATCCTTTGGCGGCGCATCATGGGGCGGCGCGGTCTTGCCGCGCGCCGTGGCGATCGACATGTGGCGGGAGATTCCTTTCCGAGAGAGGCACGTGCCCGGCCGCGGCCATCCGTGCCGCAGCTTCCGCGCAGTATAGGCAAGCGCGCTGCCTGCGGGAAGCGCTCGCGTGAGAAAAGCACGACGCCGTGCCCGGGATACGGACACGGCGTCGCGGCAGGTGGCCAAGCGAACGTCTAGTTCTTGAGGATCTCCTCGAGCAGCGCGTCCGCAAGGCGGTCGCGGACGGCATCGCGGTCGTAGTACCCGTTCGCGATGCGTTGCTGCGCCGCGCGCACCTTGGGCAGGCGCACGAGCGAGGGATCGGCACCGCCGACCAGCTTGAGCTTCGGCTTGGCGGCGGACTTCGTAGTGGTGCGACGACGAGTCACAGGCATGTCACCTCGGGAGGCAGCGTGCGAGGTCACCGCTTGCGGCTCGGCGGTCTCGCGAAGGGCGATGGCTCTCAGGGCTTCGCGCCGGCCTCGGGCGGACCCGCAGGACGCGGACCACCGGCGGCACGACGATTCTCTTCCTGGATCCGCGCATAGATCTCTTCGCGGTGCACCTTCACATCCGGAGGCGCCTCGATACCGAGCTTGACCTGCCCGGAACGGACTTCGAGGACGGTGATCTTCACCGAATCCCCGATCCGGATGTTCTCTCCTAACTTCCTTGTTAGGACCAGCATCTTCCTTGAGCCTCCGCTCCTCACACCGACCGACGCGCGACGTCCTTGGACATTGTGCGTATCGGCATGGAGTCCTAGTGACTTCAGGAGAATAGCGGCGAGTGTGGGCGCTGTCCAAACCTTCCGTCGGACTTGACGGGCCGAAGGGGAATCGTCAGCCTCGCGGGGTTCTCTCGCCGGAGGTCATTCGAAATGTCCGACCGCCTCACCGACCGGCTGTGGACGTGGCTCCTGGTGCCCGCCACGGCCGCACTTCTGGTCTCGTCTCTGACGCTGTCACGGCACGCCTATACGGGGCTTTCCGTGCAGGATGGCCGCATCGTCGCGGTCGAACCCCGCAGCCCCGGCGCGCGCGCCGGGCTGATGCCGGGCGACCGCCTGAGCCCCGCCGGAGCGCGCCGGCGCCCGGATCCGCTGGCGCCCGGCCCCGAGCAGACGGCCGCGCCTGGCGCGCCCGTCCTGCTCACACTCGAGCGCGGCGGCTGGCGTGGGCCGGTCTGGCTGGCGCCCGAACCCCTGCCGCCCGGCGAGCGCCGCCTGCTGGCCATCCAGCTGGTGATCGCCACGGGATTCCTGCTCATCGCCGGTTGGGTGTGGAGCGAGCGCCGTGATCGCCTGACGCGCGTGTTCCTGCTGCTGGGCCTGAGCTTCGCCGGCATGCTCGCGCCGCCCCCGGCCGGGCTCTCACACGGATGGCAGCTCACGTACGAATTGCTCTTCACTGCGGCGCAGCTGCTGGTCGGGCCACTCTTCCTGCATTTCTTCGCGCTCTTCCCCGAGCCCGCGGCGCAACCGCGCACGCGCGTGTGGGTGCGCCTGGCCTACGGCGCAGCCTTGGTGCTCATGCTCGCCTATCTGGGCGTGGTGATCGACGCCGGCGCCGGCAGCGGCGGCGGCATCGCACTGCTCACGCCACTGGGCATCGCCGCCAACGCGCTCTTCGGCCTGGGCATCGTGGGCGGACTCATCACCTTCGCGGTCTCGTTCGTGCGCACAGCCGACGCCGATGCCCGGCGGCGATTGCGCGTGGCGTTCTTCGGCACGCTACTGGGCATGCTGCCGGTGACCGCTCTCATCGCATGGCATCGGCTCGCGCCCGCGGCCGCAGTGCCGTTCGAGCGCTGGAGCATCGCGGCGCTTCTCATGGTGCCCGGCTCGTTCGGCTGGGCCATCGCCGTGCATCGCGTCTTCGACTTCCGCGTGGCGCTGCGCGCGGCGGCGGCCCTCATCGCGGGCACCATCGTCGTGGCCGCCGTCTTCGCCGGCGGTGAGTGGCTCGCGGCCACGTGGTGGCCCGCGCTCGGCGCGGGTGTCTCGGGCGCCTCGCTCGCGCTGCTCGTGCTCGCGGCCTCGTTCGCGGGGCCCTTGCGCGCGCTCGTGCATACGTTCGGCGAGCGCGTGGTGCCTATCGCCGACGAGATCGCGCTGGCGTCGTGGTCGCCGTCGGAGGCGGCGACCCGCTCGGGCGATGGCGCACGGTTGCTGCAGGAGGCCTGCGAAGCGATCACCCGCGCGCTGCGGCTGGACGGCTGCGCCGCGGTGCGCCGCGAGGGGGCGGCCGCGCGGATCGCCGCCACGACGGGCGCGCGGCTCATGCCTAGCGTGGGCGCGGGATTCTTTGAAGCTGCGGCCCGCTGGGCCGCCCCTCGCGAAGTGCATGCGACCGATTACGCTGCAGAAGACCGCGACACGCTCGAGCTGGCCGGTGTGCACTGGACGCTTGCGATCCCCGGCGCACCTTCGCCCGCGGCGTTCCTGCTCGGGCATCGCTTGGCAGGTGGCTGGCTCGACCGCCATGAGGCGCGCGACCTGGAGCAACTCGCGCAGCATCTGGCGGTGGCACTCGAGAATGTGGAACTGCGGCGTGAGGCCCGTTCGCACGGCGCGCTCGAGAAGGAATTGCGTGACGCGCAGCACGTACAACTCAAGCGCTTGCCAAGGCGCACGCCCGTCTACCCCACGCTCGATTGCGCGGCGGTCACCTACGCGACCGAATCCGTGGGCGGCGACTACTATGACTTCATCGAAGTGGGCCCGCGTGACTTCACGCTCGCGGTCGGCGATGCCGCCGGTCACGGTGTGGCCGCCGCACTCGTGCTGGCCGGTGTGCAATCGCGCTTCCGCGACGAGGCGCAACGCGCCCGGCATCCGGCTGAGTTGCTCGAGGCGCTCAATCGCGACCTGGTCGCGCTCGAGCAGCCCGAGAAGTTCATGGGCCTGCTGTGCGCGCGCATCGATGTCAGCAACGCCGTGATGCGCTTCGCCAACGCGGGTATCACGCCGCCGCTCGTGCGCCGCGCGGACGGCCGCCACGAGACGCTCACCGAGAGCGGCCTGCTGCTGGGCGTGAGTCCCTTGGCCCGCTACACGGTCTCGGGCGTGGAACTCGACGCGGGCGATGTCGTGGTCGTCTCGACCGACGGACTCTCGGAGGCCAGCCGCGGCGGCGATATGTTCGGCGAAGAGGGCATCCGTGCGGTCCTCGATGCCCACGCCCACCGACGCGCGTCCGACGTGGTCGAGGAACTGGTCGCGGCGGTGCGGGCCTGGGCTGACGGGCCGCTCGACGACCTCACGGTCGTGGTGCTGAAGCAGCTCACCCGCCCGGCCAGCCGCTCACGTGCCGCGCGAAGTGCCCTCAAGACCGGGGCCAAAGCGTCCGATACCACCGAGTGAGGCGACAGGACGCCGCCTTCCCCGCCCGCGCAGCCAACCCACGGGCGGCCGATTCGACCGGTTGACCGCGTGACAGGCCGTAACGCGACCCTCGCAGTCGGAGGCAGCCATGGACATCGGAGTCGTGATGGTCCTTCTGGATCTGCTGTGGTGGATCCGGCGCTGAAACGGTGGATACAGGGCGTGATGGGTAGGGAATGCGAAACCCTCGAGGCCTTGGTCTCGAGGGTTTGGTTCTTTCTGGCGCCGCGCTGCAGTACTCCTACTTCAGTGCGGCCACGATCTCCTGCGCGAGCGCGACCACGCGCTGCGCGGCGCCATGGCGCGGATCCTCGGTCACGCGGCGCATGAACGCAGCGCCCACGATCACGGCATCGGCCAGGCCCTTGAGCTTGCGCGCGTCATCACCCGTGGAGATGCCGAAGCCCACCGCGACCGGCAGCGGCGTCTGCGCACGCAGTTCGGTGATGCGCTCTGGCAGCGAGCCCGCGTAGCCCGCGCCCTGGCCGGTGACGCCGGTGCGCGCGAGGCAATAGACGAAGCCGCGGCAGCGTTCCAGAAGCAGCGGCACGCGCTGGGGATCGCTCGTCGGTGCGACGAGCAGGATGGTGTCGATGCCGGCGGCATCGAGTGCGGCCCACATCTCGGGGGATTCATCGGGCGGCAGGTCCGACAGGATCACGCCATCGACGCCTGCAGCCTTGGCCTGCGTCGCGAACACCTCGGCGCCCATGCGCACCACGGGGTTCGCGTACGTCATGATGACCACGGGCAACTGCGACTCCGTGCGGAAGCGCGTGATCAGCGCCAGCACGTCTTCCAGGCCCACCCCTTCGCGCAGCGCCCACTCGGCGGAGCGCTGGATATCGGGGCCGTCGGCGATGGGGTCGGAGAATGGCACGCCAACTTCGACCGCGAGCGCGCCGGCGGCCGCGAAGCCGCGCAGCATCTCGAGCGTCGCATCGAGCGACGGGTAGCCGGCAGTGACGAACGGGATGAGGCCGGTGTGGCCGCTGGACTGGAACGCAGCGGCCAGACGCGAATCGGTCGCGAGACTCACGCGCGGGTCACGCGCGGGAATCAGTAACCCCAGAAGGCGCGGTCGGCGTTGTCGCCGTAACCGTAGCCATACTGGAGCGGCGAGCGCACGTTCTTGTACTGGATCTGGAACACGCTGTTCTTGCTGGGCTGGTAGCGCATGCTGAACCCCTCGAGGAAGAACGAGGAGTTGCCCGACGCGGCGCCCGGGCCGAATGCATTGCCCACGCTCACGCTCATGGAAAGCGGCATCTTGAACTGGTAGCTCAGGCTGGTCACGTTGAGCGCGTTGGTCCCGCCGCCCGAGAATCCGGAGCCCACCATGAAATTGCTGCTCACATGCAAGCGCGAGGGATCGAAGCCGCCCATGCCCAGACCAAGCGAGCTGATCGGGACGCGCGGCGAGAAGCCGGCGGCGGCAGGGTCATTGAACAGACCCGCCGAGGCGGTCGAGGCGACGAGACAGAGCGCTGCGGCAGCGAGAATCACGCGACGGATCATGTGCGAGCTTCCTCCCATGCCTTGAAACTAGGAACCCGTGCCCGCGCTGTCAATGGACTTCCAGCGGCGAGACACGGGTTTCATAGGTCTTGCAAGGTCTGGACGCGGGCGTCAGTCGTTCGTGTCCGTCGTATCCAGTGTGATGCGCAGGACGATCTCGTACGTGCCGCCCTTGGTCAGATGGACCGGGACGACCAGCGGGATCGGCTGACCGTTGCTGGAAGGTGCCGGAGCCTGCACCGACGCTTCGATGGCCTGGACCTTGGCGGGCGCCGGCAAGGCCGCCGGAGCCGTGGCCACTGCGGTCTGCGCGTGCGCCTCGATCGCAGCGGTCACCGGCGCAGGCGCCGGCGTCGGGATGACGCCCGACTGCGGCTGGATACTCGGCGGCGACTGGAGCGCCGGCACACTGCCCGGCAGTTCGATCTCGCGGCCATAGTCGATTCGCGTGTCGTTGCCCGCGGTGATGGCCGCCGGCGTCGTGTTGGCCTCGTGGCTGATGCTCTGCACCGGCGCGATCGGCGGCGCACTCGCACGCACCTGCTCGCGCGGCACGGCGGGCTCGGCGGCAGCAGCGGCCGGGCGCGGCGCGGGATTGCTCGACGGCGTGCGGCGCAGGTCCTTCGTCACCTTCTCCATGAGCAGGTGCGAGATGCCGCGGAAGGTCTCGAACACACCCTTACCCTCACGCGCGACGGACTCGAAGAACGGCACCTTGCCGCCGGGATTCATCTCGGCGTTCAACTCGTCGAGTGAATACACGTTCGGCAGGTCACGCTTGTTGTACTGGATCACCCACGGCAGCGTGTCCAGCGAGATGTTGTACTCCGCGAGGTTGTTGCGCAGGTTCTGGAGGGACTCTTTGTTCTCCTCCATCTTGCCCACCTCGGAGTCGGCCACGAACACGATCGCATCGGCGCCCTTGAGCACCAGCTTGCGCGTCGCGTTGTAGAAGACCTGGCCCGGAACCGTGTAGAGGAGGAAGCGGGTCTTGAAGCCCATGATCTCACCGAGGTCCAGGGGGAGCAGGTCGAAGAACAGAGTCCGATCGGACTGCGTCTTCATGCTCACCATCTTGCCCCGGCTCGTGTCGGGCACCGCCTCGTAGATGGCTTCGAGGTTCGTGGTCTTACCGCTCAAGCCGGCACCGTAATACACCAGCTTCGCGTTGATCTCCTTGCCCGAATAGCTCACGACGACCACGATGCTCTCCTCCCTAGTGGTGACCCCACCCTGTCGCGAGGCAGTCCCATGGAGCCCCTTGCCGCCCTTTCTCCACAGGGACCTCGAGGAAGCGAGCCGAAGCTCTCCTCGGATGGGGTCGCCACGCTCGGTTCCCGGCTGCGCCGGTCGCCTTCCGTGGGGCCTGTCGCCGATGGCGCAGGCATACGAGTCCCGTCTGCAGGCTTATCGGCGCGTGCAGAGTGCGACTTCAGGGAATTCGTGAAGGGCTGCAGACCGGGTGGAGATCCCGGTGATTTAAGGGAGTTCGGGGCGTTCGGGGCGTGCCTACGCGCCGACCGGCGCGAGCTCGCGCTGGATCCAGATGCCTTCGCGCTCGTGCACCTGGGTCTGGATGCGGCCGTTCGGACTCTGGTAGTGACTCAGGAAGATCTGCTTGAGCTGCGCCGCTTCATGGGATGGGAAGTAGCGGCGCGCGCGCGTGAACATCTCGTCGCGGTCCGAGTACACGAACGCGGTCACCTCGGTCACGCGTTCGAACTGGTTCTGCGAATACGCGGCGTCGGGCGAGTCCTCCATGTCGAGCCACAGCGATGCCTTGGGCGTGATCACCTCGAAGCCGTGCTTGGAGGCCATGAGGTGTTCCCAGAGCCCGAAGATCTCGAGCGGCACGAATCGCACCTGCCCCTTGGCCGCACCCTTGCGGCGCAGCTCACAACGAACGAGCTTCTGGCTGGACATCGTCACCTCCCTCGTACGGATCGGGTTGCGGAACCCGGTGCGACGCGTGACGCCTGCTGTCGACGGGCGCTTCCCTCACGGCATGGTAGGGCTGGCGAGAGCCGCACGCCAGCGGACCTTTGCGAGCGCGGGTGGACACACGGCACCTCACCTGCCATAGCAAAGACCCGACTAGCGGACAACTGTACAGCGACCCCGCAAAGTAGTGGTGTTGGTCTTGAGGCTGAGGAAGTATTGCCCCGGTCGGAGACCAGCCACGCTGAACTCCACCTCACCATCGGCGACCCCGCATCTTCGTGACACGGTGGTAGTACGTCGCGCCAAGCGCCCCTGCACATCGGTCAGTTCGACTACTACCTCCGAGTTCTCGGGAAGCGCACCAAGAAGCAGCAAACCCGCTGCCGCGGGATTGGGCACTACCTTGACTTCATGGATGCTTGTTGTCGCGACCGAGCTCGGCCTTCGCGGCCACAGAGCGGCAATGCTGGTTGCCGGCCAGCGTCCGAGCCGCGAAAACTTCCCGCCTACGAAGAGGAGAGAGCCCGTACTCTCGAGTCCCCAGACCGAGTCGTCAGGAGTCGGGAACCCATCCTGCGCAGCATACCCAGTCTGGGTGAACACAGCGAGATAGGGCTGCGGCCTCCTCCCAATGCTCGTGAACCAGCCGCCAACGAAAAGTAGAGAGTCGCTGGTGCAAATCGCCTCCACTCGGTCGTCGGGGTCTGGAGCCCAACTGGTGGCGATCCCTCGCATATCTATTTCTGCCAGATTCCGCCTACTGACTGTCGAAGCAGCACTGAAGAGGCCTCCCACAGCGAGTCCTCGAAGCGTCGGCGCCATTGCGAACACAGCACCGTCTGTTGAGGGCGCCCAGCCCCCCACCTCTCCCGTCGCGACATCGATGTTTGCGAGATTGTTCCGAGCCTGACCACCGACATCGGTAAAGTCACCGCCAAAATATACCGATGTACCCACGATTGACAGAGCGTAAACGTCCCCGCCGACAGATGACACCCACGGAAGCAGAGCGCCCGTGTTGGGGCTGACCAGCGCAATTCCCCTCTGCGGCAAGCCACCGAAGGTAAAGAATCGCCCGGCCACGATTAGACCGGACGCACTAGAAGCCATCGTCCAAATCGGTGCGTCCGGATTCGGATCCCATGGTAGCGCTGAGCCCGAGACTGGGTCGAGTTCGGCAAGATACTGCCTCGCAGCTCCGCCGACGAAGAGAAAATCCCCTCCCACGAACACGCGGCGATTCCATGCCAGTAACTTTCGCGGAATCGCGTCGGGCTCGGGAGCCCATGAGGTAGCTACTCCGGTCCGCAAATCGATGGCCCCAAGCCCGTGCCTGACAACCCAGTCCCGCAACGACGTATAGCGCCCCCCTAGGAACAACAGCCCCGCATCGCGCCTCAGTACATAAACTTCATCGTTAGGCCGCGGGTCCCAAGCTGAGGCAAGCGTCCCCCCGGGCTCAATCTTCGCGACATACTCTCTCGCAGCGCCCGCAACCGAATCGAACAATCCGGCAACGAATAGCGTATCATCTTGCTCCTCAATCGCCCAGAATTCAGACCCGATATCTCGGGAATAGTGAGCCGTAATTATGGGGCCGACAATAGCGCCCGTCGATAACTGCAACCTCGAAAGACCACAGACACGAGTTGCGCCAGACTCCGTGAAAGAACCGGCGAGATAGACCGAGGCATCTGCAATCAGAAGCGCGTTTACGTGAGGCCCGCCGTCTGAAAAGCTGATTGGAGTTCGAGACAGCCTGGCGTCCCAAGGAAGTGTCCCGCCCGAGTCTGGATCCACTGCGGCTACTGCAGTACGAGGGAGAGCATTTACGGCTCGGAAATAGCCGCCAATAAACACGGATGAATCGGTGCACGCGAGGCTCGTCACACGGTCGTCGAGTTGGGGTGCCCATTGAGACACAATCGCCGTTCTTCGATCAATCGCGCCGACATAGGGACGAGAGCTGACGCCGAGGGTACTGAACCAGCCACCCACGTATATGTCCACGCCCCGTGCGGCTATAGCCCGAACAGACCCATCCGCATCGCTTTTCCAGTCGAGTGCTTGCCCTGTTTCAGCACTCAGGGCAGCCAGATACCCACGCGGCTGTCCCCCGATATCAAGAAAGTCGCCGCCAACGAATACCGTGTCACCAAGGAGTACGATAGCGTGCACCGCACCGTCTGGATCTGGGAACCAGGCCGTGGGCTCACCGTTCATATCCAAGTGTGCGAGATTTGAAATTTTCTTGCTGCCGATGTACGCAAACTTGCCACCTACGTACAATCCACCACTTCCGTCAGATACCGCCGAATAGATGGTCCCCACGATTCGCGAACTACAATTAAGCCTCCCTCCGGAACCCACATCCACGCTAGAGCCACCGCCCGATGCCATTCCAAGTGAGCGAAACGCCCCTCCGACGTATAGCGTATCACCGGATCGGGCGAAGGTTAGACCCGTCCCACCCGCGTCCGTTGTCCAGAGTGTCGAGTCGACTGACTGGGCAGGCGCGTCTGCAACCCACGACATCAGTCCTGCTACAAGAGCTGCAAGAACGAGAAAGCAGACGCGAGTCGCCCCCCGAGCATGGGCGCAAGTGGTCGATTCGAGCGAAAGGGTCGGGCGCATCGCTCATCATCTCAACATAGGAAATCTAAGCGCAGACATACGACCGTTTGCTTTCAAACACGCAACATAGAACCCGGACGGAGACAATACCCCTGATCGGTCTCGGCCATCCCACGACACCTCTTGCTTGGCTACGTGTCCGGCAAGCTGTAGATCCCGAACTCTTCTTCCAACCGCGTCAGAAATAGTAATCCTTGGCTCAATGTTTGCAGTCGTTTCGACCACGAACCGTGCGGTGGCGTTTCGTGGCGAGTACCCTGAGAGATAGAACCGTACTTTCGCCGAGGCGTCGCCGCCAGCGACTCCGGCAGAGGTTGGACGAACGAAGAAGAATTTCTGACCATTCCAATGCAGCCGGGAGATTCCGATTCCGGTCCCCTCGTAAGCCGCAAAGAAATGCACCTGACCAACCTGAAGATGTTCAGTCGCTTGCCAGTACTCGGTTGGCGGGTCGTTGCCCAGAAACGCGTATAGGGAGTCAAGTCCAGGCCACGAATTGTATGCAGTAGCACTTGGGCTGCCGCCAACCAGAGCAGTTCGGAAGATCGTAGCCTGGCCGGCCAACTGCCAGCCGGCGTTTGCCACGAAAAGTCTCCATGCGCCAGTGAGTGAATCCTTTAAAACAGACGGGGACTCCAGCGCGCCCGGCACCTTGAGTTGGCTGTGGTCGGTGTCGGCAATTTTCCCAAGATCTATCCATGAGCTTAATGTGCCCGCGCTGTTTCTGGCCACCCCAATCGCAAAGCGAGGCGCATATTGCTTATCCTCCGCGGCGTAGTACATCAGGTAGCGACCGGGGTTGTTAGGATCTTCCATTACGAATGGATTACGGATTTGCGCATTTCCGGAGAAACTTGTACCCAAAGGATCCGTCCATGTCTCGTCTGAAATCTTCAAGACTGGCACCCTCTGGCGGTGCCACGGAATATGCGTTGTGAAAAGTGAATCGGTATAAGCATATCCAATTGATTGATTGTTTAGCGAATCAACTCCCGTGTAGAACATGTAGGTCCTGGGGCCAACCTGGAGCGTGGACGGGGCCCAGCATCTGGTCTTGTCCCATCCGATGCCGCTTGGACGGAATGCCAACGTATCAACTGTCCACGGCGCCCCAAGTGTGTCACACCACGCGTGAGCAAGAATGCTATCTTGCCCGGTAGAACCAAAGTTGCGAATGTAGATGAGGTGGAACAGGCCCTTCCTCGCATTGGACAATCCGACGGGGACGGAATTGTAGAAGAACGTGAAGTCTTTCGGATACACCCTTGGGTTCGGGTCGACAAATTCGATCGTATCGGGCAGGGCGTTTGCCACAACCGCGGCGGTAGTCGGATCTCCTTGAACTTCACATTCGGCGGACCTCCCGTTTGAATCGGTCACAACTAGCACCGACCCAGGAAGTGACGCTGCGACCTCTCCAACAAGCGTCAGCGAGGAGTCGCTCTGACTCGCGATCGACAGCGGTACCGACCAGACCCCATCAGGTGCTCCAAGGGAGCCCGCCACTACACCAGCTAGGCCGACGCCAAGGGCGGTGATGCTAAGCGTGGATGATTCATGCGACACACCTGTCGAAACAACTACGGGGGCATACTCGGCGCTGCTCCCGCCATTCAGAGTTATCTCATTGGATTCGATTAGCGATCCGGAATTGGCGTCCGTGGCAACGACACTTATTCTGGCCTTCTGTCCACCGACGCAGTGAATGGATGAGACTGCAACGGTCGCTCTGCTGAATCCGTACCTACAGAAGTAAGTTGTCGTCGAGTGCGCCAGCGAGTCTGTCACACTAAGGACCGTCCCCATTGAATCGGCTAGAGTGGTGTCGGGAGTGCAATACCCAGCAACCTGATTTGCCCCGAAAACCAGACTGGCTGAGTCAGCGGCCCAGCGAAAGGTCCAGCTCGAGGGCAACACGTACTCGGATGAGTCGGCAGTGATGAACACAGTCAGGATGGTGTCCGAGTGGGCTACGGCATCCGTAAGGCCTCCAGCCCAGCGAAGTTCGATGCTATGAGCTTCGATCGGAATAAGCAGCAAGCAGAGCAGTAGCAGCAGCGAGCGCATTTGTTCCCTCGCATGGTCTGAATCAACGGAAATGCCACACTTGACCCTTGAACGAACTACTGGGGCTACTTCCGTGCCGCGACTTCATTCGCAATATTGTCGACTCCAACACAAGCAGTCAAGTTACTATTGCGTCGCTGTTTCTCGCTGCAGGCGAGCGAGGAGTCGTGCGACTTGGAGTGTCCCCGTTCCTCGGACCGTCAGTCATGACAGGACCCCCGACGTTTGGCCTGCTCCCCGACCTTGGACCACTAGGCCCCACGTAAAGCGACTTGCTCGCGGTCCTCGTTGGTCTCGGCCGCGCATCGCTCAGGGTCGGCTTCCGGGGATGCCCTAAATCACTTTCCCTGATTCGGAATTGAAAACGTGAGACCTCACCTGCGACCCTGGGGTTGCCTGTAGTGAACCCAGAGACAGGGAGGTCTCACGATGAAAGCGAAAGTGTCGCTGCAACTGAAGCGCCCGGCCCGTCGGCGCGTCCAGAAGATCGATCGCCGCAGTGGCTGTGCCGATCAACGCATCCGGTGCCGGGTGGTGCTCAAGGTGGCCTCGGGACTGAGCTGCAACGGCGCGGCGAGGGAACTCGGCTGCGCCCCGTCGACCGCGGTTCGCATCGTAGCGCGGTTCCAGGCCGAAGGAGAAGCGGCTTTGTTGGACCATCGGACCGAGAACGGCTGGCACAAGGTCGACGCCGATGTCCGCGGCGGCGTGCGCGAGATCCTCGTGGGAACGCCCGAGGAGTACGGCTTCACGCGCCCGACCTGGACACTTGAGATCCTTCGGTCGGTGGTCGAACAGGTCCTGCACGTCGGGCTCTCGCTGAGTTCGTTGTGGACGTTGCTTCGCGAACTCGGTGTCCGCTGGGGGCGCCCCCGGCCGATCGTGGCGTGCCCGTGGCGAACGCGGCGCCGGCAGCGGCGAATCGCGGCCTTGAAGCAACTGGCGGCCTCCGCCAGCGATGAGAACGTGGTCGTCTACGCCGACGAGGTCGACATCCATCTGAACCCCAAGATCGGTCCCGACTGGATGCTGCCCGGCACGCAGCGTCTTGTGCTCACTCCCGGCAACAACGAGAAGCGCTACCTGGCCGGCGCCTACGAACCGCTGCACGACCGGCTCGTCTACGTCGAGGGCGACCGCAAGGCCAGCTGGATCTTCTTGAACCTGCTGCGGGCACTGATCGAGACCTACGAATCCGCGAAGTCGATTCACGTGATCCTCGACAACTACATCATCCACAAGAGCGGCGTGACGCAGGCATGGCTGGCCGAGTTCGGCACCCGGCTCCAGTTGCACTTCTTGCCGCCGTACTGCCCGAACGAGAACCCGATCGAGCGGCTCTGGCTCGACCTGCACGCCAACGTCACACGCAACCACCGGCAGCGGACCATCGAGGCGTTGCTCGACCGGGTCCACGGCTATCTTGCCCACCGGTTCGACACCCAGCGACGGATCCTGCTCGTTGCTTGATGCCGAATCACCGAAAGTCATTTAGCAGGCTGCTGAAAAAGTGTTTCAGGAGTCGATTCGGGGCGTCCGTGCT
>JANYBS010000201.1 GCA_025360715.1 Candidatus Eiseniibacteriota bacterium | reverse complement strand
GCGTGCTTCGTGGCGCTGGCCGCGTGCCCGGAATATGGCCGCGCGCATGCGATCCTGGCCAAGGCGCTCGAGGCTCAGCGATTCGCGATCGACGTTCATAGCGCCGACTACGAAGCGCGCTTCGCCGCCACGCCCATGCCGGTCGTGCCGGGCATCGAGAAGTTCGTCATCAATTGGAAGTCACTGTCACCGCGCATCCAGAAGCGCGTCGCGCTCTCGGTGGCGCCATGGAAGTCGTATGTGCCGGTGCTCATCGCGGGCGGCAGTACGTTCTACATCAAGCCGCTCGACATGCTGCTGTCGGATTGCCCGCAGCAGCGAGCGCTACGGGATACGCGCATCGAGTACGACTCGCGCCTGTGGGACGATGTGCGTGGCTGCGGCGGCTACGGCACGGTCACGGGCATCGAAGATGTGGCGCGCACCGTGCGCGACAAGTACAACACCGTGCTGCACGAACTCTCGCATCAGGTGCACGCGATATTGCCTGCCGACGACGTGCGCGCGATCCAATCGCTGTATGCCGCCGCCAAGACGCGCGATGACGCCACGAAGAAAGGCTACCTGTCGCGCTACGCCGGCGGCAGCGTGTTCGAATATCTGGCCGAAGGCGCGAACAGCCTGCTTTCGCCCATGCGCGACAAGTACGACTCGCGCGAGATCGTGCGCGAGCGTCTGGACCGCATCGATCCCACGCTGCGCGACACCGTGCGCGCACTCATGGCGCGCACGGACGTGAAGGCCTGCTACCCGGTGGCGTACACCGGCGGTGGCGATGACCACGTCAGCCGCGGCCAGGTGGCCGGTGCGCTGCCGCTCTATCGCAAGGCGCTCGAGTACGATCCCACGAACGAGACGGCACTGGTGTCGTACACGCATGCGCTTGTGCTCGCAGGCCGCGCGGACGAAGCCGAGAAGGTCGCTGCGACCGCGGCGAAGGCGCACCCCGCCAGCGGCGGCGTGCAGACGGCTGCGGCTGAGGCCGCATGGTGCGCGGGCCGCGGCGCCGGTGCGGCGATCGCCATGCTCACGGCTGCGCGGCCGCAGGTACTCGCCGACGACCGTCACCTGATCGACGCCGCGATCGGCAGCTATGACCAGATCCTCGGCGACGCAGCCGGCGCGCTCGCGGCCTACGATTCCCTCCTCGCGTATCAGTCGGACAGCCCCGAGGGCCTGGCGGGCCGCGCCGCCGCGCTCGCGCTCTCGGGCGATGGCGGCGCCGCTTTCGAACAGTACGAGAAGGCCGTGCGCATGCGTACGGGCATCGTGGGCCTGCGTTGCGACTATGCGCGCGACCTGCTGCGCGCCGGCTATGTCCATGAAGCGCGCGCACAGCTCGACGCGGCGAAGCTACTCGATGAGAAGAGCGCCGAAGCCGAGGCCCTGCGCGGCTACGCCGACCTCAAGGCCGGTGATCTCGCGAGTGCCCGCACGCACGCCGAGCAGGCGCTCGCGTGGGGCGCGCACTGCGACCTGGCGCAGGTCATCGCGCTCGCCGCGGCCGCCAAGACCGGTCGCGTGGACCGCACGCGCAGGGCATGGGCGCCGTTCTTTGCCAAGGACACCCCGGGCAGCGGGCCGGGTCACGTGTTTCGGCCGGATCTGTCGGTTTGGGAATCCACGCGCGTATGGTCGGCGGCAGACCGGGCCATCGCGATCGAGTTGGGACTGGAGTGACGCGTCGGCATCAGTGATGGAAGAAGCTGCCGATCCCAGCGTGCATGCCCTCCATCATGCCGACCTGCTCCAGCTTGTAGGGCGGCTTGGCCTCGAGATGGAAGACGAAGTGGTGGGACGACAGATCCGCAGCAGCGAGCGTGACTTCAATCGAAGTCGCCTCGCTCTTGTCGACGGACACGAGCGTGAGCGAGCCGAAGCGCTCCTTCAGGTCGCGGTAGCGTTCCACGCGCGAGAGCATCGGCTTCTTGGTCAGCGCAGTTGTTGACATGACGTCCGCGAGGCATGCTTTCATCTCCTTCTCGCCCGCATCGAACGCCGCGACCCAGCGATGCGCCAGCTGACCGGCGCGTGTCGCGGGCCAGCCCTCGCGATCGGGGCCAGGCGCGCCGGCTTGCGCAGCCGGCGCGGCCGTGAGCATCAGCGCAAGGACGCACCCCCACACCATGGTGTTCCGCATATCGCCGCGCCTTCTCATGAGTGAGCCGTGGCATGCAGCCCGTGCATGCGCAAGAGCATGTCTTCGATGCGGCCGCCGTACAACACGACCAGCAACACGAACGCGATCAGCAATACAAACAACACAGCAGCTCGGCGATCACGCATATGCCAATGCCTCCCGGACGGTGAGCCGCGCGGCGCGCCACGCGGGGTAGAGACTGCTTAGAGTGGCGAGCGCCAATACCAGCGCCACCCACGTGAGCGAGGGGATCGCGCCCATATGGAACGCGAGTGGAGTCTTGAGGAAGATGTTCCCGGTGGCGGTCTCGAGCAGGTAGGTGAGCGGCACCGCGAGCAGGTTGGCCACAAGCGCACTCAGCGCACCGATCACCAGCGCCTCGGCCCAGACCTGGCCGGCGAGCACCCGCGGTGTCGCGCCGATCGCGCGCATCACGCCGAGCTCGCGCGTGCGCTGCACCACGCTCAGCGAGAGCGTCGAGATGAGCGCGAAGAGTCCCACCACCACCACGATCGATGCCGCGGTGGTGAGCACCGACTGGATGATCACCAGGTGATCGAGCAAGCCCTTTCGCGCATCCGTCATGCGCTGGAGGTTCGCCACTTCCAGTCCCTCTCGCGCCAAAGCCTCTTCCACGCGCGTGGCCGTCGCGCGTTCAACCGCCTCGCCGCCGGTACGCGTCACGATGCGGGCCGAACGCGTGAGCGCGCCGTCCTCGCCGCTCAGTGCCAGCACCGCGGCGCGTGGCGCGTAGAGAACCGGCATGGGCGCCAGCTCGCGCACGATGCCCACGATGGTGAACGCCACGGTGCGTTCGCGCACGCGCAAGCGCACCTGCCCGCCCACATGCAGTGCGGGAGTGCGTAGCGCCACCGTCTGGTTCACGACCAGCACGTTGCCATCGCCCGGTCGCAGCCAGCGGCCCTCACGCAGCGGCAGCGCCAGCAACGTGCTGCCGCTCTCGAGTCCCGCAAGCGGGATCTGCACCACCGGGATGCCCGCGGAGTCCACGAGCCACGGATTCGCGCCCGCCCAGTACTCCGCGCGCGCCACACCGGGCACGCTGCGCAGGACACGTGCGAGCGTGGTGATCGGCTGCGATTCCGTCAGCTGCACGCTCAGCGCGTAGCGGCGGCACTCGAAGTCGCGCTCGACGGCGGTGTTCCAGCCCTCGGCCACATCGAGCGCGGCGATGAACGCTGCGCCACCCAGCGCCAGCGTGCCCACGGTAAGCGCGAGGCGTCCGCGCTTCTGCAACGTCGTGCGCAGCGACAATAGCAATGGCCGCGGCACCCCGTGTACGCGCAGGAGCGCGCGTTCGAGCCGCCGCGCGCCGAATGTCTGCGCGCCACCGCCCGCGAGCGCCTCGCGCACAGTGATGCGCGACGCCTGCAGCACGGGCACCATCGCCACGAGCAGTGGGATCGCAAGGCCCGCCACCAGTTCCGCGGCCAGCACGGGGTAGGGAAATGGCGTGTGCGTGAGGTCGGCGTTCAGGATCCCCGCTGCGAAGCGCGCGTAGGCGCGCCCGAGCGCCAGTCCCATGGGCACGCCCGCGGCGAGCGAGACCAGCGCAAGCGCCGCGACCTGCGCGAGCGCGATACCGGCCACCTGCCGGGTCGAGGCGCCGATCGCTTTCATGATGCCGATCTCGCGCACCTGCTCGCCGAGCAGCGCGTGCACCATGCTCGCCGTGAGCACCGCGCCCAGCACCAGGCTGAGCAGGCCGAAGGCGCCGAGCAGGAACAGGAACGCCGCCATCTGGTCGGCGTGCGGATGCTTGCCCGGCGGCGGCACGGTCACGCGCGCCACCGGGTGGCCCGCGCGCTCCAGAGATGCCTTCACCGAGTCGGCCACCAGATGGATCCAGCCCTCATCGTCGCCGCGCTGCGCCACCGTGAAGCGCACCTGCTCGGCAGCGCCGGCGCGCAGCGGCGACGTGCCTACCGCGAACACGGGCACCATGTGTTCCATCCATGCCGGCGCAAGACCCGCGGCGTGTACCGTACCCGCCACGCGCATGCGCCGGTCCTCACCGCCAGCGGTGCGCAGCGTGAGCGAATCGCCGATCTGCACGTGCGCGACCGTGAGTGCCGAGCGTTCGAGCAAGACATCGCCGGGTCCCGGCGGCCACGCGCCCTGCTCGTGCGTGACCACATCCATGCGCTGATGATCGAAGTCGTGCACGAAGAAGAGCACCGCAGGCGTCCATTCGCCTCGCCCCGTGCCGGCGCGGGCGAATGCCATGGGATGCGACTCCGCGTCGGCCACGCCGGGCACGCGGCGCACGGTGGAGAGCAGCGGGGCAAGCAGTGAGTCCTCCACGCCGCTCACCGCAAGCGTCGCCGCCGACGGACGCGACTGCGCGTAGAGCGTGGTGAGCGCCGGCCGCAGCATCGCGTATGCGTAGAGCATGGCGCCAAGCTCCAGCAGTCCCAGCGCCATCGCGAGCACGGCCAACAGCGAGCGGCCCGGCCGCGAGAGCAGATCGCGCATCGCCTTTTGCCAGCGGGGGGCCAGGCTCACGCGATCCGCCCGTCGACGAGCGTGATCACGCGGCTCGCGCCAACGATCGCTTCGCGCTCGTGTGTGACGATCGCCACGGTGCGGCCGGCCTCGGCGAGCGAGCGGAAGAGCGCAAGGACCTCGGCCGCGGTGGCCGAGTCCAGGTTGCCCGTGGGCTCATCGGCCACGATCAGGGGCGGGTCGTTGGCGAGCGATCGCGCGATCGCTACGCGTTGCTGCTGTCCGCCCGAGAGTGTGGCAGGAAGCTTATCGGCCTGATCTGCCACGCCGACCTGCGCCAGCAGCTGCATCGCGTGGTCACGACGCCCGCCATTGGCGCGTAAGGCCGCAAAGTCCATCGGCAGCATGACGTTCTCGGCAACCGTGAGCGTGGGAAGTAACTGGAAGAACTGGAAGACCACACCCACGTGGCGGCCACGCCAGGCGGCCAGGGCATCGTGGCCGAGGCCCTCGAGCGCAGAGCCCGCGACGTGCACAGTGCCGCGGGTGGGCCGGTCGATGCCGGCGATCAGGTTGAGCAATGTGGATTTGCCGCTGCCGGAGCGACCGACGATGGCGACCATCTCGCCCGCCGGGATCTGAAGGTCGATGGCTTCCAGCGCGGTGAATGCGCCTGCGGGAGTGGTGTAGCTCTTGGTGACGCCTGCGAGTGTGATCATCATGCGGTCAGCCTACGAGGCAGCGACTGAACGCCTCGTGAATGTCACGTTCAGCCCCCGTTCAGCCGCATCTCTGGCAGAATGACGTCATGCACCCGTACCTTGAGAGTCCCGCGCGATGAGGATCCTGCTCGCCGAAGACGAGACCGCGCTCGCCGCACAGCTCGCGGCCGCGCTGGGTGACGCCGGCTACGCGGTGGAGTGCGCCGAAGACGGCGAGCGCGCCGACGAGCTTGCGCAGACCGAGAGCTTCGACGCGATCGTGCTCGACCTGGGGCTGCCCAAGCTCGATGGCTTGAGCCTGCTGCGCGCATGGCGCGAGGCAGGCGTGAGCACGCCGGTGCTGGTACTCACCGCGCGCGGCAGCTGGCACGAGAAGGTGCAGGGCATCGACGGCGGCGCCGACGACTACATGGCGAAGCCATTCCGTATCGAGGAAGTGCTCGCGCGGCTGCGTGCGCTGATCCGGCGTTCCAGCGGCCAGATCGCGGCGGAGCTCCGATGCGGAGCGGTGACGCTCGATCCCAAGGCGGCGCGCGTCGCCGTGGATGGCGCCCCGGTCAAGCTCACGAGCCATGAGTACCGCGTGCTCGCGTACCTCATGCACCATCGCGGCCAGATCGTCTCGCAGAGCGAACTGATCGAGCACATCTATGCGCAGAGCTTTGACCGCGAGTCCAACACCGTCGAGGTATTCATCGCGCGGCTGCGCCGCAAGCTGGGCACGGCTAGCATCGAGACCGTGCGCGGCATGGGCTATCGCATGGGCTCCACGTCATGAGCACCGGCCGCTCGCTGCTCTCGCGCCTGCTGATCGGCGCGGTCATCTGGACGATCACGATCACCGTGGTCGTGCACCTGGCTTCGGTCACACTCATCCGGCACTTCGAAGTGCACATGAGCGCATTGCACTTCATCCTCTTGGGACTCGTCGGGACGGGGCTGCTGCTCGCCGCGCTCGTGCTGGTGCGCAGCGGGCTGTCGCCGCTGCACGAACTGCGCGCGCGCCTCGCCGACCTGCGCGCCGGCCGAACGCGCCGCATCGAGGGCCAGCACCCGAGCGAGGTGCAGCCGCTGGTCGAGGACCTGAACGCCATGCTCGAGGACCGCGAACGCCGTGTGGCGCGCGCGCAGGCCAAAGCTGGCGATCTGGCGCATGGGCTCAAGACGCCGCTGGCACTGCTGGCCCTCGAAGCCGACAAGCTGCGCACCGGCGGCCACGAGGCGCAGGCCACGGCGATCCACGAGCAGATCGAGCGCATGCGTGGGCAGATCGATCATCATCTTGCGCAGGCGCGCGCCGCGGCGGCAGGCGCATCACCCGATACACGCTGCGCGCTGCGCGAGAGCGCTGAGGCGCTTGCGCGAACCATGCTCAAGTTGCACGCAGTGCGGCCGGTCGCGATCGACGTCCGCGTGCCGCCGGAACGGGTGGTGCGTGTCCAGCGCCAGGACCTGGACGAGATGCTCGGCAACCTGATGGACAACGCGGCTCGCTGGGCCGCCTCGTGCGTGGTGATCGACGCGGCCGCTGCCGAAGGCCACGTGGCCGTGACCGTGGACGACGACGGCCCCGGCATCGCGGCCGGCCTGCGCGAGAGCATGCTTCGGCGCGGCGTGCGCGCCGACGAGACCCAGCCAGGCTCGGGCCTGGGCCTGGCGATCGTCGGCGATGTCGCCGAGATGTATGGCGGCGCAGTCGAGCTGGGTGACTCGCCCCTGGGCGGCCTGCGCGTGACGCTGCGGCTCCCGGGCTGAACGCCAGCGCTACTGGCCGCTTCGCGCCTGGCCTTTGAGTTCGCCGATGATGTCCTGGAGCATGCGGATCTGCTCTTGTTGCATCTCGACCAGCTTCTGCCAGTCCTTGTCGCGCAGATCATCGAAGCGCGCGTGCAACTTTCCGATCTCGATCTCGGAACGCATGTTCACGGCATAGTCGTGTTCCGCCATGAGCCGGTCCTTCTGGTTCTGGCGGTTCTGGCTCATCATGATCACGGGCGCCTGCAGCGCGGCGAGACACGACAAGACGAGATTGAGCAGGATGAATGGGTACGGATCCCAGTGAGCGTTCGTCTCCGAGTTGATGATCATCCAGATCATCATGAACGTCAGGAAGATGCCGATGAACGTCCAGCTTCCGCCGAAGGTGGCGACCTTGTCGGCGATGCGCTGACCGAACGTCATCTTCTGGTCGAACTCGCTATTGGGATCCTGACGTTGCGCGGCCTTGCCGATGAAACGCGCCACCACGCCGCGCTCGAAGCTGCCCAGCTTGGCGATCTGCGATTCGATGTCGGTCACATTGCCGACATCGCCCAGCACCTTGCGCGTCTGCCGGCTCACGGGCTTGAGCCGCCGCGCGATGCCGAGCACGACCATCGCGCCCAGTAGCGACACGATCGCCTGGCGCCACAGATCGGTGGGCGGCGCGAAGCCCAGCAAGTGGAACAACCAGCCGCCGACGAGACCTCCCAGGATGCCAAGAATAAGGTTGCCCGAGAATCCGTAGTCCCGGCCCTTCATCAACAGCCCCGCCAGCCAGCCGGCGATGATACCGACGCTCGCCCAGATCAGAAGTGCCATGCGTGCTCCTCGGGTGAAGTGATGCGTATGTGTTCTTGGAAGCAGTGAAGATGCGAGCAAGGTAACGCGGCGCGGCGCGGCGATGCACGCACCTTGTGGGTTGTGCGCCGATGATTGCATCTGGCAGGCCCCATGCAGTGACGTCCCTGCATGCACGATCACGCGGCTTTCCCAGCGCCCCCGTTCTGTCCCAATGACGAGTGCCGTTTCCACTGCAGCGCAACGGGTTGGCGCTACAAGCGCGCCGGCTTCTACGATCGCGAGCAGGCGCCCAGGCGTATCCAGCGTTACCGCTGCTGTCACTGCCGGCGATACTTCAGCGACCAGACCTTCTCGACCACCTACT
>JANYBS010000176.1 GCA_025360715.1 Candidatus Eiseniibacteriota bacterium | reverse complement strand
TCTGGCGCGGCACGCGCGACGCCGGCCGCGCCGAGTGGAGCGCTCAGGTACCGGCCGCTCTCGCACCGGGGCTCTACTTCACGCGCCTCGCGATCGACAGCCGCGTGCTGCGAACGGAGCGCGTCGTGCTGGTGCGGTGAGGCTGTGGCGGCTGCGCGACAGCGCACAGCCGCCTGAGGGCGCCCGGGGGGCGCGCCCTCGGCGGCGTTCGGCTGAGAGAGTACTTCTAGTTACAGGACGCTACTTCCCGCCTGCTTCTCGGCGCGCCTGCTCCTGTAGGGCAGCGTTCGCGTAGATGGCGATCTCGACGCGACGATTGCGCTGCCGGCCCGAATCGCTGTCGTTCGGGGACACCGGCTCGGTCTCGCCCAGCCCGCGTGTCGCGATACTTCGCGAAACGCCGCGCGATGACAGGTAACGCGCCGCAGAAGCCGCGCGGCGCTCCGAGAGAGCTTGGTTGTAATCGTTCGTGCCTACGTTGTCGGTGTGGCCGACGATCAAGAGGTTTGTCCCGGGGAACTGGTTCAGGTTCTCGGCCAGTGCGTCGAGATTGCGGCGGGCACCGCTGAGGATCTCGTCCGAAGCCGTGTCGAACAACAGGCCCGAGGCGAACGTGACCTGGATACCCTCGCCCACGCGCTCCACCGTGGCGCCGGGGATGCTCTGGCTGAGTTGCTTGGCCTGATTGTCCATGCGACGGCCAATCACGCCGCCGGCCGCGCCGCCCAAGATCGCGCCGATGATCGCACCCCGCGCGGTGGAGCCGGTGTTGTTGCCGATGACAGCTCCAATGAGACCGCCGGCGCCGGCGCCGGTCGCCACGCCCTTCTGGGTGTCGTTCATCGTCGCGCAGCCTCCAGCGGACAGCAGTGCGACCACGGTGAGTGCCGAACCGATGCGCCGGATAAGAAGTGTGTTGTGCATGAGATCTCCTGAGGGCTGTCGTTGGGTGATCCAGGAGCAAGCGGCATCGCCGCGAACCGGATCACGAATGTGCGGTGGCCTCGTGCGTCGGTGGTACCACGATCTTCAACGTCGGCTTGCCAGCGGGCCGGTGCATGAGTCCATCGATGCTGAAACCACCCGCGCCATTGCCCGCCATGAAGAACAGGACGAAGCAATAGAGCACGGCCAGCTCGCCATGGTTCTCGATCGGCCAGATCCCGTGCTGCTGATGTGCCGTGAAGTACGCCACGGCCATCTCGCCGCACAGCAGGAAGGCGACCGGACGGGTGAGCAGCCCCAGCGACAGGGCTGCTCCACCGAAGCACTCCAATACACCGGCCAAGCCCATCTGCGACAAAAGCGCGACTCGCGCGTTCGGTGCGCCCACGATGCCGCCGTACCAGCCGAACAACTTCTGCTGGCCGTGCTGCATCAACATCAGCCCGGCCACCAGCCGGAGCGCGATGTGTGTGAAGCGAGCGATACGCGAGGAGTTCATGTGGTCTCCGAGCAGGCTGTGAAGGGGACGCGCGAGCGCTGCGTCAGCGCTTGATCTGCTTCAAGACTTCCTTGTTGAGCACCACGAACTCCACGCGGCGGTTCTGCGCCATGTTCTCCGGGCTCGTGTTGGGCTGCAGGGGAACGCTCTCGCCATAGCCCTTCGTGGTCATCTGCGAACCGCGCAGCGCCGGGAAGTGCTGGTTGAGGTACGCCAGGACAGAGTTCGCGCGCCGGTGACTGAGCGCCACGTTGTACGCGGCGCCGCCTCGCGAATCGCAATGCCCGCCGATCTCGATGCGCAGCTGCGGCCACTTGGCCAGCACCTGACCGATCACGTCAAGGTTGGCAAACGACTCCGGCAGGATCACGGCCTTGGCCGTCTGGAAGTGCACGTCCTGCAACCGGATCATACCCGTATCGAGCAGTTCGGTCTCGCGGATCTGCACCTCGGTGCGCACCGGGCAGCCATCCACATCGATGCGCGCGCCGGCAGGCGTGTTGGGGCACTTATCCAGGCCGTCGCAGACGCCGTCGCCGTCACTGTCGATCGGGCAACCCGTGGCATCCACGGTGCAGCCCTTGCGGGTATCGGCACACTGGTCGATGCCGTCAGGCACCCCGTCGCCATCGCTGTCGATCGGGCAGCCGGTCGCGTCGACCTTGGCGCCCTTGGGCGTGTTCGGACACTGATCGATCCCGTCATAGACGCCATCTCCGTCGCTGTCCGTAGGGCAGCCGTGCGCATCCACCTTCGCGCCGCGAGGCGTGTCAGCGCACTGGTCCAGCCCATCACAGACGCCGTCCTTGTCGGCGTCGATCGGGCAGCCCTGCGCGTCGACACGGCATCCCATGGGCGTCGCCGCGCACAGGTCGAGCTTGTCGTTCACGCCATCGCCGTCGGTGTCCTTGGGCTGTCCGCCGAAGCCGAACATGAGGCCGGCACCGAAGACCATGTTGTCGATGTGCGCCTTGCCCCACTCCTTCTTGGGCATGAGCAGCACGTTGCGGGCCTCGAGCCGCAGCGCGAGCATCGGCGCCAGGCGGATGCGCACACCGCCGGCGACCTCGAACGTGCCATCGGTCTTGTCGGGCGTGTGCTGCGGGCGGAATTGCGAGAAGCCCATGCCAGCGGAGAGAAACGGACTCACGGTGTGCGCGGTCATCGGCGCCAGCATCAGGCTCGCTGAGAAGTCCTGCCATTTATTGGCGACGCCGAGCGTCTCGCTGTTCGAGATGCCGCCGGCCAGATCGAGCCACACCGTGCCGAACATCCGCATGCGGGCACGGGCGCCGTAATTGACGGCATCCCTGAGCATGGGCGGGTTGGGCTCCTTGAGCTCCGTGTCGTACCGGGTCCAGCCGCCGAAGGGGCCCAGTTCGAGGCGCTTTTCATCATCGTTCGCCGATGCGTTCGCAGTGCGCATCAGGAATACAGCGGCTAGCGCGAAGGTCATCCACCACACGCGTCTCGAGAGCATCATATTCCTCGGTTTCGTTCGGCCCTCGTACCGGGCGCGAGATCGCACCGCGAAACGAGCGACAGGATCGGGCGAGGGCTGACGCTTCCGCTCGAGACTCTCCCCAGACTCACGGAAGAAGCACAGCGCCATCGCCCATAGCCGACAAAGCAGGAACGGTGCCACGGCGCGTACCCGCGGTAGGAATGGCCGTCAGGCGTTGCGAGTACGCAGGTTGCGCGTCAGCCGCGCGCACGGCCGGAGGAGTGCACGGCCGGGGCTGTGATAGACGGAATTACAATTCGGTCCCTGCGCTACTCGTATCGCAGGGACTCGATCACATCGAGGTCCGCAGCTCGCTTGGCCGGGTAGAAGCCGAAAAACACGCCCACGACACTCGAAAATCCCAGCGCCAGAACGATCACCTGCGGCTGGATCTGCGTGGGCCAGCGTGCGATCGACGTGATCGTGTTGGCGGTCCCCACACCGATCGCCACACCCAGGAGCCCACCAGCGAACGACAGCACCGCTGCCTCGACCAGGAACTGCAGAAGGATGTCGATCTTGCGCGCGCCGATCGCACGGCGGATGCCGATCTCGCGCGTGCGTTCAGTGACCGAGACCAGCATGATATTCATGATGCCGATGCCGCCCACCAGCAGGCTCACCGCGGCGATACTCGCGAGCAGCGTGGTCATGACCTTGCTCGTCGACTCCGCGGCGCTGGCGATATCGAGCTGCGTATAGATGAAGAAGTCGTCGTCGCCGCCCGGACGGATGCGGTGGCGCGCGCGCAGCAGTTCGGTGATCTGTTGCACAGCGGTGTTGACCGCGGCCTCGCTCACCGCCGACAGCGAGATACTCTGCAAGTACGTGATGCCCAGCAGCCGGTGCTGCGCGGTCGTGTAAGGGATCAGCACCACGTCGTCCTGGTCGCCGCCAAAGCCTTGCCCGCCCTTATAGCTCAGCACGCCGACCACGCGGAACGGGATGTCCTTGATGCGCACGCTCGATCCGACCGGGCTCTGGGTGCCGAAGAGCTGCTCTTTCACCTTCACGCCCAGAACGCAGACCTTGGTCGATCCGCGTAGGTCGCTATCGGTGAAGAACGCGCCGTCCGCCACGGGCCACTGGCGGATATCCACGAACTCGGGCGCGGTGCCCTGGATATTCGTGCCCCAGTTCGTATTGCCGGCCACGACCTGCGCGACCTTGCGCACGCCTGGCGCCACCGCCGCGACGGCGCTGCACTCCTTCCGGATCGCCAGCGCGTCGTCGGGCGTCATGGTCGTGATGCCGCCCATGCCCATGCGCACCCCGCCCGCGGTGACCGTGCCCGGCATGACCGTGAGCGCGTTGGCGCCAAGCCCGGCGATCTGTGCCTGAACGGCGGCGCGCGCGCCTTGGCCGATCGCCAGCGTCGCGATCACCGCTGCGACACCGATCACGATACCGAGCACGGTGAGCGCCGCGCGCATGCGGTTGCGCGTGAGTGCCTGCAGCCCGAGCGAGAGCAGGATGGAGAGGTTCATCGCCGGCCGCCCGCGCCGCCCGGGCGCCCGCCCATCGGACCACCCATGCCCGGCGGTGGGGAAAGACTGCTGCCCTTGCTCGCGACCAGTTCAAGGCCGACGATCACCATGTCCGCTTCGTGAAGCTCGTCCGTGACGATCTCGGTCATGTTGCCATCGGTGATCCCCGTACGCACATCGATCTTGACCGGCTTCCCGTCACGCAGCACGTACACGCTGCCGTGCTTGTAGCCATCGGGCTTCGCGCCGCCACGTTTGGCGCCGCTGCTGTCGCGGGCGCCGCTCGAGTTCGCGCCGCGGTTCGGGCCGCCGCGCGCTCCCGCGTTCGCGCCATTGCCGCCCGCGTCGGGCTTGAAGCGCAGCGCCGAGTTGCTCACCTTGAGCACATTCGTCCGCGTCTCGATGTTCACTGTCACGTTCGCCGTCATGCCGGGGCGCAGCCGCAGGTCGTCATTGGCGGTGCGGATCACCGTCGTGTACGTGACCACGTTCTGGTCGGTGATCGGCTCGAGCCGCACCTGCGAGACCTTGCCGGTGAACTGTGCGTCGGGGAATGCGTCGACCGTGAACGTGGCGGCCAGGTTCGGCACGATGCGGCCGATGTCGGCTTCGTCGATGCGGCTCTCGACCTGCATCTGCGTGAGGTCGTTGGCGATCACGAAGAGCTGCGGCGCCTGCAGACTCGCCGCCACGGTCTGGCCCACGTCGATCGAGCGAGAGATCACCACGCCATCGATCGGCGAGCGGATCACCGTGTGGTCCAGGTCCACCTGCGCTGCTTCGAGAGTCGCCTTGGCCTGCAGCAGGTCTGCCTTGCGCTGGTCGACCGTGACCTGCGCGGCCTCGACCTCGGTCTGCGAGATGAAGTTCTGCGCGAACAGCTCGTTCGCGCGCTTGAGCTGGCGGTCGCCGTCCTTGAGCCCGGCTTCCGCGCGCGCCACCGACGCCTGCGCCTGCACGAGACGCGCGTGGAACGAGCTCGGGTCGAGCTCGCAGAGCACCTGCCCGGCCTTCACGCGCGCGTTGTAGTCCACATGCAGCTTGGCGAGCGTGCCGCTCACCTGGCTGCCCACCGCCACCTGCACCACCGGGCGCACCGTGCCTGTGGCCGAGACCGACGCGGTCACGTCGCCGCGCTCGAGCGCCGCAGTGCGGTACTTGGGAGCCGCAGGCTTCTGGCCCGACTTCCACCAGAGGAACGCCATGGCGACGGCCACGACTGCAGGAACGGCGATCCAACGTGAGCGGGACACACGGGCTCCTTGAGCGGGCGGGGGGTTCGGCACGCGGCGCAAGAAAGCAGCTGCGCCACGAGGTATTCGAATCGCGAACGGCGATCCACGACTGCAGAAATGGACGCGTGAACGTACTCCAGGTTCCCCGCGCCGCCGAAGTGCCGCCGAAGTGCCGACGACGAGCGCCGACGAGCGGTGGACCAGCGCGCGACTTCACTTGGGACGGAGGCGGATATCGGCTAGCCTTCCCAGCTCTGCAGGGAGGTCACTTGCCGGATCGCTCCGCCGTTCGCACTCGCCGCATCGTCACGGTACTGGTCACCATCCTGGTGCTCAACCTCATCGTGGCCATCGCCAAGCTCCTCTATGGCCGCGCTACCGGGATCCTGGCGATCCAGGCGGATGGCTTTCATTCGCTCTTGGATGCCTCCTCGAACGTGATCGGCTTGGTCGGAGTGCTCGTGGCCCGCCGGCCGCCCGACGACAACCATCCTTACGGCCACCGCAAGTACGAGACGTTCGCGGCCCTCGGCGTGGCGGTGATGATGTTCGTGGGCTGCTGGGAGATCGCTGTACTGGCGTTCGAGCGCTCGCACCACATGGTACAGGTGAGCGTCTCCCCCGCCTCGTTCGTGCTCATGCTCGCCACGATCGCGGTCAACGTCGGCGTCACGCTGTACGAGCGGCGCGTGGGCCGCGAGTTGCAGAGCGAGATGCTCATCGCCGACTCCGCGCACACCAGCTCCGATGTGTACGCGAGCCTGCTCGTGATGGCGTCGCTCGTGTTCATGCGCTTCGGCGCCGTCTGGGCCGACGTCGTCGCCTCGGGCGCGGTGGTCGTGCTCATCCTGCGCGCCGGCTTCGAGATCCTGGGCGGCACGGTCTCGACCCTTTCGGATGAACGCCGCGTCGAGCCCGCGCTCATCGAGCATGAGGCACTCGAGGAACCTGGCGTGCATGAAGTGCATAACGTGCGCACGCGCGGCCCGCTCGACGACATCCACGCCGACCTGCACATCCTGGTCGACCCGCAGATGCCGATCGCCGATGCGCACGCGATCGGCCACCGCGTGGAGGACCGTCTGCGCACACGCTGGCCCAGCTTCACCGACGTGGTCGTGCACGTGGAGCCCGGCCTCGATCACGAACGCGCCACGCGCCGCGAAGGCGGCGGCCTGCGCGCCGAGGGCTGAGCGCCGAGGGTTATGGGCGAACGAGCGAGTCTCTCAAACGATGCCGTCGAGCGACTCCTTGCCTATATTCGGCAACCACGGCAGCAGCTCGTACTGCGCGACCTTCTGGATCACGAACGGGTCGCCGTCGCGGATCGCATCCAGCGCGGCCGCCGCGCCGTCGTCGGGTACGCGCAGCAGCAGCGCGCCGCCGCTACGAGGGTCGAGCGGCCCCGACGCCAGCATGAGCCCCTTGGCATGCAGGTCGCGCAAGTACGCGCGGTGCGGATCGATATGCACGAGCACTTCTTCGAGCGGCCTGCGGTAGCGGATCAGTGCGATGGCATACATGCGTCGGGAGTTCCTTTCGTTCGCTTTGGCGCCGGCGCACGCCGGCAGATCGCATCAGCGCGCTTCGCGCATCGCTTCCACCACCGCGTCACCCAACTCGGCTAACTGCTTGTCGAAGAAGTGACTGGCCTCGGGGACCTCGATCAGCCGCTTGGGCTCGGCCCACGTGGGGAACACGCGCAGAAGGTTCTCGGGCCGGCAGATCTCGTCGCTCATGCCCTGTACGATCACCTTGGGCGTGGCCAAGGTCCGCATCTCCTCGAACGTCTGCGTGTGCACGCCCGGCGCGATCATGAGCAAGCGCTCGATCGACGGCTCGCTTGCGGCCAACCGCGACGCCACCCACGAGCCGAACGAGAAGCCCGCACAGAACCTTCGAGCGTGCGGGAAGCGCCGCTCGAGTTCGCGCAGCGCGCAACGCGCGTCTTCCAACTCGCCCTGGCCCTGGTCATACGTGCCGGCACTCTTACCGACGCCGCGGAAGTTGAACCGCAGCACCGCTACCTCGAGCGAGAAAAGCGCGCTCGCTACCCGATGCGCGACCTTGTTGTGCATGGTGCCGCCGTAGAGCGGATGCGGATGGCAGACCACCGCGGTGATCGCGGGCTCGATGCCCTCGCGCTCCTGCAGCAGCGCTTCGAGCGGCCCGGCGGGGCCCGCCAGCGTCAGCGGCACGAGTCGCGCGACGCCTGCGTGCTGCGCCTTCTCGCTCATCTACTTCTTCGCAGGACCGAAGCGTGACGACAGCCGCTCGTGCATCTCGGCGCTCGTCGTCGCGTAGTTGAGCGCGTGGCCATCGCCGAGCACCATCACGCAGTGCGTGTCGACCATCCAGTCTTCCAGGCCCAGAGGCAGGCCCTGACGGAAGTCCACCGCATCGGAGCTCACGCGATTCGGATACGCTTCGAACTCGTCATTCCACTCCGCGGCGAGCATCAACTCATCGCCGCCGCCGAACAGCCCGACCGACGCGAAGCGCTCGAGTTCGCCCGGATCCAGCAACAGCGCCCCGCGATGCTCGGTCGGGCGGATGCCCTCGGCGCGCACGCGGCGGCGCACCGCCGGCTCCTCGCCGGGGCGCTCCTGGCCTTCGAGCACCGTGATGGCCGCGAGTTCGAAATCAGGCAGCAGGTCACCGGCATCGACGACTTCCGAGACTGTCGCATGCAGGCGGCCGAAATAGACGTGGTCACTCACGAGAGTCCTCGCAGCGTGCGGCGCTCGAAGGCGCGCTGGTGGTAGGGTCCGACAAGTCGCGGCGCATCATAGTGGGGCCGCGCGAAGCTTGCCAGACGCCCCGGCCGCCCCGATGCACGCGCCACGGCTCGCATGTAAAGTGCCACGCATGGAGACCCCGCCCCCTCAGGACGACGACGCCATCCAGTTCGTGCTCGAATTGGGCCGGGCGTTGCATCAACTGGGCCACCCTTCGCACTGGCTCGAAGACGCCATGACCCGGGCGTCACAGTCGCTGGGGCTGATCGGGCAGTTCTTCACGACCCCCACGAGCGTGTTCGCAGCCTTCGGCCCGCAGCGCCATCAGCACACCTACCTGCTGCGTGTGGAGCCCGGCGAGGTGAACCTCGGCGCGCTCACCGATGCCGTGCGTACGGGCCGCGCCGTGATGCAACGGCGGATGACCGCCGCGCAGGGCACCGAGCGCCTGCGCGCGTTACTCACCGCGCGCTCGCCCTACTCGGAGCTGGTCACCACGATCGCCGGCGCCGTCTCAGGCGCGGCGGCGGGGCGATTCCTGGGCGGCGGCGTATGTGAGATCGCGGTCGCCGCCGGCTGCGGCGCGGGCGTGATGGTGTTCTCACGCCTGGCCGCGCGCGTGCCCGGGCTGCCGCGGTTGTTCGAGCCCGTCACGGCGTTCCTCGTCTCGGCGGTCGTCACGCTCATCGCCACACGCATGCCCGTGGCGATCTACCCCGCGACGGTTGCGGGGATCCTGATCCTGCTGCCCGGACTGTCGATCACCACGGCGATGACCGAGCTCTCCTCGAGCCATCTGGTCTCGGGCACCGCGCGGCTCTCGGGTGCGTTCGTGCGATTCCTGGCGCTGTCGTTCGGCGTCGCCATGGGCAGCCGCGTGGTGGCGTTGCTCGCGGGCACGCCGCCGCACGTCACGCCGCAGTTGCTACCCGAGTGGACCGAGATCCTGGCGCTGCTTGCGGCGCCAATGGCGTTCACCGTCTTGTTGCGCGCGCGGCTGCGCGACTTCCCGTGGATCCTGGGCACCGGCGCGCTCGCGTTCTTCGGCGGCCGCATCGGCGCCAAGTGGTTCGGCCCCGAGCTGGGCGTGTTCGCGGGCGCATGCACGGCGGGCGTGTTGAGCAACCTGGTCGCGCGCGGGCGAGCGAGCACGCCGGCGGTGACACTGGTGCCGGCGATCCTGCTGATCGTGCCCGGCAGTATCGGCTTTCGCAGCCTGACGCTGTTGCTCAACCGCGACGTGCTCTCGGGCGTCGAGGCGGCCTTTCGCATGATCATCATGATCGCGGCACTCGTCGCGGGATTGCTCGTGGCCGGCGTGTTCGCCCCGGCGCCGGGGATCGCCGATGTGGGATTCCGGCGCGAGGATGAGCTTCGAGCATGAAACCGCGGCCCGCCGGGCCGCCCGTGCATCGCGATCGTGCTGCTACGAACGCGGCGCCGGTGGCGATTCGAGCATGAAGCCGCGGCCCGCTGGGCCGCCTGTGCATCGCGGTCGTGCAGCTACGAACGTGGCGCCGGCGGCACGGTGAGCATTGGCACGCCAACCAAGTGGCGTACACCCGAGACCGTGGCGCCGTAGACCACGTCGCGGATGCCCGTGTGGCCGTGCGAGCCGGTCACCAGCAAGTCGGCGCCGCTCTCGCGCACCAGGCGTGCGATCTCGCGTTTCACGTCGCCGTGGCCGAGCGCCACGCGGCACGCGATGCCGTGCGCGCGCAGGTCGGCGGCGATGCGCTCGAGCGCCAGCGCGTCCTCGCGGCTTTCCGCGTCGCGACTATCGGCCCCCAGGTATCGGCTCGCCGCGCTCTCGGCCACGTGCACAAGAACGACTTCGGCGCCCGGCGCCATCTCGAGTGCGTTCACGAACGCGAGCACGCTCGCGTCGGCGGCGCCCAACTCGAGCGCCACGGCGATGCGCTGGTATGCCGACGCTTGCAGCGCGAGCGGCGCCACCACCGGCGGTACAACGGTCACACCCTCGGCCGCACGGGCGCGTGTGCCGGCAGGCAGCACGACAGGCGCCGCATCGCTCGCGGGCAGGAACCTGGTCCAGCGGCTCTGCAGCCACGGCATGAGCACGAGCAATGACAGCAACCCGCCCAGCCCGAGCGCGAGCGGCCACGCGATCGCATAGGTCCACCAGGCGCCACGCGACACTCGGGTCCAGTCCATGACCGCGTCCAGCACGAGCTTGGCATTGAGCCCCGCGATCGCGACGGTAACCAGCACGGCCAGCACCTTGACCCACGCGGGATTCACGAACTCACCCATGCGCTTACGATCGCTCGTGAACTGCACGAGCGGGACCACCGCGAACGAGAGCTGCACACTCAGGACGACCTGTGAGAACACCAGCAGGGAGTCCGCCGCGCGCTCGCCCTTGAAGGCGATCACCAGCACCGCGGGGATGATCGCGAAACCGCGGCTGATGAGCCGGCGCAGCCACGGCTGTACGCGCACACGCAGGAAGCCTTCCATGACGATCTGCCCGGCGAGCGTCCCGGTGATCGTGCTCGACTGCCCCGCCGACAGCAGCGCGACCGCGAAGAGCGTCGAGGCGAGCGATGTGCCCAGCAGCGGCGCCAACAGACGGTGTGCGTCCTGCAGCGACGCGACTTCGAAGTGGCCCGCGCGATAGAACGTCGCGGCCGCCAAGATCAGGATCGCTGCGTTCACGAAGAATGCCAGATTGAGCGCCACCACCGAATCGACCAGGTTGCCCTGCGCGGCGTCGCGGCGGCCCTCGGGCGTGGCCTCGATCGAGCGGCTCTGCACGAGCGCGCTGTGCAGGTACAGGTTGTGCGGCATGACCGTGGCGCCCAGGATGCCGAGCGCGATGTACAGGCTGTCACGATGCAGGCCCAGCACCGAGATGCCGCCGCCCGGCTCGCGCGCGAACAGCGTGGGATGGCCGCCACCATCGCGCGGGATGAGCCCCGCGATTGCCGCCGGCACGTCGGGGCGAGAGAGGATCATCTCGATCGCGAAGCACGCGCCGATCGTGGCGACGAGCGTGACGATCACCGCTTCGAGCCGGCGCATGCCGTAGCGTGAGAGCGCCAGCAGCACCAGGACATCGAGCGCGGTGATGACGACGCCGAACAGCAGCGGCACGTGGAAGAGCAGCTGCAAGCCGATCGCCGCACCCAGCACCTCGGCCAGGTCGCACGCGATGATGGCGAGCTCGCACAACACCCACAGCGGCCACACGAGCGCGCGCGGGTAGAAGTCGCGGCACGCCTGCGCAAGGTCGCGGCCCGTGACCACGCCCAGACGCGCACTGAGGGTCTGCAGCAGCACCGCCATGAGGTTGCTCATGAGCAGCACCCATAACAACTGGTAGCCGAACCGCGCGCCGCCGGCCAGATCGGTGGCCCAGTTGCCCGGGTCCATGTAGCCCACGCTCACCAGGTAGGCCGGCCCCGCGAACGCGAACATGCGCCGGAACCACGACGCGCGATGCGGCACGATCACGCTGCCGTGCATGTCCGGCAGCGAGTGATGTTCCTTGCTCATGCGCGCCTGCGCCGCGTGACGCTCGCCAACGGCTCCACCCGCACGCCGGAGAAGCGCGCCGCGGCCGCAGCCAAGCGCCGGCCGCCCACTTCGAGCGCCGCGCCGCCTTCCAGCACACGCACGTGCGCGCCCGGCACCAGACCCGCGCGGCGGCAACGGGTCATGAACGCGCGGTCGCCATCACCCACTTCGCGTACCACCGCCACCGCGCCGGCGGGCAGCGCCGTGAGTGTGACGAGTGCGCGCTGCGCCAGTCGGCCGCGGCGGTCGGGGATCGGATGGCCGTGCGGGTCCTCGTGTGGCCGGCCCAGCTGACAGTCCATGGCGTCGAGCACCGCGTCGCTCACCGCGTGCTCGAGTACTTCGGCCTCGTCATGCGCCGCGGCCCAATCGAGTCCCAGCGCCTGCACCAGGTAAGTCTCGAGCACACGATGCCGCCGCAGCGTCTGCAGCGCGCGGCGCAGACCCAGCGCCGTGAGCCGCGCCTCGCCACGCGCGGCGCGAGTGACCAGGCCCTCGCGCGCCAACCGAGCGAGCATGTTCGTGGCCGAGGGCGCCGTCACGCGCAAGCGCTTCGCCAGCGGCGTCACATGCACGGCGCGCGTGCCGCCTTCGAGCGCAAAGAGGGCCTTGAGATAGTCCTCGCGCGAGCGCGTCAGGCGGGCGGTGGTCACCGGGTGAGGTGCACTCCCAGCCCCGCGAGCGCACCCACGTCGCCGCGCCCGTCCGAGACGCCATAGGTGATCGCCGCGCTCAGGCCCAGATGCGCGAACAGGTCCCACGACACGCCCGCATCGAGCGCGGTGAGCGACGGCTGTGTGGCCAATGCACTCGAGGCATGCACCACCTCGACGAATCCGCTCAGGTGCTCGCGGATGTCGTGCGAGAGGTTGAGCGATTGCACGTACTCGGCATGCTGATTCGTGCCGCCGGGATCGTTGCGCAGGTCCACCTCGCCCATGGCCCCCATCTGGAACCCGCCGCCCAGCTCCACGCGCACCGGCACGCGCACGCCGCCATCGGGCTTGGGGGTCACGCCATCGACCGGCGGCGCGAAACTCAAGAAGACCGAACTGCCCACCGCGAACGCGCTGCTGTCGTTGCCCGCCCAGCACCCCTTGACGCGCAATCCGTAGCCGCCAACGCCCGAGCCCTGATCGGTCGTCTGCGCGACCGTGTTGCGCAACCAGTCGCTGCCGTAGGGGCTGGCCGAGACGCCCAGCTCAAGCCGATCGGTCACGCCGTAGGTGATGCCCACGGGTATGTACTCAAGGGCATCACTGCGCAGCGAGTCCACGGCGTCATGCGAGTACGACACCACGCCCACGTCATACGCCCACGTGTGGGCCTTGATGGTGGCCGGCGAGTCCGTGACCTCGGCGCGCGACGTGCTGGACTCGCGCACGCGGTCGGCGGGCGAGAACACGCCTGCGAGTTCGCTCTTGCCGTGGCCGCCCGGGCCGCTGTTGGGGCTCTTGCCCTTGCCCGAGCCGGAGCTGCCGCCGCCGGAACCCGAGCCACCGGAGTCGCTGCCGGCGACCGCAGAGCCCACGAGCAGGCACGTCGTCGCGATCAGGGCGGCGAAAAGCGCGGAATAGCAGCAACGCGATCTGCTTGAATGGATCATTCACTCCTCCAGAGATTCAATCCTCGGCCGAGAAGTTAGCCGAAGCTAACTTCGGCGTCCACTCCACGGGTCATCGGCAGGCACGAGTCGCGCCTGCAGTGCGCCGGCGGTGATCCCGCCCGGTCTCGCGCGGCGGCCACCCCGCTGCGTTTGCTGCCGCGCATCGCGCTCGGCTAACCTGCGGCGTTCACGACCCACCCCATCTCATCAGGGAGCTTCCCGATGCCTCAGATGACCATGGTCCAGGCCATCCAGGATGCGCTGCGCGTGGCGCTGCGTGACGACCCGCGCGTGGTCGTCCTGGGCGAGGACGTGGGCCGCAATGGCGGCGTCTTCCGCGTCACCGAGGGCCTGCAGGCCGAGTTCGGCGCCGACCGCGTGGCCGATACGCCCCTTGCCGAGAACGGCATCGTGGGCGGCGCCATCGGCATGGCGCTTTACGGGATGCGGCCGATCGCCGAGATCCAGTTCGTCGACTTCATCTACCCCGCCTTCGACCAGATCGTGAGCGAGTTGGCCAAGCTGCGCTGGCGCTCGGCGAACCAGTACTCGTGCCCGGTGATCGTGCGCGCGCCCTATGGCGGCGGCATCCGCGGCGGGCTGTACCACTCGCAAAGCCCCGAAGCCTACTTCGCGCACACGGCGGGCCTGCAAGTGGTGATCCCCTCCACGCCGTCCGACGCCAAGGGCCTGCTGCTCGCGGCCATCGCTGGCGAGGACCCGGTCATCTTCCTAGAGCCCAAGCGGCTCTATCGCTCCACCAAGGAAGAGGTCGCCGAAGGGGCATACACCACGCCCATCGGCAAGGCGCGCATCGCCCGCGCAGGAGAACACCTGACCTTGATCGCATATGGCGCCATGGTGCCCACGTGCGTCGAGGCCGCCGAGCTCGCGGCGCAGAAGGGCTGGAACTGCGAGGTGCTCGACCTGCGTACGCTCGTGCCGCTCGATGCCGAGGCCATGCTCGAGAGCGTGCGCCGCACCGGCCGCGCGGTGATCGTGCACGAAGCCCCGCGCACCTGCGGCTTCGGCGCAGAACTGAGCGCGCAGATCGCCGAGAAGGCGCTCACCCGTCTGCTGGCACCGGTCCTGCGCGTGACCGGCTACGACACGCCCTTCCCTTACACGCTCGAACACACCTACCTGCCCGACGCCAAGCGCGTGCTCGCTGCGATCGAGCACGTGATGAGTTACTAGGGAGACCCGCGATGGCCTACGAACTGAAGCTTCCGGACATCGGTGAGGGCGTGGCGGAAGGCGAGATCGTGCGCTGGCTGGTCAAGGCCGGCGACGCGGTCAAAGAGGACCAGCCGCTCGTCGAGGTCATGACCGACAAGGCGAGCGTCGAGATCCCCTCGCCGCGCACCGGCACCATCGAGACGCTGCACGCCGAGGAAGGCGAGATGGTCCCGGTCGGCACCGTGATCGTGACGATCGCGACCGCCGGCGATGCCGCCGCGCCCGGCGC
>JANYBS010000150.1 GCA_025360715.1 Candidatus Eiseniibacteriota bacterium | reverse complement strand
GCGAAGCCCGCGTCCAAGGCGTCCTCGCGCAGTCGCGCCGCTGCCGCACCGGCCGCAAAGAACCTCAAGCTCTCCGCGTCGCCCGCACGGCGCGGCTCTCGCTGATCAACGCTCAAGACCGCCGACCGGCTCCGCCAGTCGGGGGAGGAACCGGAATGCCCCGTCACGCGCGCCTGCTGATCATCGCCATCGCCGCCCTCTTCGTCGCCGCCACTGCCCACGCGGGGCAGGTGCGAGTGAACGCCACGGGTGGGGCGCTCAAGTTTCAGCCGCCCAGTGTGACCTGCAATATCGGCGACAAGGTGATCTGGGTGGGAACAGGCAGCTCCCACAGCGTGACTAGTGGTGACACTGCAACTGCCACCAGCAATGGCCATTTCGGATTCGGGTCCGGTGCTGGTGGCCTGTTGACAGGAAAAGCATGCGCGTGGGCCGCAACGACCGTTCGTAGAGAATTGTATTACTGCATGCCCCACTGGCCATCGATGAACGGCGTTGTCGACGTGGTCGCGAGCGGCGCAGCCAACGTGTCGGACTTCCGCATCGTGCAGGTGCTCTTCAACGACGCCGGCGGCCTCAACAAGATCGAGATCGCGAACCTGGGCGCTGCGGGCGATCTAGGACTCTACCGCCTCAAGATCGCCGGCGTGGCCCTGCAGACGCTCGACATCGGCTCGAGCCACACGATCAGCGTGCCCGGCAATGGCCATGTCGTGCTGCACTTCAACGCTATCGGAGCGGACTCGGCGACGGCCCTTTACTTCCCAAGCGTCAACCTGCCCGCCACGGGTTCGGCGGCGCTCTATGTGCCTTCGAACTTCGGCTCAAGCACGCTCCTCACCGCGACCGACCTGATCATCGACTACGTGCAGTGGGGCGCGGGTGGCCAGGAGAACGAGGCCACGGGCGTCAGTGCAGGCTTCTGGGCAGCGGGCGCCGCAGTCACGAACGTGGCGGCCGCTCATTCGATCCAGTTCTGCGGCGGACCGGGCCAGTACGGCGTGGGCCAGTGGAGCGAGATCGGTTCGCCCACGTTCCCGAGCAACGGCACGTGCTCGACCCCGGCGATCCGCAGCACGTGGGGCCGCATCAAGACCATGTACCACTGACCCGTTCAGGCGAAGTGGTCGTACCCGCGCGAGGGCAGCGGCTCCTGGCGGCCATCGCGGCGCAGGATCGTGCGCTCGCTCGCGCTTTCGGTGCACACGCCGATCACATGCAATGCGGCGCCCGCGTTGGCCGCGGCATAACGCGCCTCCTGCACGCGCGCCGGATCGATCGCCATCAGCAACTCGTAGTCGTCGCTGGAACCAAAGCGGAGATGCTCGGCCAAACCTTGCTCCGGCGCGGGAATGATGTCGGCGCGCTCACGCGTCAGGTTCCCGGCCAGCAGCCGCGCCGCATCGAGCAACGGTTCATCTGCGGGCAGGAGCTCTTCGCGCAGCTGCGCGCCCACACCGCTCGCCTCGCAGAGATGCGCCAGGTCGGCCGCCAGGCCATCGCTGATGTCGATCGCCGCGCGCACCACGCCGAGCGCCGCCATCGCGAGCGCTGCTTCCACGCGGCATTCGGGCCGCGCGTACGCCGCGAAGAGCTCCGGCGGCACGTGCTCGAGCGATGGCGGGCTGTGCCAGAGCGCCAGGGCGATCGCCGCGCCCGAGCGCCCGGGGTGGCCGGTCGTCGCGAGGACATCGCCGGGGCGCGCGCCCTCGCGCGACCACCAGCGGTTCTTCGCCACCTCGCCGATCAGCGTCACGGTCCATACCGATGGCCCATCGCCGGCTGAAAGGTTGCCGCCGACCACCGCGGCACCTTGTTCCGCGAGTGCCGCCGCACACGCCAGCTCGATCACGCGCGGGATGCCCTCGTCGCCGCGCGGCGGCACCGTGCACGCGATCGTGGCCCAGCGCGGGCGCGCGGCCATCGCGGCGAGGTCGCTCAGGTTGGCGGCGGCAAGCCGGCGGCCCACAGCCTCGGGCGAGAGCAAGTCCGTGCGGTAGTGGCGGCCTTCCACGAACGTGTCGGTGGTCACCACCAGATCATGATCCGGCGACGGCCGCATCACCGCGGCGTCATCGCCCGGCCCGACGAGCACGCCTTCGCCCTCGGGCAGGCCCGCGATCAAACCGCGCAGGCGCGCGAACTCACCGTGACGTGCGGATGGGAACTTCATGTCGGTCCTCGAACTCGCGATGCATCGGAAGAAGGAACAGCATGGCCAGCGCCGCGATCGCGGCGAGCGCGGAGCCCAGTACGAATGGCGCCGCCGGCGCGACATGGTCCCAGAGTTCGCCAGCGATGATGCTCGCAGGCAGCAGCGCCAGCCCCACGACCGTGGCCTGCACGCCGTACGCGGTCGCACGCGCATCTGCGGGGACCAGGTCCGCGACCAGGCTGCGGCCCTGGCCCTCGATGAGCGCGCTGTGCACCGCGAGCAGCGCGAACGCCAGTACGACACCGGCGCGCGTCGCCCACCCTGCAGCCACGGCGTAGCTGCAGGCATACACGAGATACGCGCCCACGAGCAATGGCCGCCGGCCGATGCGGTCGCTCCAGCCCCCGAAGGGCAGCGCGAGTGCGGCATAGAGCAAGTTGTATCCGAAGTAGACCAGCGCCACCTGCCCAGCGCTCCAGCCCGCGGCCTGCGTACGCAGGAGCAGGAATGCCATGCTGCTGTTGCCCAGCTGGAAGATGGCGTCGACCATGAGGAAGCGCCGGAAGGGCGCGCCATACGAACCGGCGCGGGCGCGCAGGGCGCGCGCGGTGAGGGGCGCACGGCGCGGCGCGCGTACCACGAATATCAGGATCGCGACGGCGATGGCCGCAGGGATCGCCGAGACCAGGAACAGGCGACGGTAGCCTGCCGCGCCCAGCGTGTGCCAGCGCCCGAGCAGCCACCACGCGAGCAGCGGCCCGATGGCTGCCCCGAGCGTATCGAGCGCGCGGTGCAGGCCGAACGCGCGGCCGCGGCCGGCGTCGCTCGTGGATTCCGCGATCAACGCATCGCGCGGCGGATTGCGCAGCGCTTTGCCGATGCGATCGGTGAATCGCAATCCCAGCACGACCGGCCACGTGGCGGCCAGGCCCATGACGGCCTTGGCCACGCCCGAGAGGCCGTAGCCGAAGATCAAGAACGGCTTGCGGTGGCCACTGCGGTCGCTCAGCCAGCCTGCGCCCAGTCGCAGCACGGACGCGGTGCACTCGGCGATCCCTTCGATGAACCCCAAGCTGGCCACGGACGCGTGCAGCGTGGCGGTCACGAAGAGCGGCAGTACCGGGACGAGCATCTCGGTCGAGACGTCGGTGAAGAGCGACGTCAGCCCGAGCGCGACAACGTTTCGCGACAACGGTGCGCGGCCACGGCTCGCGTCGGGCGGGTCCTGAAGAGGCGTAAGCTCGGCCGGGACGTTCATAGAAACATCACGTTAGCATCGCAGGGCGCGCGCCGCGGGGCGCACTTCCCCCTTTGCGTCAATTGCCCTAACTTCCGCTGCATGTCCGGTACCACGCCCCGCACGTCTCCCGCCGCGCGCGCCCTCGCCGACGACCCCGTCGCGAGCCGGGTGCGAACCCTGCGCTTGAACGCGGGATGGTCGCTCAAGCGATTGAGTGAGGAGACCGGCGGCCTGGCGCCATCGTTCCTCTTCAACATCGAGAACGGTCGCAAGGTGCCCAGCGAAGACGTGGCGGTGCGCATCGCCAACGCACTCGGCGACAGCGAGCACGAGGCCACTTATCGCGCATGGGCGCTCGCCAAGAGTCGCGGCCGCACAGGCCGCACCGACCACGACGCGATGCTGCGCGCGTGGGAGTTGCTGCGCAACGCGTTCTCGAACGACACTGCGGCGGCGCAAAGCGGTGCCGTCGAGACCACCGTGCCCGCGCGCGATGGCGCGGCGCGCGACCTGGGCCGGCTGCGCGTGCCGGTGCTCGCATCCGCCGTCGATCCCGGCGACGCGGTGCGACCGCCGGCCGAACTCGTGATTAACACGCTCAGCCTGGATCCGCAGCTCTATGGCCACGATGCGGAGCAGGCCCGCGACCGCTTCGTGAAACTGCGCCGGCCTTTCGCGTTCCCACTCGAGGACGGTATGGCCTCGCGCGCGAACCTGCCGCAGCGCTCGCTCGCGATCGTCACTCGCGAGCCGCTCGAGACCGTCGATGCGTTCGCCGCCTACGTGCTGCGGCGCGACGGTCAGCTCGAGGTGCTTGTGGGCGCCGTGCTCGCCGGGCGGCCCGAGTCGCACGCGATGGTGATCGGCCGGATCGACTTGTTGCTGCCCGACGTCCGTCGCTGACCGTCGTCTCTCGCCACAAGGTTCGGAGGCCCTCGATGTCCCGCTCGAACCGCCCGATCGCGCTGCTCCTCCTGGCAGCGGCGCTTGGTGCGTGCAGCGGTGACAAGAGCGTCCGCGGCTCGGGCACGATCGAGATGGACGAGACGGACCTGGCCTCGCAGGTGGGCGGACGCGTCGTGCGCATGAACGTGGAAGAAGGCGACCACGTGAACGCCGGCGACACCGTGGCCGTGCTCGACCGCGGCGAGATCGCGGCCGAACTGGCGTCCCAGCTTGCGCAAGCCCAGCGCGCGCAGTCCCAAGCCAAGGACCAGGCGCAGGGCGCTCGGCCCGCAGAGGTGCTGGTGGCCCGCGCGCAGCTCGCCGCCGCCGCCGCCGACCGCCGGCTCGCCGAAGCGCAATACGCGCGCATCGCCAAGTTGGCGGCCACTCAGGCGGTGTCGCAGTCAGACCTCGACCGCGCGCGCGCCACCCGCGATGCGGCAGCAGCACATGAGAAGGCGGCCTCCGAACAAGCGCGCTTGCTGGAAGACGGCTATCGCCGCATGCAGGTCGACGCGGCCAAGCAGGGCGCGACCGCCGCCATGGCGCAGCTTGCCGGTGCGCGCAGCCGCGCGGGCGAACTGGTGATGATCGCGCCGCGCGATGGCGTGGTGCTGCTCAAGAACTTCGAGCGCGGCGAGTTGGTGAATCCGGGCCTACCGGTGATCACGATCGGTTCGCCGGACTCGTTGTGGATGCGCGTGTACGTCGCCGCGCCGCTGCTCTCCCAACTTCATCGGGGTGAACCGGTCGCAGTGCGGCCCATCGGCGCCAAGAAGGAATATGCGGGCCGCGTGATCCAGATCGCCACGCAGGCGGAGTTCACACCGCGCGCCGCGCTCACCGAAGAAGAGCAGGCGAACCTCGTGTTCGCGGTCAAGATCAAGCTCGCGCCCACGAACGGCGAGCTCAAGGCCGGCCTGCCCGCCGACGCACACTTCGGCCGGCTGCCGCGATGAACGTCGCGGGCGACGATGTGCCCGTAAGCGCGTCCGCGAGCGTGCCAGCGAGCGTGCCCACGAGCGTGCCAGCGAGCGTGCCCGTAAGCGTGCCCGCGAGCGCGTCCGCACTTGCGCCCGTCGTGATCTCGGCTCGGGCGCTGGTCAAGCGCTTCGGCGATGTCGCGGCCGTGGACGGTGTGTCGTTCGACGTCCGTCAGGGCGAGATCTTCGGGATCCTGGGGCCGAATGGTTCGGGCAAGACGACCGCGATCCGCATATTGTGCGGGCTGCTCTCGCCCACCCGCGGCGATGCCGAAGTGGCCGGCGCAAGCGTGGCGCGCGAACCCGACGTGGTGAAGTCGCGCATCGGCTACATGTCGCAAGCGTTCGG
>JANYBS010000138.1 GCA_025360715.1 Candidatus Eiseniibacteriota bacterium | reverse complement strand
AATGCGCTCGAGGCCAAGCCGCAAGCGTGGGTGGACTTCATGATGAAGTTCGAGTTGGGCCTGGAAGCGCCCGACCCCAAGCGCGCGCTCACCTCGGCGCTCACCATCGCCGGCGCGTATATCGCCGGCGGGTTCGTGCCGCTGTCGCCGTACTTCTTCGTGCGCGAGGCGCACCGGGCACTTGGCGTATCGGTCGTCTGCACGCTCGTCGCGCTGCTGGTGTTCGGCTACCTGAAGGGCCGTTTCACCGGCGCACCGCCATGGCGCAGCGGCCTGCAGACCGCATTGGTAGGCGGCCTCGCCGCCGCCGCGGCGTTCGGCTTGGCGAAATTGTTCGGGTGAGCGCGCGGCGATTTCACGTTCAGTTCCCGTTCAATTGCGGGGTGGACGATGAAAAAAAGCGGGATTCCATCCGGAGGACCAGCATTGCGAGTTCTCGTCGTTGAGGATCACCCGCCGACCCGCGAGCTCCTTGAGCGATCACTTTCGGCTGCGGGCTTCGAGGCGAGTTCGGCTGCGACGCTCGCGCAAGGGCTCGATCGGGCGAGAGAAGGCGAGTTCGATGCGCTGGTGCTCGATGTCATGTTGCCTGACGGAGACGGCTTCGTGCTCTGTCGTGCATTGCGAGCCGAAGGCGTGCTCACGCCCATCTTGTTCCTGACCGCGCGTGGCGAGGTCGAGGATCGTATCCGCGGGCTCGACGCCGGTGGGGACGACTACCTGCGCAAACCGTTCGCACTCGCTGAACTGCACGCGCGATTGCGTGCGCTGGGCCGCCGGCAGGGCGTGGCCCCGCCCTCGCAATTGCGATGCGGCGAGACCTTTTTCGATTTCACCGCCAGGCGTTTGATGCGCGCCGGAGTCGAAGTTCCACTCACGGCACGCGAGTGGGCCGTGCTCGAGACGCTTGCCGCGCGACCCGGCTGGGTGATCACACGCGACGAACTCCTGGAAGCACACTGGGGCGAGATCTCAGAGGCGGCAGCCGTCAGTTTGGCCGTCATCCTGAGCAGGCTGCGCCGCAAGCTCGCCGCATCCACCGGTTGCTCGGTGCATACCGTGCGCGGCGCGGGCTATCGGCTGGATGTCGCGCGTTGATGCCGCGCAGCCTCATCGCCCGCCTCACGCTGCTGCAACAAGCGATGGCGGTCATCGTGGTGCTCTCATTCGCGGCGCTCGCACTCGCCGGCACCGGGATCGAGATCCGCCGTGAAGAAGAGCGCAGCGTGGATGCCGTCGCCCGCCGCCTTGTGGCGGACCTGGAGGACGAGACCCGCGAACTTGGCTCGGAGCGTGCCGCGGCGCGCGCCGCCGCCAGCGAGGGCGTGGAGCCCGGCATGCGCGTGACGATCACCGCCGCCAGCGGCGCGCTGCTCGCGGGCACCGTGGCCGCTGGCGCAGGGGCCGCGAAGCCGCGACTGGTGAGCCGCCGGCGCACGGCCACCGGCGCGGTGGTCGAGGTGGCCTTGATGCGGCCATGGCGTGAAGCAGAGCTCGCGACGCTGGCGCGCGCGCTGGGCCTGGTCGCCGCGCCGCTGTTGCTGGTGTCGTTCTTCGTGAGCCGCTGGCTGGTGCGCAGGCAGTTGCTGCCGCTTGCGCAGATGACCGCTCGCGCGACGCAGATCGCCGGCGAGCCGCAAGTGGGGCCACTTGGCGTGCACAGTCAGGTCGTCGAGCTTGACCAGTTGGGTGAGGCGTTCGACCGGCTGCTCTCGCGATTGGACGAGCGGTTGCGCGCCGAACGCCGGTTCACCGCGGACGTCTCGCACGAGCTGCGCACGCCGCTCACGGTGCTTTCCGGTGAACTCGAGTTGTTGCGCTCGGCGCCCGGAATCGCACCCGGCCAGCAGGATGGGCTTCACCGGATCGCGCAGCAGGTGACCGTCATGAGCGAGCTCGTCGAGGCGATGCTCCTGTTGCGGACCGCCCATGAGGAGGACGCTGGTGCGCCAGCGGGCACCGAGGCTGTGGATCTCGCCGACGTGGTGAGCGCCGCGGTCGCCGACGTGTTGGCGCGTCATCCGGACCGCCGCGAGGACCTGGTCGCGGAGTGCGCGCTCGATCTGGTCGTGGCGGGAATCCCGGTATTGCTCATCGCGGGCCTGCGCAACCTGCTCGACAACGCGTGCAAGTTCACCACGCCGGGCGTGCGTGTCGAGGTCACTGCGTTCGCGGCCGGCGATGACGTGTGCCTGGTGGTCGAGGATGCGGGCCCGGGGATCGCGCCCGAGGATCTTGCGCGCGTGTTCGACCCCTTCTTTCGCGGCGCGCAGGCGCGTGCCTCGCGGCCGGGCGTGGGTCTGGGCCTGCCGATCCTGCGCCGCGTCGCGCGCGCGCACGGCGGTGATGCGACGGTCGCGAGCTCCGCGCTGGGCGGGGCGCGATTCGCGATCCTGCTTCCGCGCTACGGCGGCCGGCCGATCCGTTCGAGAAGCGTTCAACCGGCACACCGATAGTGCGAGCGAGGGTTGGGGACCGCCTTCGCTCGCCGCGTCGTCGCCAGGAAGACCTCGCGCGGATCACATTCATCTTCGGAGGTGCCATGACCGTACGGCCACAGGTGCTGCTCGTGTTCATCACTGCGCTCTGGGCGTCGAGCGCCGCGGCGGGTCAGCCGCTCGAGACGGAATCGACCCGGCTATTGCGTGCGCACCAGTTCGAGGTCGAGGCGGGCTTCGAGCGGCAAGCCGCCGAGGGCGGTAGCGAGACCGCGGTGCCATGGGCCATCGGGTATGGCATCCATGACCGTCTCGAACTGCTGGTCGAGCCGGTGCTGTACGACCGCATCGCCGATGGCAACGGCCCCGCTGCACGCGGACTGGGTGATCTGGAAGCCACGCTCACGTACCGGTTCGCCGCGGAGCGAGGCGGTCGTCCCGCGCTGGCGATGGCACTCGAAGCCAAGCTGCCGACCGCGAAGTCGCCGCGTATCGGCACGGGCCAGCCCGACTACACGATCTGGGCGATCGCCAGCAAGGCCGCCGGGCCGTGGGATGTGCACGTGGACCTGGGCTACACCGTGGTCGGCCGTCCAGCGCGCGTCGACGTGCAAGACATCGTCAACTACGGCATTGCCGCGGAATGGAAGGTGACGCCGGCGATGGAACTGGTCGGCGAGATCTTTGGCGTGAGCGCGGCGCTGATGAGTGTGGGACCCGCCGGCGAGAACAGCGGCACTCCCGAGTTGGGGGGCGCCGAGTTGGTGACCGCGATCGGCGCGCGGCTGGCGACTGCGAGTAAGTGGACGCCGTCACTCGGCGTCTCGCTCGACCGGCAGGGCGCGGTGACCGTCCATCCGGGCGTGTCCCGGCGATTCTAACGACTACTTTCCGGAGGTGGACCCATGACACACCAACGAGATCGGCGGCGGATCGGCTGGATCACCGGGATCCTCGCGCTCGTCCGGCTGCTCCTGTGGGGCGACGTGTTCGCCGCCTCAACGCCATCGGCGCGCAGCACGATCGCCTTCTGCGAGAACCTGGAGCCCGTGGTCGAAGCGGTCACCGATGGCCGCCCCGGCCGCGTTCCAGCAGCGGCACACACCGCGGTGGTGTGGTGGCGGGCGCATGACGCAGACACGCTGTACGCGGCAGGCATGCGCAAGCTGCTCGATCACGCGGACTCCCACCGTGCGCCGCTGGCAGCGGGAGTCGCCGTCGGACTCTGTGCAGTGGCCATGGAGCGCTGCGGCGAGCCGCGTGACGTGGGCCTCGATGTGATGCGGCTGGACGTCACGGGCATGGCGGCGTGGCTGCGCTCCAAGGGCGTCGTCTCCGAATCGCCTGTGGGCGCGGCCGAAGCTACGCAGCGCGTGAGCGCGAAGCTGCGCGCGTCGCACCGTGAGGCGCTCGCCGTGCGGCTCGAGCAGGAGGTCGCCGCCGCGCTGGCCGTACCCGCGCGCGCCAGCGGGCCGACGCCTGCTGCAGATCGGTTGCTCCAGACGGTCGATGTCGTGGAGGAAGTGCTCAAGAAGAAGTAGCTTCTGGCTGGGTTGGCCGGTGTTCGAGTGGCTGGTGCGTCTGGGGTTTTCCAACAGATTCAAAGTGAGAAGGGAGCACGATTGGCAATCCAGGTCCGGTTGCGATTCTGGTGTCTGGCGTTGCCTTTGCTGCTCATCGTGTTGGTCGCGCCAACAGCACGCGCGCAGGTCGGCGATACGCTCACCGTCGAACAGTGCGTGAATCTGGCGCGCGAGCGCTCGCCCGAGGCTCGCTCTGCGGCGGCCGATCAGTCGGCGGCGCGGTTCGATTCGTCCGCGGCTTCGCACCAGAACCGGCCGGCGTATTCGCTCTTCGGTGGCGCCACGATCGCGCCGCGACATTTCTACGACCCCGCAGTGACGAACCTGGGCCAATAT